>JANMTG010000290.1:0-1943 GCA_031390205.1 Gemmatimonadota bacterium
ATAGCGCACTCCCTATTCGATAGACGCGGAAAGACATTTCCTGAGACACATGTCGGATGTTCTCCGATCGCATTGCAGCATAAGTGTCACCCGATCGGAGTTCAAGCGACGGACAGGAATTCCTGCAGAGAGGGGTGCATCCGCTGGTTGGTGGTTATGTCTGCGTTCAGTGATTGAACTGAAGCATTCTGCTTTCGCCCGGAGGGCGTCAGAACTTAGCCCAGGACGTGAGTCCTCTGTATTACCCACATTTCTTTGGTCTGGCATCCAGGCCGCGGAGGCACTGGAGCAGGGTGTCGAGTCCGCGCCAGATCGTTTGCCAGCCGGGTTCGCCGTCGCATTTGCGGCAGAGGAAGCCGCCGAGGCTGGCTAACGCGCGGAAGAATTCACGGATGGTATTCAGCGGACGGGGGCGGCGCAGCACGCGGCGCAAGCCGTCGATCCAGCGTGCCGGCACGACGTCGTGCGCGGGGCGATCCGGTTCGGTGCGGGCCGCGTGTTTCAATTGCAACAGGCGCACGGCCAGCACGGCGGTCAGTCCGATCACCGCTTCCAAACGTTGGGCGGTCTGATATTGCCGCGCCTCCACCTGGCAGCCGGTCTTCAAACATTTGTGATATTCCTCGATCAACGGCCGCTGTTCGTAATGCTCGATGATCTTCCACGCGTGATCAAAACTCGCCGCGTCTTCCGACGTGAGCAGCACCCATCGCAACGGCTCCGCGCCCTTCGGCACCGGCGAGACCTCGCGGGCTTCGACCACCCACATCGCAATCGACTTCAGCCCCGTATCGCGGGCATAACGACTGACGCCGGCCTTCGGACGCGGCATCGACAGCGCGGCGGCGCGCACTTCCATTCGGGCCGTCCGCGCCGGTTGATTTTGATTGGCGCTGACCGTCACTTCATACGTCCCCAGACACGGCGCACGCCGAATCAACCGATCCAGCGACAGTGCGCCGCCGGACTCATCACGCACCTGGCGCTGCAGTTGGGCCGCGCGAATCACCCAGCCCGCGCGCTGCGTGATCCGGTGGCAATAGACGTCGAAGTTGTCGGCCCCGCGGTCGCAGACATGCAGCAAACGCACCCCCTCCGGCGGCGATCCGACCTGATCGATCACGCGGCCCCAGACGTCGGTCTCACGCTGCGACTTCTTCTTCCGCGCATGAGACGATACGCGTTTCACTTTTTTTTGCGGACGCGTGTCAAGCTCTTGCGCGGCCACGCCCACCAATTCGCGGTCCGATGCCCGCACCGCCAGCGCGCTGTGTAGAAAGAAGCCGCGGCCCTCGTCGCTGCCGACGCGTCCGATCCCCTCGATCTCGCGGAGAAAGCCGAAGTTCAACTCGGTCGTGTCGTTGAGGATCAGCCACACGCCGTCATCCCGTTGGGAGCGCGTCAGTTTCTGATGCGGCGCGGTGATCGCCGAGAACGTCACTTCGTCTTGATCGAACAATCGATACGCCGCCTTCAGATCGGACCACACTTCCGTCTGCCGGGGCGTCGACGCATCCGGCTTCTCGGCGGCTTGACTGGCGAACTTCACCAACCGCCGCGTGCGCCGCCGATCCCCTAAATCACAGTCTCCGAATTGCTGTTCCGCCCATGCGTCAACGCCCAACGTCACGATCGCCATGACGAATCCCTCCATGTTCCACCCCCTCCGCGGAACACGTCCCTGCTCCGCCGCACTAGCCCGCCCCGGCTCCCTGGCGATCAGTGGGCTATCGAAGCGAATCTCATGCCGAGCAGGCCTCGTCGTCCTAACTCGCGAATTACCAATCACTCCCGGCGTCCTCCCGATTGGACAAAGTTACAAGAATTGTGGGTAATACAGAGCCTTCAGGTTGGGGTTCATCGTGGAACTGGTTTCTGAGAATGCGTCAGGACCGGATTCGATGTCTTTGACTTCCCCGGAAAACGCCACCAGCGTGCGGATG
>JANMTG010000314.1:0-6797 GCA_031390205.1 Gemmatimonadota bacterium
CGGTGCGCCTGGGGATCTCGACGTCGAACCCTTTGAGATTGTGCTGTCTGGCGCCCCGGACGACGATGCTCTCCTTCACGCCCGAAATCTAAGCTGGGCACCGAACAGCGGCCGAAGTTTGGTTTCCATCGGCCGGGTTAGAGCTCTGCCGGTGGACTGGTTGCGTTGTGCGTTGACCGTTTTTCCGTTCACCGTTGTTGCGTTGACGACGGGGGAGTACTCCGTAGTCGTGACTGGAAGCCTCTCAGTGAGGCGACGATCGACGTTCGCCGGATGCTTTACGGTCTGCGAACGAAAGTGCGAGCCGCGATTTCGCCCGAAGCCCGAGTCACGCATAAACGGTCAACGCAACAACGGGAAACGCACAACGCGAAAGAAAGCCAATGAATCGAAACCAGCCTATAGTCGCCGAACGAGCCTGCCGAGGAGTAGCAGGATTATGGCGCCGGCGGTCGCGATCCCGACCGAGCGGAGATCAAGCCGCCCGGCGGTCACCTGTCCCCACCCGAAATACCGGGTTCCGAGCCAGCCGCCGATGAAGGCGCCGACTATTCCGAGGACGATTGTTACGATGCAACCCGAGGGATCCCGCCCTGGCACCAGATATTTCGCCAGCGCCCCGGCCACCAGCCCGAGGAGTATCCAGTACAGCCAGAGCGGCAACCCCTTTTCCTGCGTGGAGCGGTTGAAGCTTTACGGAACGCGGGTTGTGGTGCTGCGGCCCTTTGTCGCCATCCGGTAGATCCAGAGGAAGAGGAGGGCACCGACTACCGCCAGGATGATGCTCTGGATGGAGAAGCCGTTGAGTCCGACACCCATGAGCATGTTTCCGACAAAGCCGCCGATGAAGGCGCCAACGATGCCGATCACCATCGTAACGATGATGCCGCCGGGGTCATTGCCCGGCATAATGGCCTTGGCGATCGCACCCGCGATCAGACCAAGAACGATCCATGCAAGAATTCCCATCTTTCCTCCAGAATGGTTTTAGTCGACCGACAGGATGAAATCGGTGCCCCGCACAGGTGCAACCCGCGTACCATGGGCGTACCGGTGACGTGGCGTCTCACCCGCATCGCAACTAGGATACGGCCAGATGACTGCTCCCGCAACCCAAGGCCACGAAGACGAAGTCCTGGGAAAGGCCTACGACCGGCATCTCATGCGGCGTCTTCTCGCCTACACCCGCCCCTACCGGACACTGATGTACGGGGCTCTGGCGCTCTTGTGCGTCGAGGGCGCGATCTAGGTCGCGGGTCCGCTTCTCACCCGACGTGTCATCGATGTCGCAGTCCCAGCGCGGGATATGGGCATCGTCATCGTCTCCACAGTTCTTTTCGTGGTCGTGCTGCTGGCCGAGTTCGCCCTCTCCTACACGCAGACCTGGCTCACCAGCCTCCTCGGCCAACGGGTGATGCGCGACATCAGGATGCAGATCTTCGAGCACCTGCAACGACTGTCCGTCTCGTTCTTCGACCGGAATCCCGCCGGCCGCCTCATCACGCGAGTGACGTCCGATGTCGAGACGCTGAACGAGCTGTTCACTTCGGGCGTCGTATCCGGCCTGGGCGATCTGTTCACGCTGGTCGCGATCAGCATTGCGATGCTGTTTCTCGACTGGCGACTGGCCCTCGCATCGTTCGCCGTGATCCCGTTCGTGGTGCTGGTTTCCAGCCTGTTTCGGAAGGCGGTGCGAAATACCTACCGCGACATTCGGGTCCGCCTGGCGCGGATAAACTCCTTTCTACAGGAGCGACTCACGGGGATGCGGATTGTCCAGCTGTTCGGGCAGGAGCAGCGTGAAGCAGACCGCTTTGACGAGCTGAACCGCTCACACCTGAACGCACACCTGCGCTCGATCACGGTTTACGCCCTCTACTTTCCGGCGATCGAGCTGCTGACGTCGGTGGCATTGGCCATTCTGATAGTCGCCGGGGCGGCTCGGGTCGAAGCGGGGGCGCTGAGCGTCGGTACGGTTGCCGCGTTTCTCATGCTCGTGCGCCGATTCTTTCAGCCGCTCCAGGATCTTTCCGAGAAGTACAACATTCTTCAGACCGCGATGGCGAGCTCCGAGCGAATATTCGCTCTGCTCGACACCACGCCAGGCGTACCCGACGTGTCCGCGCAGGCCGGCGTCGTCCGTCGGGAGGGCGTCGAGGTCGCGTTCGAGGATGTATGGTTCGCATACGACCTCGCCCACCTTGCGAGGAAATCGGAGCTTGCCGCGGGCGATGCGTCGCCAATCGAATGGGTGCTCAAGGGTGTGAGCTTTACGGCGCGCCGGGGACAGACGCTTGCGCTCGTTGGCCACACCGGAGCCGGCAAGACTACAATCGTCAACCTGTTGATGCGATTCTACGACCCGCAGCGCGGACGCATTACGGTGAACGGCGCGGACATCAGAACCATTCCGCTCGATGAGCTGCGCTCGCTCATCGGTTACGTGCAGCAGGACATTTTCCTGTTCGCGGGCGACGTGGCGACGAACATTCGCCTGTCCAACCCTCTCACGGACGAGGAGGTGGCGCGAGCGGCGCGGGAGGTGGGCGCCGATCGCATCATTCGTGGCTTTCCACACGGCTATGGCCAGGTGCTCGGCGAGCGCGGGGCGTCGATCAGCGTGGGGGAACCGCAGCTTCTGTCCTTCGCCCGGGCGGTCGCCGCCAACGCGCCTCTCTTGCTTCTCGACGAAGCCACCAGCGCGGTGGACAGCGAGATTGAGGCGGAGATTCACGCCGCCCTCGACGTTCTCGTCGCCGGCAGAACGACTATCGCGGTGGCGCACCGCCTCAGCACGATTGCCAACGCCGACACGATACTCGTCCTTCATCACGGCGAGGTGGCCGAGCGCGGAACGCACGCCGAACTGCTGGAGCGGGGCGGATTGTATGGCGGTCTCTGGCGGCTTCAGGCAGGGGACGACGAGCCCCTCCTCCAGCGGGCCGGGTGATGCTTGCCGCTCATTTTGCGGCCCGGTAGTTTGATGCGTGGAGACAGCGGCGCATTTCTGCCTCGGCTGCATTCAACCCTCAGTTCCTCGATCTCAGTGAGCTCCCTCCAGTGCACCTAGCCGTTGCGGCTCGTACCGACGTCGGCCGGATCCGAAAGGGAAACGAGGACACGCTGCACGCATCGGCGAACACCTTCCGGGGCCTCTTCATTGTGGCCGACGGGATGGGCGGCCACGCGGCAGGCGAGGTTGCCAGCGAGATGTCGGTGGAGATCGTCACTACCGATCTTGCCGACCTCAACGACCTCGAGGGTTCCGGCGCGCATGACCGAGTGGCAAGCGCCCTGCGCGACGCGAACCGGGCCGTCTACGAGCGAACGCGAATCGAGCGCGACAAGCTGGGGATGGGAAGCACCGTCTCCGCGCTGCTGCTATCCGATACGCGCTACATCGTTGGGCACGTGGGAGACTCGAGGATCTACATGGGTCGCGACGGACACATGACTCAGCTTACGCGGGATCACTCGCTGGTGCAGGAGCAGGTCGATGCCGGGCTTCTCACCGCCGAACAGGCGCGCCGCCACCCGCAGAGCCACGTCATCACCAGGTGCATCGGTATGGCCGACGAGATCGAGCCGGACGTGTTCGACGGCGCCGCGAAAATCGGTGACTCGTTCCTGCTGGCGAGCGACGGCCTCACCGGGATGGTGGAAGACCGCCGCATTCAGCAGCTGCTGATGTCGCGGGCTACGCCGGCCCGCATCGTCGACGCCCTCATTCAGGAAGCCAACAACAACGGCGGCAACGACAACATCACGGCGGTAGTCGTTCGGGTGCTCGCGGCGGAGGCGACGACCGGCGAGCACGAGATCACGCCAGTTCCACCCGCGCGCGCGCATGGATGACGATTCCCAAAGCGTCGCCGGAATAGCGCAGCTCTACCTCGGCAATATCCTCTACGCGCTCGAGCTGGCAGCTCTCGCGCTCGACGAGCAGCACAAGAGCACGGACGCCGCGTTTTATCGGGGAATCGCCCGAAAGCTGGCGGAGGCCAGGGGCAAGGAATCGAAGCGTGCGTAGCGGTGCCCCCGGACCCGTTGGCCAGGGTGTCCCTTCCGGCGTCCAACTTGCTAACTTACCCGTGTAAGCATCCCCGGCCATCTGAATCCGGAGCAGTCATGGGCACCGCGACACTTACGGCACCTGAGCGGGTCACGGACACGTTTCCGATCAACGGAACCGACTTCGTCGAGTTCTACGTCGGCAACGCCAAGCAGGCCGCGCACTTCTATCGAAGTGTCTTCGGGTACACCATTCTCGCCTACCGCGGCCCCGAGACCGGCACGCGCGACCGCGCCAGCTACGTCCTCCAGCAGGACAAGATCCGGCTCGTGCTCACCACCGCGCTTCGCCCCGACAGCGAGATCGCCACGCACGTGCACAAGCATGGTGATGGCGTCAAGGACATCGCCCTCTGGGTGGACGACGCGCGGAAAGCGTTCAGCCTCGCCGTGGAAAGGGGCGCCAAGCCGGCGGCGGAGCCGAAAGCGCTGGTGGACGAGCATGGTGAAGTCGTGATTGCCGCAATCTGCACTTACGGCGAGACCATCCATAGCCTGGTCGAGCGGCGGAACTACACGGGCCCGTTCATGCCGGGGTTCGTTCCGTTCGCCGGTCGCGGCGACTCTACCGGCGTCGGCCTCAAGTACATCGACCACTGCGTCGGCAACGTCGAGCTCGGCGCGATGAACAAGTGGGTGAAGTATTACGCGGACGTCCTCGGCTTCAGCCAGCTCATCTCCTTCGACGACAAGGCGATCTCCACCGAATACTCGGCGCTCATGTCCAAGGTGATGGCCAACGGAAATGGCCGCATCAAGTTCCCGCTCAACGAGCCGGCCAAGGGCAAAAAGAAATCGCAGATCGACGAATACCTCGAGTTCTATCAGGGACCGGGGTGCCAGCACGTAGCGCTCGCCACTGACGACATCATCGACACGGTGACGAAGCTGCGCGACAGGGGTGTCGAGTTTCTGCGCGTGCCGGCGACTTATTACGACACGGTCCTCGATCGCGTCGGCAAGATCGAGGAGGACATCAACCCGATTCGTGAGCTGGGGATTCTCGTGGATCGCGACGAGGAGGGATACCTGCTTCAGATCTTCTCGAAGCCCATGGAGGATCGCCCGACCCTCTTCTACGAAATCATCCAGCGCAAGGGCGCGAAGAGCTTCGGCGCCGGGAACTTCAAGGCGCTGTTCGAGGCGCTCGAGCGGGAGCAGGACCTGCGCGGAAATCTGTAGACATGCCTTTCTACCACACACAGGGACGGATACCTCGCAAGCGTCACATCGCTTTCAGAAAGCCTGATGGCGGGCTCTACGCCGAGGAGCTGGTGGGGCACGAGGGATTCACGGGAAATTCGGCGCTGCTCTATCACATCCACCCGCCGACGACCGTGAAGTCGGTGCGGCGGGTGCGCGAGATGAAGCTCGAGGCAGACCCCAATCAGACGCTCCACCACCGCCACTTCCTCACGTCGCGAACGAAGAAGGGCGGGAGCGCCACGCTCGGCCGCATTCCGCTGCTGTTCAATCAGGACGTCGCGATGTTCTACATCGAGCCCGATGAGAACGACGCCCACTTCTACCGCAACGCGCAGGCGGACGAGCTCGTTTACGTCAGCAAGGGGAAGGGCGTTCTCGAGAGCACCTACGGCATTCTGCCATTCGGCGAAGGCGACTATCTCGTGATCCACCGCGGGATTCTTCACCGCTATCGCTTCGACCTCAACGCCGAGCAGGCCAAGCTGCTCGTATTCGAGAGTCGCGGGCACGTGCGCTGGCCCAAGCGCTATCGCAACGAGTTTGGTCAGCTGATCGAGGGTGCTCCGTACTCCGAGCGCGATATCAGGCGTCCCACGTTCGTCGATCCGGTGGACGAGATGGGGGACTTCCCGATTCTGGTCAAGCAGTACGACGGCATCAACGAGATCGTGCTCGACCACCACCCGCTCGATGTGGTCGGATGGGACGGCTATTTCTATCCGTGGGCATTCAACATCAACGACTTCGAGCCGATCGTTGGGCGCGTTCACCAGCCGCCCCCGGTGCATCAGACATTTCAAGGCGACGGTTTCGTCGTCTGCTCGTTTTGTCCTCGACCGTATGATTTCCACCCGGAGGCGGTCCCCGCCCCCTACAACCACAGCAACGTAGATTCCGATGAGGTGCTCTACTACGCATCGAGCGAATTCATGAGCCGGAAGGGAATCGAATTCGGGAGCATCACGCACCACCCCGATGGGATTCCACACGGACCACATCCGGGGCGCGCCGAAGCGAGCATCGGCGCCAAGTACACCGACGAGCTGGCGGTGATGATGGACAGTTTCCGCCCGCTCAAGGTCGCGAAGCAGGCACTCGACATCGAGGATCCGGACTACCACAAGTCGTGGCTGCACGGGCAGCACGCGCAATTCAATCCCCCCACGAGCTGAGGCCGAAGTCGAGATGAGCGAGGCGCTCTGGACTCCCTCGCCCGATCGCATCATCAGGGCCAACATGACCGAGTTTCTCCGCTATGTAGAGGAACGCGGAGGCCCGCCCGTCGCCGATTATTCCCCGGCATCGTACTGGCAGCTCTACGAGTGGTCGCTCGCCAATCCCGAGAGGTTCTGGTCGCTCACCTGGCGGTTCTGCGGAATCGTCGGCCACCGGGGGACGGGTGGAGGAGCGGAGCGCGTCGGCGTAGGCCTCGACACGATGGGGCCGCCCGATCCGGAGGACGGGCCCCGCTGGTTTCCCGACGCGGACCTCAACTTTGCGGAGAACCTCCTGCGCTTCAC
>JANMTG010000322.1:0-2129 GCA_031390205.1 Gemmatimonadota bacterium
CCGGCGCGCGCGAAGCGGTTGTCACGACCTGGTCGAGAATGGAGGGGAGGGGAGACAGACTCACGTCGGCCGTGGCAATGCCTGTTCCGACCTGGACCCCTTCGGTGCGCTGCATCCTGTAGCCGATCCGTGCGGCGGTGACGGAGTAAGACCCTTCAGCGAGGTTCACGATGCGGAATTGGCCGCTGTCATCGGTCGTCGCGCTGCCGGCCGTTCGGCCAGAGACGCTCGCCTCGACCCTTGCGCCGGCGATGGGCCGGCCGCTGGCCTCTTCGGTTACTCGTCCGGTGATGGAACCGGATTGTGCGGCGGCGGGAACCGCGAAAAGCGCGAGACCCAGAACGATGAACAGACGTTGGAGCCGGGAAGCGGACATTAGCTACCTCGTGGTTGGGAGGTTCGTCGCCGATGGCAGAGAAAAAAATCCTTCAGTACGGCTGCGCCTGTAGGTATGGCGGGCCACGCCCCACGTCAAGACCGAGCGATTACCGGCCTTCGCCAGCTTGACGGCCGGGTAGCCGTCCCTACCTTGTGGACATCCTTTCCCCTCAGCCCTTGCCCACCGCGACCCTTCCCATTGAGCGGCTACGAACAGCGCTCGAAAGCACCTACTTCATCGATCGCGAGCTCGGGCGCGGAGGTATGGCGACCGTATATCTCGCGCAGGATTGCAGGCACGACCGGGTCGTCGCGCTCAAGGTTCTCCACCCCGACCTCGCGGCTTCCCTCGGACCGGAGCGATTTCTGCGCGAGATCAAGCTCGCGGCCCGTCTCAACCATCCGCACATCCTTCCTCTGTTCGACAGCGGGGAGGCAGACTCCTTCCTGTACTATGTCATGCCGTACGTCGAAGGTGAGTCGTTGCGCGAGAGGCTCGAGCGCGAGAAGCAGCTTCCGGTCGACGAGGCGATTCACCATGCAAAGTCGATTGCTTCCGCTCTCGATTACGCGCACAGGCAGAAAATCGTGCACCGGGATATCAAACCGGAAAACGTAATGCTCTATGAGGGAGAGGCGATGGTCATGGACTTCGGGATCGCGAAGGCCGTGAGCTCCGCCGCTACCGAAACTCTCACTCAGACGGGAATGTTGGTGGGAACGCCGGCATACGTGAGTCCGGAACAGGCGTCGGGCGAGATCAACCTCGATGGAAGAAGCGACCAGTACAGCCTTGCCTGTGTCCTCTACGAAATGCTCGCCGGGGAGCGGCCGTTCACCGGCTCTACGGCGCAGGCAGTGTTGGCAAAGCGGTTCAAGGAAAATCCCAAACCTCTCCGTGAGCTGCGCGGAAGTGTTCCGGCACACGTCGAGCGAGCGGTGACAAAAGCGATGGCGACTGAGCCCTCCGGACGTTTCGCCACCACCGCGATTTTCGCGCAAGCGCTCGCCAGTGAAAGCCTGGTGACCCCCACCGATACCGCATCGCTCCCGCAGCCCGTGGTTTCGGCCGCAAAGTCGGTTGCCGTCCTCCCATTCGCGAACATGAGCGCCGATCCGGAGAACGAGTACTTCACCGATGGTATGGCGGAAGAGTTGATCAGCGCCCTGTCGAGGATCCAGTCTCTGAGGGTGGCCTCGAGAACATCCTCGTTTGCCTTCAAGGGGAGGAACGAGGACATCGGGGAGATTGGGCGCAAGCTCAAGGTCTCGACGGTGCTCGAAGGCAGTGTCCGGAAGGTCGGCAACAAGCTGCGCATCGCGGCCCAGCTGGTAAACGTCGCCGATGGGTACCAGCTCTGGTCGGAGCGATTCGACCGGGAGATGGAGGATGTGTTCACCATCCAGGACGAGATCTCTCAGGCAATCTTCAAAGCACTGCGCGTCATCCTGAGCGAGGGCGAGAAGCGGGCGATCGAGCGGGATCGTACGGTGGACGTCCAGGCGTACGAGTATTACCTGCGCGGGCGCCAGTACATCCATCAATGGAGCCGCAAGAGTCTCGAATACGCCAGGCAGATGTTCAGGCGCGCGATCGAGATCGATCCGGGATACGCACTCGCCTACGCCGGACTCGCCGACAGCTGCTCGCTGCTTTTCATGAATTGCGATGCGCGCGAGCAGAATCTTGCGCAGGGGAATGCCGCCAGCCAGAAAGCCCTTGAATTGGGCCCCGACCTCGCCGAGGCACA
>JANMTG010000323.1:0-15546 GCA_031390205.1 Gemmatimonadota bacterium
TATCTCGAAGAGCGGAAGGCCCAGCCTCCGCACCTGCGCCTCCAACATCGCGCGGCGGACTCCGTGCACGCTGATACGGTCGTAGCCGCTCGTAATGCTGGTGAGAAGGCCGACGACTTGGACCGCCGGATCCCGGGAAAGCACGTCGAGAGCCAGTGCGCTGTCCTTGCCGCCGCTCCAACTGAGAATCACGCGCCTCCGCACAGTCAAAGTCGGCATGTGTGAAATCACGCCAGGTTTTCCAGCCGCCCGTCCGTCGCTATGGGTCGCGGGCCACCTGGCTCGGCGTGCTTGACCTCAGCGTGCTTCATTACCCCGAGCTTGGTGAGAATCCACTCTTTCCACTCATCCAGAATCTCGTAGAAGGTGGGAATCACAACGAGCGTCAGCATCGTCGACGTGATGACTCCGCCGATCACGGCTCTGCCGAGCGGAGCGCGGAACTGCGCGCCTTCTCCGATGCCGAGCGCAACCGGGATCATGCCGGCGATCAGAGCCAGCGTCGTCATCATGATGGGACGCAGACGTATCGCGCCCGCCTGAATAATGGCCTCCCGTCTGCTCAAGCCATCTCTCTCGCGAGCCCACTTCGCGAAGTCGATGAGCAGGATGGCGTTCTTGGCCACGATGCCCATCAGCAGAATCACCCCGATTAGGCTCATGATGTTGATCGTCGAGCCAGTGAACATAAGCGCGAGCATCACCCCGATGAGCGAGAGCGGCAGTGATAGCATGATCGCCAGCGGCTCGATGAATGACCCGAACTGCATGACGAGAATCAGGTACATCAGCATCACGGCGATGCCCAACGCCGAGAAGATTCGCCCGAACACTTCGTTCTGGCTCTCGACTTCGCCGCCCTGAGTGATGCGCACTCCGGGAGGAAGTGTGAGCTTGGCGATCCGCGCGTTGATGTCATTCATCACTTCGTTGAGCGATCGCCCGGAAGTGTTCGCCTCGACATTCACGACGAGATCTCCATCGAGATGGCTGATCTGCGCCGGCCCCAGCGACTGCCTGATCGTCGCGATCTGGCCGAGCGGAACTGTCTGAGGCGATCCATCGGCGCCACGTACCACCAGCGGGAGCTGCTCGAGATCGGCCGCACGCTCTCTCGCTTCGGGAGCGAGGCGCACGTTGACCTCGCGCGTTTCACCGCTCGGATCCACCCAGTCCCCCGCCTTGATCCCGGCGAAAGCCGCCCGCATCGACTGCGCTACCTGGGCGACGGTGACGCCCAGGGTACCAGCCAGCGGGCGATTGAGCTCGACGCTCAGCTCCGGCTTCTGGCCTTTGGTCGAGAGACCCACATCTACCGCTCCCGGAACACTCTTCAGCTGTTCGGCGATCGTATCGGCGGCGGTGTTCAGCGATTGAATCGTCCCCCCGCGTAGCTGGATCTGGATCTGCTTCTGGTTCCCGCCAAAATCGCTGGTGAACACCGCGGCCTTCACCCCGCCAATGCGCCCAACCTCTGATCGGAGCAGACGCCCAAAGTCTTCCGCTCCGATGTCGCGGTCGGACTTCGGCAGCATTCGCACGTACACGTTCCCCACGTTCACGTCGCCGGTCGAGCCGCCGATCGTCGTATACGTGAACCGCACTTCCTTGTGGGCGCGCGCCATGCGCGCTGCTTCCTCCGCCTTGATGCGGGTGTAGGCGAGGTTGGATCCGGGCGGTGTCTCGATGGCGATGTGCACCTCGGACTGATCCTCGGTTCCGAAGAAGCTCACGCCGACGAGACCGAACGCCGGCAATGCCAGCGCGCCGATGAAGGAAAAGAGCGCGATGGCGACCATCGCTACGCGGTGGTCGAGCGCCCAGGCGATGAGTCCCTTGTACTTCTGGGCCATACCGTTGAACCATCTGTTGAACCGGTCGAGCGTCCGGGCGATCGGATTCCGGCGCTCGTGCGCTTCCACCTGGGGATCGGCCCAGTACGCCGACAGCATCGGGTCGAGAGAGAATGACACAAACAGCGAGACGAGCACGGACGACGCGATCGTGAGAGCGAATGGCTTGAACCATTGTCCGGCGACCCCGTACATGAACGCGACCGGCACGAACACGGCGACGATGGAGAAAGTAGTCGCCGCGACTGCCAGCCCGATCTCGTCGGTGCCTTCCCGCGATGCCGTCATGTGGTCCTTACCCATCTCGATGTGCCGCACGATGTTCTCGCGCACCACGATCGCGTCGTCGATGAGGATTCCGATCGCCAGCGACAGCCCGAGCAGCGACATGGTGTTGAGCGTGAAGCCGAACGCCCAGACGGCGATGAACGACGCAAGCACCGATACCGGCAGCGCCAGTCCGGTGATGACAGTCGACCGCCACGAGTTGAGGAACACGAACACCACCAGAATGGTGAGCAGCGCGCCGATGAGCAGCGCCTCCTCCACATTGCGGACGGAGTCCTTCACCCGCTGTCCCGCGTCGCGCACGACTTCCATCTTCACTCCGGGCGGGAGTGTCTTCTGGATCTCGTCAACCCTCTGCCGGATCTTGGCGCTCACATCGGTCGTGCTGTAACCCTTCGACTTGGTGATGTCGATGCCGACGCCTTCCGTCCCGTTGTACAGCGCGAGCGTCCGCTGCTCCTGGGTTCCGTCAATGGCATCCGCCACCTGTCCCAGCCTGACGATGCGACCGCCACGCTCGGCGACGACGAGGTTCATGAAGTCCTCGGGTCCCTCGAGGCGTCCCTCGAGGCGGATCGAGCGCTCGTCCAGATTGCCGTTCACGCGGCCGACCGGAGCGGCCAGATTCTGAGCCTGGAGCGCTTGCACGACATCGCCGATACTCAAACCCGCCGCCTGAAGCGCCTGCGGCTTGAGCTGGACCGTCAGCTCCCGTTCCACACCGCCCACGAGACGAACCTGCGCGATGCCCGAGATGCCCCGGAGAATCCCCGTGATCTGGGGATCGGCGATTCGTGTGAGCTGCGCAGGAGTCATGGCCTGAGACGCGAGCGTGATCGAGACGATCGGCAGGTCGGAAGGGTCGAACCGCTGAAGAATCGGCTCCTTCATCTCGACCGGCAGGTCCGCGCGAATTGTCGAAATGGCGTCGCGTATATCCTGCGTGCCGACTTGTGGATCCTTCTCGAACACGAACACCGTCACGATCTGCGCGTACCCGTCGCCCGCGGTGCCGAAGATCTGGTCGACGCCCGAGATGCCCTTGATCGCGTCCTCGACCGGACGGAGAATTTCCCGCTCAACACCTTGGGGCGACGCACCTGGATACGGAATGAAGATGAGCACCACCGGCTGCTGGATGTCGGGGAATTCGTCGGTCTGCAGGCGCCACAGCGCGAACAGTCCGAACACGACGAGCGCCACCATCGTGACGATCGTGATCATCGGGCGCTTGATCGCGAAATCGGAGATGAGCATCGGTCAGTCCCCGCTGGTCGCTGCGGGGCGCGGGGGAGGTGGGGAGACCTTCACCAGCGTGCCGGGGGTGATTCCCTGAGCCGCACCGAGAAGAAGGGTGTCCCCCGCCTGAATTCCGGCGATGACCTCGACGCTCTCGGAAGTCTTGTCCGTGATGCCGATCTGTATCTGCACCTTTTCCACTTTCCCCCTCTTGATGCGCATTGCGACTGGCGCGGCGCCTCGCACATCCACCGCCGAAGTCGGAACGATGAGACCCATCTTCGTCGCGCTGGACATGCGTCCGTTCGCGAACAGTCCACCCACCAGAGTCCGACCCGCATTCGGGATCGAGACATATATCCTGACCTGTCGCGTCGCGGGGTCGGCCGTCGGGTTGATGCGCGTAATCGTCCCGAGGAACTGGCGTCCCGGGTATCCACTGACGGTGAACGCTACCGGTACACCGACGCGTATCGACGATAGCTGTTCAGCCGGCACCGAAGCCTCGAGCTGCATGCTCGACGGTTCCACCACGGTGAACATCGCCGCTCCCGGCTGCACGACATCCCCGGCTGACACCGGCCTCTCACTGACGACACCGCTGAACGGAGCGGTCACCGTGGTGGAGCGAAGCTGCCGCTGCGCGCTCGCCAGCCGCGAATTAGCGTCCTCGATCGCGGCCTGGGCGGCGATCGATGCCCGGCGCGACAGATCGATGTCGCGCTCGGCGATCGCCCCCGCCGCCAACAGCGTCTGGTTTCGCGCGAGATCCCGCGAAGCGACATCCGCGGCGTTGCGCGCGGCGGTTACTCCGGAACGGGCCGAGTTGTAAGCATCCTGAATGCCGCTCGCATCGATGCGCGCCAGCACCGTTCCGGCACTCACCGACTGACCCTGCTCCGCATAGGTCTGAAGCACCCTGCCCCCGATCTCGGCCCGCATCACCGCTTCCCGCTCCGGCTCGAGAGTGCCGGATATCTGCGGCCCGGACATGATCGAGCCGTTCGCGGCGACGACGATATTTTCGGCGCCTACCGTCAACGCTTCGTCCTTCGTCTCGGCGGCTGCGGCATCGTCACCCTTCTTGCACCCGCCCACGGCGAGTACCACTGACAGGCCGAGCAGCAGTACGGGGGTTCTGGAATTCCTGCGATAGATCGTTTTCATCTCGGTCTCTTCTGTTCTACTGCGGTAAAATGCCTGACTGCTGTTGCTGTGACTGAGCCTGTTGCGCCGCTTGCTGCTGTTGACTGTTCTGTTGCGCCTGCTCTGCCGGCGATGGCTGATTCTGCGTCGCCGACTGGCTGGCCCCGCCTGCTTGAAGCGGAAGGTCGGGAAGCAGCTCGAGCTTCACCCGCGCGACCTGGAGGTTACGGGCGGCAAGCGCTCTGTTCGCGACAGCCTGCTCGAGCAGAATCCGCGCATCGTTGAGCTCTAACTGCGTGGAGATGCCCTCGCGATAACGCACCTCGGCGATCGAGTACGCCCGCGCTGCCTGCTCGGCGGTGCCGAGGCTGGCCTGCCATGCGGCTCGCGCCTGGGTGAGCGAGTTGAGCGTTACGCGTGAATCGAGCGCCGCGAATTCGCGAAGCTGGTCGTAACGCGCCTGCGCTTCGCGAAGGTTCGCTTCGGCAACCAGCTGCTCGCCCTTGATGCGACCGCCGGTGAAGATGGGAATTTGCGAAGCTACCCCAACCGTCCAGTTGGTGCGGAAGTCAGCCCCCGATGGAAGCCCGCTGACAGGGAAAGCGACTTTGCCGTACTGCGAAGTCAGCGACAGCGACGGAAGCCGCTGCGCTTTCACGATTCGGAGCAGCCCGCGTTGCGCGTCTATTGCTTCAGCCGCCTGTCGCACGCTTGCGCGCTGCACCGCCGACGTATCGCCCGCGAATGAAGTCACCTCCAGAGCGCTGGTCGTCGCCACCTGATCATCTACCGCAGTCGTCAGCTCCACGGGATTATCGAGCGGAAGATTGAGCAGCTGCTTCAGCCTGAGATAGGCCACCTCGCGATCGCTTCGGCGTTGGATCACGATTGGGCGCTGATTGGCACTCGACACCTGCGCGCGGAGGAGATCGAACTCGGACACGTTGCCGACGTTCCGCGCGAGCTGGGTCTGTCTAAGCACGTTCTCGGTCTGGACCGATGAAGACTCGGCGAGCGCAACCAGCCGGTCGGCCAGCGCGGCATCGAAGTATGCCTTGGTGACATCCAGCCGGATCTGCGCGCGCTGCGCCGCGAGCTCGATTTCCGCCGCGCGGCGGCCAGAATTCGCTACGGAATTCTGTGCGTTGACTCGTCCGCCGGTAAAAAGATTCTGCGAGAAGGAAAGCCCGATGCTGTACTGATTCTCCTGGCCGAACGGCAGGCTGCTGAACGCCGAGAAGGGATCTTCGCCTTGCGCGCAGCGTGACGCGTTCTCGAGACCCGCCAGTCTCTCGGCAGTGGTCGCCGAGGGGTCGCGGAGGTAGGCGTTGCACGGAGGAGCGGGAGACACGGGCTGAGTGGTGTCCGCTGCTGGCGCGCTGCCGCTGACGTCGAATTGCGATGCAAGGGTGCGCGTGTAGCTCGCCGCGCCGCTGATCTGAGGCAATCGCTGACTGCGCGCCTGGTACTGCTGCCCTTGTGCGCGCTGCACGCCGGAGCGCGCTATGCGCACGGCCTCGCTCTGCGCTTCGGCGGTGCGAACCGCTTCGTCGAGTGATAGCGGGCGTGTCGTGCTCGCCGGGATCTGCGCCGCGACGGAAGCGGCACCGAGGAGTGCGCAGACTGCGATAGCAAAAAAAGCCCTCAAAGTTCTGCCCTGCCGTCCGTGGACGGAGCCTGATTCTAATGGTGACACTGGCTCAGGTTGAAATTCGTTTATGTGCATTTCGCTTCGATCCATTCTTCCGGGACCCGCTTGCTTCAGAGACACCGACCGCGCGGAGCAGGAAGGTCGCGTACTTCCCGGCCGCCTTGCTTTCCGGCTGTGGGTAAACCTCGGGCATCATTCCTCGCCCCATCGCATCGGCGAAGATTGCTCCCATCAACATCGCCGCTGCTGTTATTGACTCGAAATCCCTGGTGGCTATTCCTTCCCGCTTGAGCGCGTCGAGATATCCGCATAAGTCAGTGGACGCCCGTTTCGGAACGTGACTCGCACAGATTCCGATTTCCGGACGCTCCTCGATCTCGCTCATCGTCTTACGGATGATCGAGCTCCGAAGTCTCAAATGCGCGATGAACGCTTCGCTCCACGCGGTAAGCTCCCGCGCAGGATCGACGGGCACCGCGGGGAGTTGCGTGATTCCGATCGACTCGGTGACGTGCTGCATCGCTTCCCGGAGGAGCACTTCCTTCGAGCCGAAGTAGCGGAAGACGGTGACCTCGTTGACCCCGGCAGCTTCGGCGATGCGGCGGGTGGTAGAACCGAGAAATCCGTGTTGTGCGAATACTTCGGCGGCGGCGGCGAGAATCTCGTGTCGGCGATCCATGGCGCCGATGGTATTGAAGTCCGCCGTGAAATGCAAGTAGTCACTTACTTACACAACCGTTTCCACGATTCGGCTGCGGCCCACCGCTCGGCGTATATTCGACCCGTGAATCGTAATTTTCAAAGCCGTCGCTCGTTCCGGGCGGCGGCTTTTGTCTTCTGTCTCGGATTGGCCCTACCGGCCTTGGCGTCCGGAAAGCTGCTGCACGCTACCTTGCTCCGGCCTACTGCAGCCGCCGACGCTCGACTCACCAGTGCTCCCGAATCGATGCGTCTGGTGTTCAGCGAGGCGGTCGTCGCCGAGCTGAGTCAGATCGCACTGACCACCCCAGCGGGTGGCTATCGCGTCGCCTGGAGAATCGTCTCGGCGGACGGCCATCCGGTGGCGGGCAATTTTTCCTTTTCCCTCATTGCCGCGGCTCTAGACTCGGCGCTGCCTCTGCCGATAAACCCCCAAGCTATCTCGGGGTCGAGCGCGTCGGCTCCGACCGCGGAAATCGAGGAGCGGCCGACGCCAAGGGGGGTATCTCTGCTCCGCGGCCTCGGACTCGGAGCGATGATGTCAGGTGTGGGGCTGCTCTTTTTCGGCAGCGCGGCGGGGAGCCGCAGAAATCTCAATCCGAGCTCGCTCGTCACCCGCTTCCTGGCCCTGGGGGCGTTGCTGCTGGCCGGGCACATGGCCGCCTGGCTTTACCACATCTCTCCAGGCAAGGGATTGAGTGAGACGTTCGGCGCTTCGGCGCTGGTGTCGACACCCGGTATGGTCGAGTCCGCGCGAGTGGTGCTCGCAGCGCTGTCGTTCTGGGCGATCGCCGGAGGACGGCGACGGCTCGCTCTCATGTTGGGCGTTGCCTGCCTGGCGGTGAGTGGATCAATTGGACATTCAGCCGCTATCGAGCCGATGTTCGCGATCCCCGCGAAGATTGTTCATCTCATCGCCGCTGCGGTGTGGCTCGGCGGACTGCTCTGGCTTGCCTGGACGTTTCGACGGGACGTCACCGCATTCCGCATCGAAGCCCGCCGCGTTTCGTTTGCCGCTCTGATAGCACTGGTCATTGTTGCCAGCTCCGGAATCGTCCAGGCTTTTCTCTTCCTGGACTGGCCGTGGGACCTTTTCCGCACGGATTACGGCACGCTTGTTCTGGCGAAGATTGGCGGGCTGCTCGTTCTTACACTGTTGGGCGGTTACAACCGGTTCCGCCTGGTCCCGCACCTCGATGATTCACGAAATGGCAGGAAGCTC
Source organism: Gemmatimonadota bacterium (assembly GCA_031390205.1). GTDB lineage: Bacteria > Gemmatimonadota > Gemmatimonadetes > Gemmatimonadales > Gemmatimonadaceae > UBA4720. The sequence continues at coordinate 8,099 of JANMTG010000323.1, forward strand.
TCCCGGTCGGTGACCCAGGAGATCGCCATCATGACCGCAATAATTTTGATCGCCGGCTTTCTCGCAAATGTCCCGGTACCGGCACCCTCGGCAGCACGAGCTATTCCCGCCAGCGCCGCTCGGTAACTATGCGCCTGACTTGTTTTGTCCAATGCATCAACAAACTTTGTTGTGAGGGTATATGACAGGCATTGACCAGAGGCTAGACGGGACGACCCTGAAGGAGCGGGTCAAACAGCAATACGGTGCGGCGGCCCTACGCGTGAGTGAGGGCACGAGCGCGGCCAGTTGTTGCGGCACGAGTGCGTGTTGCGGATCGACGACGGAAACACGGGACCCGATCACGGCCGACCTCTACGATGAGAAGGAGAAGGCGGGCATTCCCGCTCAGGCCCTGCTTGCATCGCTTGGCTGCGGAAATCCGACCGCGCTCGCGGAGCTGAACGAAGGCGAGATCGTGCTCGACCTCGGCTCCGGTGGCGGCATAGACGTCCTCCTCTCCGCGAAGCGCGTTGGCCCGACCGGGAAGGTGTTTGGGCTGGACATGACGGATGAAATGCTCGCCCTCGCCAATGAGAACAGGAAGCGCGCGAGCGCCGAGAACGTGGAGTTTCTCAAGGGAGAGATAGAGCGCATTCCGCTTCCCGACGAATCCGTTGATGTTATCATCTCGAATTGCGTCATCAACCTGTCGGGGGACAAGAAGAAGGTACTGGCCGAGGCTTTTCGCGTACTCAAGCCCGGCGGGAGATTCGCCGTATCCGATGTCGTCGTCCGTGGGGAAGTGCCCGCTGCGGTGAGAGCGAGCATGGAATTGTGGATCGGGTGCGTCGCCGGTGCGCTGGAGGAGCGGGAGTTCCTCGACATGCTGCGCACCGTCGGCTTCGAGAACCCATCAATCGAGCCGACCCGCATCTACAAGGCCGAGGACGCCGCGTTGTTTCTCTCCGGGATTGGATTGGACGCGGCTCAAGTCGCGGCCCAGATCGACGGCAAGTTCATGGGCGCATTCGTGCGGGCGACGAAGCCGGCGAGCTGTTGCGGACCGAGCTGCTGCGACAAATAGAGATGCGGATCAGAACAGTGACTGGAGAAGCTCGGAGTCGAGGCTGATGCGCTACGCCCTCATGTCCGACATCCACGCGAACCTTCCCGCATTGCGTGCCGTGCTGAACGACATCGCCAAGCGGGATGTCGACGCGGTCTACCACCTCGGCGACCTCACCGGTTACGCCCCGTGGCCAAATGAGACCGTTGCCCTGCTCCGGGAGCGAGGCATCCCGGGCATCACGGGCAACTACGATTCCACCGTCGCCACCGATTACAAGCACTGCGGTTGCAGAGCGGAGAACCCGAGACAGGAGGAGCTCTCGCACATCTCGTACGAGTGGACCCGCGCTCACGTCTCAGCGGAGACAAAGGAATATCTGGCCAGTCTCCCGTTCCGAATGGATCTTCGCCCTCTCGGAGGTCACGTCTCGGGTCCCACCATTACTCTTGTCCACGGCAACCAAACGCTGAACACGGTTTACGTCACCGAGGATCGGGACGATGTGTTCCTTTCGAAAATGGCCGGCGACCTCGGCTCACGGACAAACGATGCCGTCTGCTTTGGTCATACGCACAAGCCGTGGCACCGGGTGGTTGATGGCATCCATTTCATCAACACGGGCAGCGTCGGGCGGCCCAAGGATGGGAATCGGCGCGCGTGTTACGCGATCATATCGGCGAGTGAATCGCAGCTCAGCGTCGAGTTCATCCGCGTCGAGTATGAAATCAAAGAAGCAGTAGCCGCTACAAACGCCGCGGGGCTTCCTGAGGAGTTCGCAGATCAACTTCAGGCCCCCGTTTCGGAATAGCCGTGGCCTCTTTCTTCAACCGCGCGGCGACAGCTTCCGTGCGCGCGAAAGCGCGAAGAACATTCTCTCCCGCGAGCTTCTTGAGATCCGTATCCGACCACCCCCGACGGATCAGCTCGGCAAACAACGTGGGATAGCTGGCGACATCTTCGAGCCCCTCGACCGTCTCGGAGATGCCGTCGAAGTCGCCGCCGATTCCCACGTGGTCAGCTCCCCCCACTCGCCGAATGTGCTCGATGTGATCCACCACCTGGCTCAGCGTCGCGCGCGGTGGTGGGTTGGCCGCCCTCCACGTATCGATGGCGCGCTTGATTGCGACGGTGTCGTTTCCATACTGCTGTCGGAGCTGCACGACCGTCGGGCGCTCCGACATCTCGTGCTGAAGAACGGCGGACGACACGAACGGAGGGACAAACGTGACCATCACCACGCCGCCGTTCGCCGGGAGGCGGCGGAGAATTGAATCCGGCACGTTCCTCGGAACGTCCACCAGGGCGCGCGCCGCCGAATGGGAGAATATCACCGGCGCCCGCGTGACGTTGAGCGCGTCGCTCATAGTTGCCGGCGACACGTGCGAGAGGTCAACCAGCATTCCCAGTCTGTTCATCTCCCACACGACGCTGTCGCCAAACGCCGTGAGCCCATTGTGCCTTGCCGAGTCCAGCGCGGCGTCCGCCCAGTCGAGCGTGACGTTGTGCGTGAGGGTCATGTACCGCGCGCCGAGATCGTAATAGGCGCGAAGGGCGCCGAGTGAGTTCTCGATCGCGTGGCCGCCCTCCATCCCGATGAGCGATGCGATTTTCCCCTCCCTGAAGCTCCGGCGGATGCCTCCCGAGGTGAGCGCCAGTGTGAGCCGCTCAGGGTACCGCTCGATTATCCGGCGCGCGATGTCGATCTGCTCCAGCTGGACTCGCGCGAAACCGGAGTCCCGATATTCGCCCGGGACGTAGACGGACCAGAACTGCGCGCCGATGAGTCCCGCCCGCAACCTCGCCAGATCGGTGTGTCCCGGTGTCCGCCGGCGAAGATCGTAGGCGTCTACGTTTCCCTTGGCCACGGAATCTTCCCGTATCCGCCAGGGGAGGTCGTTGTGGCCATCGACCAGCGGAGTCTCGCGCAATATGCGCTTCGCACGGGCAATGTCTTTGTCGCTAAGCTGAGCGTGTGCGGTTGCAAGCCCGAAGCTCGAAGTGAGGAGAGCCAGTACTGGAATGAGGCGGGCAGCCGCGCATGCCGCGCGCGCTGCGCGCGAAAATAGTGTGTGCATGCGGATAAGTTAGACCCCCGTGGGACTACGGGGTGGGCGGAATTACGCCCTGGGCGGGGTCGGGAGGTGAGTCAAGGATTTCGATGGCCATGGCGCTGTCGGCCTCGAGTACCATCAGCCGGATCGGATGCAGCCACTGAAGCCAGGGCATCATACCCCCGGCGTCATCGCGGATCAGCTGGGAGTCGATGCCATTCGCGTCCAGAACCGCTTGTGCCACATAGGCTTCGATCTCGTTGGCAAACGTCCTGATCACTTTGGTATCCGCCATTCAATTCCCGCGACTGGTTGCTTCAAATCTGTATCGGGTGCGTCTTCTGTGCACCCCGTTGCATATTGCGGAGCGATTGTCGCCCGCCCCTGGCACGGTGTCTGCCCGATTCTAGATTCCGCATATCCCCAGCGAAATATGAAAACCCCCATTCGACGCCCCATCCCCTTCCTTCTTGCCGCGCTCCTCACGGCCCTTCTGGTCGCATCCTGCCAACGCTCGGAAAAGAAGGAGACGGTACCGGTGGCACAGGACACCATGCTGCTTCACGATCTGGCCCAGGCAAACAGAAACACCGCCCCGGTGGACATGGACACCACCATTCCCGTGCTGGTGAGATCGCGAACCGATGCGGAGTCGGGTAACGTGGTCACTGCAGGGGGCGGCCTTGGAAACGCGGGGGAGATTCTTACCCCGTCGGGAAATGAGCCGCGAATCGCTCCGCCACGGAGGGCGCGCGACGCGCCGGCGCCGACAAATATTCCTCCCCGTGACGTTACTCCCGCGATCGGTGATCCCTGCGATTCGCCCGCAGCGGACAACCAGCGCACCTGTCTCAACCGCTCCATCGCCCGCGCGGACGTCAACCTCAACCGCGTTTATGGGGAGCTGACCTCTCAGGCGCGTGTCTCCGGTGGGGCCGAGCTGGAAGAACGGTTTCGCCAGAGACAGAGAGCGTGGATTATCACACGCGACGAGGAGTGTCGTAGTCAAACGCGCAGCCAGGAGGGCGAGCTCTGGGCAAGAGAGCGCGGGCGCTGTCTGGCCGATTATTCCGCTCGGCGGACCGCGGAGCTGCAGGAAAGTCTGAACAGCCTCCGCGGTCGCTAGCGCGGCTTCAGCGCGACGCTGCCCGGGCCGGGCCTGCCGCGCTGACGATCGCGCGGCCCTGAAGCAGTCCTTCGATCTCCGCCGCTGCTACTGCACGTGGACCGATCCAGCCGTCACCCACGTGGCGTGTCGGAACCGTTACGCCGGCAATGCCGCCCGTGGGGCTGATCTCGACTACCGCGCTGGCATCGACCACACCCTGGTTCCCCGCGTTGATCACCAGCACCCACCGGCCGGTCGCCGGGCGCTGCCACATCACCACGTACATGCCCGGCTGCGATCCGGGACGAATGTCGAGTCGCATCGTCTGTCTCTTTCCGTTCACGATGCCTTCGGCGGTGCCGGTCAAGCTTCTCGCCTGAAGATTGCCGTGGTGATAGGTGCGGACGGTGAGAAATGCGTCGCGCGACGCGCGGTCGAAGGGGTTGGCCGGATACTCGATTGCGATCCACGGCGGTCCCGCCAGAGCACTGCTGAATGCCGTGAGCGTGAGCGCTGATGCGAGCATAACGGAGCGGAGCAAGGTACGAGTCATGGCTGATCTCCTGAAGTAGTCGTTTCTGCGCCCTTGTGATGCCGCTCACCCTCATTGGGTTTGAACGGGATTGCGACCACCTATGGCGCGCGCCTGATCGTCACCGGACCCTTGAACGTCCGCACGTTCACCTTGGCGCCCCCCGCTCCAGCCTCCATCGTGAGCTCCTCCCCCCGCCCGAATCTTCCCGCAAATGGGCGTGTTCTCGACAGCCGGTTGTCGATCTTGCCGGCTATCGTGACGACGGAGAACGAGGCATTTGTCTTCTCCGGTATCGCGATGTCCACCGTGCCGCCGTGGGTGTCGAAGTCGAAGGCGCCACTGCGATCGAGCTGTCCCGCGAAGGTGATGTTGCCCGTGACTGTCTCGATCTTCGTGCGCTCGAGAAGGCCACCATCGACTCGAATCGCTCCGCTGACGGTGGACAGCGCGGCATCGGCGCTCGCTCCGCGCAAGGTGATCGCGCCCGTCGCGCTCTTGGCGCGAAGCCACGGCGGGGAGCCCGCGATGTGGATGTCGCCGTCGATTGCTTCGGCGTTCAACTCGCGGGGACTCCCAGTCACATCGATCGTCCCGCTGACGACATAGAGGTCGAGCCCGCCCGAGACCCCGCTGACGTCGATACTCGCCGTCGCCGTCTTCACCCATACTCTCGCTCGGGCGGGTACCCACACCTCGAGCCTCGTTGGCTTGGGATTCCGCTCGTTGCTCGATTCCACGAACATCTTGGCACCGGTGTAGCCACCCCCCATGAAGAATTCGTCGCCGGCGCCCAGCGTACCGCGCACGAGCACCGTGTCCTTGTTCCACCCGCGAACCACCACGCTCCCCACCATGTTGTGGATGCGAAGCGCACCTTCCATCCCGACCGCAAGCTTCCGTTCGATTTTCTTCTGCGCGGAGAGCGGCGCTGCGAGCGTGATCACGGCAAGCAGGAGCATGGAGATGCGTAGCTTCACTCAACTTCCTCTCGTCATTTCGGTGGTGCGACGGAGCAGGTCGACCTTCTGTCGGTAGCTCGCCGACAGCATCTCGACCAGCATCCTGTTCGCGGGATCGCGAGTGAGCGCGTTCCGCGCCTCGAGGATCGCCTCGTCAATTGTGCGCAGGCTCGCCTTTAGCTGTGCGACGGTCTCGGGTGCCAGTGCCCCCTGCTGACTGTCGAGCAGCTCCTGGAGGATGCTGGCGGTGCGCAGATAGTTGTTCTCCTCGAGCGTGAACGCGGCGAGGCTGGCGGGTGTCTCGCCGGTCTCTCCCCGTGCGGCCGCCGAACGCGACACCGCCGGCTCCCCGTCGTCGCGCGTCACATACAGAAACGTCGCGCCGGAGGAAAGCGCGGCCACCAGCAGCGCGGCAGCCGCCATCGTCATCGGCCGCCACCTACCGGCCGCGACGGAAGGCGAGCGCTTCAACCCCTGCGCATCGTGCTCGATTGCCTGCCTGAGCCCCGACCAGGCAACAGCCGGCGGCTCGATGGACCTGGGCAGCTCCGACGCGAGAGCCAGAATCTGCTTCATGCTCTCGACCTCGGCGCTGCAGATCTCGCAGCCGGCGATGTGCTCCGTCACGGGAGTGCGCGCATCTTCGGTCAGCTCGCCCGTTACGTAGTCGTCCAGCAGGTGCCTGATCACATCGTGTGTCATCTCTCCAACCTCTCCCGTAGCAGCCTGCGCGCCCGGTGCAGCTGCGCCTTTACCGTTCCGACGGACACGCCCAGCTGTGCCGCGATTTCCTGGTGCTGATAACCTTCCACGTCGTGCAGCACGAAGGCGATACGCGCCCCCTTGGGCAGCGACGCGATCGCTTTCTCCATATCCATCCGCAGCTCGATTCCGCCGGCGCGCGCCGCTCCCGGAAGCCGGGTCGTGTCTTCCATTGGAAGCACGCGCGCGGTTCGTCTGCGGTCCGTCCGTGCATTCTCGAGCAGCGTGTTCACCGCCAGTCGGTGCAGCCAGGACGAAAAAGCGGAATCTCCGCGAAACGTGTCCAGCCTCCGCCACGCCCGTATGAACACGTCCTGCAGAAGCTCGGTCGCGTCAGTCGTATCACCACCCACCAGCCGCAGGCATAACGCGTACGTTCTGGCCGAGTGGTCGCGGTAGATGATCTCGAACGCATCGACATCGCCCGCCTGCGCGCGTTTCACGGCGTCCGGCGCCGCTGGCAACTCAGCCATTTCAGATACCAACGCCGCTCGCTTCATCTGGGCCGCAATATGACGCCGATCGACGGCTAAAGGTTGGAACGCTGTTGTGCGCTTCCGCTGGCATCTCTGTTATGGGTCGGCGAGGGTGTCCTCTTCGACCGCTACGCTCGCTCGGGCGGAGCCCAGAACGCGACCGCCCGCTCCGCGGGGAGGTCGCTGGTCTCCTTGGTCGCTCGCTTTGGAAAGCGGCCTACGAGGACACCCCCACCTCCCTATCCAGAGAATCGCAACCGCGGCAGCGCAACGCGCTGCATCCCCGCCCCCGCGCTGCACGATCGGCGGCTAACGCGGGATGCCGAGTTCGCGCGGCGCGCTCCCGCCCGCGACGCCACGAGGAAAGTGTTCCTCGCCGCTGAACTACGTGGGGAGTCGGAGGGGGGCGGGACGCAGCGGCGTCTCGCGTAGCAAGAGACTCGCGCGCTTTGCCCGCGTAGCGGGCAGCGAGGCACGATGCGTGTAAGCGAGAAGCCGCGAAGTCC
>JANMTG010000331.1:0-3317 GCA_031390205.1 Gemmatimonadota bacterium
CATGATCGATGGCAGGTCGAACGCATCGGTGTTCGCGCGCGGCGCCAGGAGCTTGAGCAGATCCTTCGCCAGCACCACGCCGATGATGTTGTCGATGGATTCGTCGTACACGGGGTAGCGGGACAAGCCACTCTCCCGCACCACTTCGAGAACTTCGGACAGGGTCGCCTCCACGGGGAGCGCGATCAGCTCGGTGCGCGGGGTCATCACTTCGCGGGCGTTCTTTTCGGAGAACTCGAACACCGCGTCGATGAGATCTGCATCGCGAGCCAGCATTTGACCGCTTTCCTGCGACTGCTCGACGAGCAGCCGTATCTCTTCCGGAGAATGCACCGCCTCTTCGGTCCCGGTCGACTTCATACCCATTGCCCGCATTATCACCTGTGAAGACTTGTTGAGAACGAAGGTGAACGGAGTGGTGATCCAGGCGAAGGCAAGAAGCGGGGGCGCCAGCCACCGGGAAAGGATCTCGGGGTGATTGAGGGCCACCGATCTGGGTGTCAGCTCGCCGAACACGACGTGCAGGTAGGCGACGAGCGCGAGAGCCAGCGTCCCTCCGATCGTGACGCCAAGCCAGACTTCGATTGCGAGCGGACGGCCCGGCAGCCCGGCCGAGAAGTCGGTAAGCGTCGCGCCCGCCATCCAGCCGAGGCCCAGGCTTGCGAGGGTTACCCCAAGCTGGCTCGCCGAGAGCATCCGGGAGATATTTGAGTTGGCGCGAAGGGCGAAGCGGGCGAGTCGGTCTCCGCTTCGCGTCATCGCTTCGAGACGGGTGCGCCTGGATCGCACCAGAGCGAACTCGGCGCCCACGAAAAAGGCGTTGAGGAGCACGAGCAGGATTATGGCGAACAGCCGACCGAGCACGACTACAAGCTACCACAATCCGGAGCACGGACACCAGCACGCACCGGGCCGGCACTTGCACGCCAGGCTAACTTGAATGGCTATGCCAAAACAGGAATTCCGCAACATCGCGATCATCGCCCACGTCGACCACGGCAAGACGACGCTGGTGGACAAGATGCTCCGGCAGGCGGGCGCCTTCCGCGAGAATCAGGTCGTGATGGACCGCGTGATGGACTCGAATCCGCTCGAGCGCGAGCGGGGCATCACGATTCTCGCCAAAAACACCTCGATCCGCTGGAAGGGGACGAAGATCAACATCGTCGACACGCCGGGACACGCGGACTTCGGCGGCGAGGTGGAGCGCATTCTCCGCATGGTGGACGGCGTGCTGCTGGTGGTGGACGCATTCGATGGCCCGATGACGCAGACGAGATTCGTTCTTCGGAAGGCGCTCGCATTGCACCGCACGCCGATCGTCGTAATCAACAAGATCGACCGGCCGGGCGCCGACCCGATGCGCGTGCACGACGAGGTGCTCGATCTCCTGATCGAGCTCGAGGCCAACGAGGCCCAGCTCGATGCCATTGTCGTCTATGCTTCCGCCCGCGAGGGAGTGGCAACGATGGACATGGAGGTCACTCCCGTCGATCTCTCGCCTCTCTTCGACACCATCATCAGGCACGTGCCTCCGCCACCGAGTGATGCGAGAGGCCCTTTTCAGATGTTGATATCCACCATCGATCATTCACCCTATCTCGGGCGTCTGGGAATCGGCCGAATCGAGCGCGGCACCGTGCGCGTCGGTGACGCGGTCACGCTGCTCCCATTGGATGGGTCCGGGAAAGTGGAGCAGTCTCGAGTGACCAAGCTCTTCTCCTATGAAGGTCTCGACCGCATCGAAATACCCGAGGCGCGGGCGGGAGAGATCGTCGCGCTGGCGGGTCTTGAGGGGGTCGAAATCGGTCTGACGGTGACGGACACAGAGCACCCCGAGCGGCTGGCGGGGATTTCCGTCGAGGAGCCGACCATCTCGGTGGATTTTCTCGTCAACAATTCGCCGTTCGCGGGAAAGGCAGGGAAGTTCGTGACTTCGCGTCAGCTGCGTGAGCGTTTGTACGGGGAGTTGGAGCGGAACGTGGCACTCAGGGTGGAGGACACGGATTCGACCGATACCTGGACGGTGTCGGGTCGTGGTGAGCTGCACCTCACCATCCTGATGGAGACGATGCGGCGCGAGGGGTATGAGTTTCAGGTATCCAGACCTCGCGTGATCACGCGTGAAGGACCAAACGGTGAGAGACTCGAGCCCTATGAAGAGCTCGCCATCGACGTCCCCGAGGAGTTCCTCGGCGTGGTGATCGAGAAGCTGGGCCCGCGGCGAGCAGGCATGCTGGAGATGAAGAATCCGGGGCAGGGAATGGTCCGGCTTCTCTATCGGATACCGGCGCGCGGCCTGTTCGGGTACCGGTCGGAGTTCCTGACCGACACCCGGGGCACGGGCATCATGCACCACCGTTTTCTGGAGTACGGTCCGTGGGCCGGACCGCTCGCTGGGCGGACGAGGGGGACGCTCGTTTCCATGGAAGGCGGGGTCATCGTCGCTTTCGCGCTTGCAAATCTCTCAGAGCGCGCTACCCTATTCGTTGCTCCGGGCGACGTGGTTTACGAGGGCATGCTGGTGGGGGAGAACTCGAGGCCGGGTGACATGGATGTCAATCCGACCAGGGAAAAGAAGCTCACCAACATGCGCTCGAAGTCGAGCGACGAGAACATCCAGCTCGAGCCGCCGCGGGAGTTGACGCTGGAAGGGGCGCTGGAGTATATCGAGGAAGACGAGTTGATCGAGGTGACGCCGCGGGCGATCAGGCTGCGGAAGCGCTTCCTCAGCGCGAACGATCGGAAGAAGCTGTCACGAGAGGCGAAGCGCGAGCGCGCTTCGGTCTAACAACGAGGAGATCACGGTAATGTCCGCCATGCTGAAGTCCGGGGAGAGCTTCCTGAGCGATGAGGGGGAGGGGGAAGCTCGAGCCTGGCTGGCGAAGAAGGTACCGGACGACGGTCCCGGGAAGGGTGATCTCGAGGACGAGTTGGACGACGAGGAGGAAGACGACGGGCTGGATGACGACGAGCTCGAGGACGACGATCTCGACGACGAGGATGACGACGATCTCGACGACGATCTCATAGACCTCGACGACGAATTCGACGTCGAGGAGGACGAGAAGCCGCACCCGGCGCATCCGCGCAAGTACGAGGATTGACGGCTAGCGCGGCCACCCCGTCTGCGGCAAACCCGGCGTGATCTTCAGCGCATTCTTGTAGTACACCTTCTTCAGTACCGCGTCCGGGAGACCCATCCCGTACAGCTTCCAGAACGCGTGATAGTCGCGATAGTAGTCGAAGTAGTCGTCGCGCGTCTCGAATACGCGCCAGTAGTACGGATACTCCTCCGGCTGGTAGGAGTCCTTTCC
>JANMTG010000332.1:0-2524 GCA_031390205.1 Gemmatimonadota bacterium
GAGGGAATCACGCCAAGCCGCGCGAAGCGCGGAATATCCTCGAGGCTTATCACCTGCGCGTGCTCGACGCGAAAGCGGTGGTCCGCTTTGGGAATCCGGCGCAGCGCCGACTCGAACGCGTCGAGCGCGATCCGGTTGCCCCGGTCACCGATGGCGTGGACGTTCACCTGGAATCCACGCGTTAGCCCCAGCTCCGCCATCATGGCGATGTGCTGCGGTTGCGAGACGAGCAGCCCGGAATTCGCTGGCTCATCGGAGTATGGCGCGAGCAGCGCCGCGCCACGGGAGCCCAGTGCGCCGTCGGAGTACAGCTTGATGGCCCTGATCCAAAGGCGCCCGTCATAGAGGCCGCTTTGGGGGCCACGCATCAAGTACGAATTCCTGAGAGCGGCCGCCCGGCCGCCAGGATCGGAGAGCATCACGTAGTTGCGCAGGTTGAAGTTGCCGGCTTTCGCGAGCTCCTCGTAGATCGCGATGGTGCTGGCGTCCTGTCCGGCATCGTGGATCCCGACCAGTCCGTAACGGTTGCACTCCGCGATCGCCGCGAGGATTGCCTTCCGCTTTTCCTCGCGCGATGGCGCAGGTATGACTCTTTCGACCAGCTGCTTGGCGTTGTCGATGAAAACGCCGGAGGGTACTCCCTGCGCGGAGCGGATGATCCGCCCACCCACGGGATCCCGCGTGCGCGCACTGATTCCGGCGAGTTCCATCGCCTTGGCATTGACAAGAAGCGCGTGGCCATCGATGCGGCCGAGAGCGACTGGATTGTCCGGAAGTACTCGCGACAACGCATCGTGGGTAGGGAACTCCTTCGTCGGCCAGCGGGTTTGATCCCAGCCTCTGCCCGCGATCCACTCTCCGGGTTTTGCCGTCTTCCCCCATTCAGTAACACGGGCGATCACTTCCTCATAAGACTCGGCGCCGGCGAGATTGACCTGCCGCAGCAACGTTCCGAAACCGAGCAGATGCGCGTGGGCGTCGATGATTCCGGGAATGACGGTGTTTCCCTGGAGGTCGATAACGCGGGTAGCGGCTCCCGCCAGCGCACGCGCCTCGGTGTCCGAGCCGACGAAAACCACTTGGTCGCCGCGCACGGCGAGCGCCGACGCAATCGGGCGCGCGATGTCCACCGTGTAGATGCGGCCGTTAGTGAGAACGAGATCGGCGGATCGTTGCGCGCCGAGCATCGCTGGGGCGAGCGAGAGGAGCACGATCGACACACGATTCGTTTTCCTCACGGTCGTTGCGTAGGTTGAGAGACGTCTCATGAGAAGGAGTTTGCGGCGTGGCCAGTCGCGACACAAGGAATGTGGGCGAATGAGCGTTCGATCCTGGGCGGCAGTGTTGGCGCTGACGGTCGTTTCGTGTCTCAACCTCCCGGCCCGGCCGCCGGGGACGGTGGAGTTCTGGGGATTCACCGGCCCATGGGACGCGCGCAGCCACGAGTCGTTGCGCGCAAACTCCGACAAGCTCGCGCGGGTGATAACGGGCTGGGTCACGCTCGACTCAACGAGCTTCCGTCCGGTAATGCTTTATCAGGATACACTTGCGAGCGACGCACGCCTCGCGGGTCGCACCATGGCGCTCATCACCTCGTACGAGGGGAATCGCTTTCACCCCGAGATAATCCGCGGACTCGGCACGAGCGCGGAGGCAGCGGCGATCACGGCCGGTGCCATCGCCGCGATCGTTGACTCCGGGGGGTACAGCGGAGTCGTGATGGACTTCGAGGGCATGACAGCTCGTGACCTCGACGCGCTGCGGCGGGTGACGAAAGCGGTTTCCGACTCCGTGCGCGCGCACGGCGTGACGACGGTGGCGATTGCAGTTCCCGCCGGTGACACCGCCGCCTACCCAGGCGCACTCCTGCTGGAGGCAGCCGACATCATCATGCCGCTCCTTTACGACCAGCATTGGAGCGCTTCGCCCCCGGGCCCGATCGCCTCACCGGAATGGGTAAGGCGACAGCTCGGGGTAAGAGTGGCCGAGGTGGGAGCGGAGAAAATCGTCGCGGCGCTGCCGCTGTACGGTTATCGCTGGCGCCGTGCAGCGGAGACGGAGGTGATCAGCTTCGAAGATGCACGCCGTCTTTCCATCATGACGAACACCGCCTTGAGCCGGGATCTTGGATCGGCCACTCTCAACGCCAGTTCGCCGGAGGGGTGGGAGGTGTGGGTGAGCGACCGGGTGCTGATCGAGACGCTCGTGCGCGATGCGCGGCGGTTGGGGGTGACGACGTTCGCCCTGTGGAGGCTGGGGCTCGAGGATCCGGGGGTGTGGTCGGTTATAGACCAGTAGGGGGAGAAGAAATCGAACAACAAAAAAAGAACACTACAGGCTGCCTGCTGATCGCCAACTACGCTGCCTGCGTCCGGCTCCTACGACACCGGCGCAGTGAGGCCGGAAGCCATTTGCTGGAAGCGATCGGCCGGCCGCTTGTCTTGTTCAGTTGCAGTTCTAAACGACGAGTATCTCCCGCTGATAATCGCTCGGGGTGATGAGTAGTCCGTCCGCCCCGATGAAC
>JANMTG010000002.1:0-3645 GCA_031390205.1 Gemmatimonadota bacterium
GGCGTGAAGTTCATTTCCTACGCGGTGTGGTGGATTCGCCAGGCGATTCTGTCGTCGCTCGCCAGGCAGGGCCGCACCGTGCGCGTGCCGCTCAATCGCACCGCCGACCTCTCGCGCATCATCAAGGCGTCGGAGATTCTGCGGCAGAAAATGCGTCGCGAGCCCACGCCCGAAGAGCTGTCAAAGCTCACCGGACTTTCGGTGGATGTCGTGCAGTCCCTCGCCGCCTTGAACACTGGCGAGGTACGACTCGACGCGCCGATGGACCCTGAAGGCGATCGGTCGCTGATCGAGCGCTTCGTCGCCGACGAGATGCCCGACACCGAGGAGGAGGCGATGAACCGCTTCCTCAACGACGAGATCGAGACCGCGCTGGCGACCCTGCCGCCGCGGGATGCCAAGGTGCTCAGGCTGTACTTCGGACTCGAAGGTGGGCGCGAGCACACGCTCGAAGAGATTGGCTCGCTGCTCGGCGTCACCCGTGAGCGGGTTCGTCAGTTGCGTGACCGTGCCCTGAAGCGGTTGCGCGAAGGGGACGTCGGCCGAGCATTGGGTTCGTTCGCGGCGTAAGTCAACGAACGGCAATGGATGAGGGACGAGCGAAAGCTCGTCCTTTTTTTTTTGGTGAACGGAACACGACACGCTGCCGGCGGATCGCTGCCGGCTTCCTGCATCCGGCTACTGCGACAGAATGGTTTTCTTCGGGTCGGGCGGGCGCGTGTTTCGGACATCCAATCTCTTCAAGAGACCGAACAGCATCATCCTCACCTGTTTCAGCAGCGTAAGCAGGTTCACGAAATCCTCCGATGGCATCACTCGAATATCGCGGGCGATGATCAGGTGGTATTCGAGCTCAGACGCAGAGCTCAGCGCATAGCGCAGAAATCGGCCAAACTCGGCCTCACTCTTCTGCTCTCGTCCTTCAACGATGTTCGCGGGAATGGACATTGATGCGCGGATAATTTGATTCCGGAGCGAGGCATACTGTGAACCTCGAATGCCGAGCGCGACCCGATGCGCATTTAACGCGAGCGCATGCGCCTTTCGCCAAACCTCGAGCTTCTTGAAATCGGCCACGCTCAACGCTTTCCTCCCCGCCGTCAACATCGACATCGTTTTCTGTCCCCCGTCACGCCCTTCTCTCACGCATCCCGTGATCGCACCATCCTGACAACTGGAAAAGCCGGCCGCCGGCAGCAGGCAGCGACCAGCCGGCCGCCTGTAGTGTTCAGTTCCGTTCTGTTTGTGTTCTGTTCAGTTCCGTTCTGTTTGTGTTCTGTTCTGTTCAGTTCCGTTTTGTTTTGTTTCTGTTCGGTTCTCGTCCCCCGCCTGGCCCTTTCCCCCGCCACGCATAACTTCAGTTTTGTGATATCCGCTCAGCGATGATCAAGCTCGTCGACGTCCACAAAGCCTTCGGGCCCAAGAAAGTGCTTGAGGGTTTCTCGCTCGAGGTGAGCGAGGGCGAAACGACGGTAATCATCGGCTACTCTGGCGCCGGAAAATCCGTCGCGATCAAGCACATCGTCGGCCTGCTCGAGCCGGACCGGGGCACCGTCTTCGTCGACGGCCAGGAAGTCCCGCGCCTCACGCGCGACGACCTGTACGCCTTGCGCTCGCACATCGGCTACGTTTTTCAGTTCGCCGCGCTTTTCGACTCGCTCAACATCGGTGAGAACGTCGCGATGGGGCTAAGGAAGGAGGGCGGGCACACCGAGAGCGAGATCATGACCCGCGTCGGCGAAGCACTCGATCTCGTCGATCTTCCCGGAGTCGAATCGAAGTTCCCCGCCGAGCTATCGGGTGGGATGCGGAAGCGCGTCGGAATCGCGCGCGCGATCGCCCGCCAGCCCAAGTACATCCTCTACGACGAGCCGACAACCGGGCTCGACCCCGTCACCAGCGCCATCATCGACCAACTCATGATCCGCATGCGCGAGAAGCTCCGGGTGACGAGCATCGTCATCACTCACGACATGCGGAGCGCCTACACCGTCGGCTCGCGCATCGCCATGCTCTACGAGGGACGGGTGCGCCAGGTGGGGACAGTGGATGAGATTCAGCACACCGTGGACCCGATCGTCCGGCAATTCATCGAAGGCCGGCCCAATCTCGAGGACATTGCGGTGGGAGTCTGATCGTGACAACCGGTGAAGGATCATTGCTGCCAACGCTCGTCGTCCACGGACCGCGCGAACGCGCTCGCACGATCGTGCGCGCCGCATTCCCCCGCCGAAAGTGGAAGATCATCACCACCCGCTCCCCCGAGGAGCTCGACGCTGTCTTCCGTCGCGTGCTCGTCGATGCTGCCCTCATCGATGTCGGCGCCGCCGATGAGACGACCTGGAAAGCCGCGGCACTTGCGGGCGAGTATACGAGCGTTCCCTTCTTTGCTATCCTTCCGCTCCGGCCCTCCGACGCTCCCGTTGCCGCGCGCTGCGCTTCACTGGGGTTCATCGACGTGATCGTCGAGGGGATCGACGACAACGCGGCGCGGGAGCTGATCGTTCCACACGCTTTTACGACCCGCTTCCGGGAGGCTCTCTTCGATCCTCCGCCCGCGCTTGGCCTTTCCACACCGCTCCAGCGCGCGACCTGGGAAGTCATCGTGTCCCAGGCCGGGCGTCCGGTAACTACTACCCAGCTCGCGAAAGCGGTGGGTCTCAGCCGCGAGCACCTGAGCCGCAACTTTGCCCGACCCGGCGCCCCGAATCTCAAGCGCGTCATAGACCTGGTGCGGCTCGTCGCCGCTGCCGAGCTCGCCAAGAATCCGGGACACGACATCCGGGACATTGCGCGCATCCTGGGCTTCGCATCCTCCTCTCACCTGGCGGTGACCGCGCAAAGGATTTTCGGCACCCGCCCGGCATCTCTCGCCCGACTTCGTACCACCGATCTGATAGACCGCTTCGCTCAGGGACGGACGAGGAGCCGGACATAAAAAAGGACTGCAACTGATGACTACCTAAAACTGAACACTACAGGCTGCCTGCGGATCGCTGCCTGCATCCTGCTTCCGGCTCAGTAGAGCGGAGTGTCTGTTAGAGCCGGTCGCCGGCAGCCGGATGCCATTCGCAGGCAGCCTGTAGTGTTCAGTTCAATTCATTCCGGCGCGGCACTGCTTTTCCATATGCTCAGTCGTTGCACCGAAAAGGAGCTTGTGATAAATTTCACAAGCTAGGAACCCCCTTCAGAACAACGCGGATTATGGCCACCGAAACGATGCTCCGCCCCGGCGAAATCAAGGACATTCTGCTCCGTGAGATCGAGGCGGCAGACCTCCACGAGCTGGACGTAGAAGAAGTCGGCACCGTCCTCGAAGTGAAAGACGGAATCGCCCGCATCTACGGCCTGGGCAAAGCGATGGCTGGCGAGATGCTCGAGGTCACCTCGTCTGAGACGGGCGAGAAGATCACCGCCCTCGCCCTGAACCTCGAAGAAGACAACATCGGCTCGGTGGTGCTCGGCGATTATCTCCAGCTCAAGGAAGGAGACGAGGTCCGCCGCACTTCGCGCGTGCTCGAGGTTCCCGTTGGTCCCGAGCTGATCGGGCGCGTCGTCGATCCGCTCGGACGCCCGCTCGACGCCGCGGGCCCGATCAACGCGAAGAACAGCAGAAAGGTCGAGTCCGAAGCTCCCGGGATCATC
>JANMTG010000004.1:0-13609 GCA_031390205.1 Gemmatimonadota bacterium
GCCGTCCTGTCCATACAGCCCGGCGACGAATCGCAAAAACTCCGCGCCCGTCAGCTTCTCATAGATGAACGGCCGGTCCGGAATGAATCCCAGCTTCGACTTGGCGGCGATCGGATCGGCGCTCAGGTCGATCCCGGCGAGGTGAATGCTCCCTGCCGTCGGCTGGAGAATCCCGGCGATCATTCTGAGAGTAGTGGTCTTGCCCGCTCCTTTGGGACCGAGGAAGCCGAACAGCTCTCCGTCGGGCACACTCAGGTCGATCGAATCGACCGCGGTGAACGAGCCGTACTTTTTGGTGAGGCCCCTTAGCTCTATCATCTCGTTTGTGAAATCCCGTAAGCAATCTCGAACGCGGTGCGAGTAACCGACAAACCGTTGGCCATCATCGCGGCGACGAGCCGTCCCTCCGCATCTACCCAGGCGCTGAGCCCTCCTGGCGCGCCCTCGAGACGCCATGCGCGAACGGTGTCCCGGTGCGCTACAGCCCACGCCCCAGTCGCATCCAGCGCGGCGCTGTCGACGACCGTGAACAATGACTCGGCGTGAATCTTCAGCTCGGGTCTGAGGACCGTTCGCGTGGTTGGATCGAACACCGACATCGTTTGCGTCCGGCCAATCTTGTGGGAGCCGCCAAGCATAAAGGCAACCGGAGCGAGCGCCGGCGTGAATACGGGGGCGATGGCGGTCAGACGCAGAGGGGGCGTGTCGCTCCTGGATCCTGCGAACGCCACGACCAGCGTTGTGTCGTCTTGCACCGCCGCGCGGATCGAAAAGGGCAGCGTCGCGCGAGTGATGTCTATCGACGTCTGCCGGAGCCGGAATCCGCGGCTCAGTGTCGTCCGCCAACGCGCCGACGTTCGCTCCACCGCCTCACCTCCTGGCGAAGTCCAATCGCCGACGAAGTATTCCTCGCTCACGAGAGCCTGGATGGTGGTATCTATCGCCGACGACGCCGCGCCGATGTGCTGCCCGTCGCGCTCGACGACATAATAGAAAGTCGCCGGCTGTACGGTGAGCGCCACTTCGGCCAGCTGCTCGACCTCGCTCCGATTCGCGTTTCGACGGACCAACAGCAGGAGCCCGACAACCCAGAGCACGACCACTGCGACGCCGACCGCAACGCGGCGTGATTTCGCGGCTGTCGGTCTGTTGGGTTGGGCCGGCGGTGCGGTGGGAGTGTTGCTTACCCCCATTAGACGATTGTGAGGCTCGTCTCGCTATTTATCCAGCCGAGGTATCGCTCGAGCCCCCCGGTGACGGGAACCACGAGCAGCTCGGGCACCTTGTACGGGTGGAGCTCCTTGAACGCCCTTTCCAGTCCGTGCACCGCGCCCGAGCGCGTCTTGAGCAGCACCATCACTTCCTGCTCGTCGGCCAGCTTGTCTTCCCAGCGATAAAGCGACCGCGCGCCGGGCAGGACGGTGCCGCACGCGACCAACCTGCGGTCGAGGAGCGTCTTGACGAGCTTTACAGCGTCCTCGGTGTTGGCGAGCGTGGTGAGAATTACGACGGCGTCGGTGTGAGCCACGTGGATTATCTGGTGTGTGGAAACGGTTCCCCGGTGACCGGAATGTAATCACCGTAAGGGGGACGGCTTGAGTCTGGCCGCGTAACCCGCGATTTTACAAGGCTATGCCCGAAGAATCACTGATCGTCCGCGGCGCTCGCGAGCACAACCTCCGCAACATCGATGTAACCATCCCGCGAGACCGTCTGACGGTGATCACGGGGCTCTCCGGCTCGGGAAAATCGTCGCTCGCCTTCGATACGATTTACGCTGAGGGCCAGCGCCGCTACGTCGAGTCGCTGTCCGCCTACGCGAGGCAGTTTCTCGGCCTCATGGAGAAGCCCGATGTCGATTCCATCGAAGGGCTCTCGCCCGCGATCTCGATCCAGCAGAAAACCGCCGGCCACAACCCTCGGTCCACCGTAGGAACGGTCACCGAGATATACGACTACCTCCGCCTCCTCTACGCGCGCGCCGGAACGCCGCACTGTCCGAACTGCGGCCGACCCGTCGAGCGACAGAGCGCCGGCCAGATTGCGGACTCCATCCTCGCCTGGGAAGAGGGCACCAAAATCGAGATCCTCGCGCCGCTCGTGCGCGGCCGAAAAGGTGAGTTCCGCGAGCTGTTCGAGGCTGCCCGCAAGCAGGGGTTCGTGCGCGCGATCGTCGACGGTGACCTCATCGAGGTCGCCGATCCACCGAAGCTCAATCGGCGCATGAATCACAACATCTCCGTCGTGGTCGACCGCCTCGTGGTGCGACCCGAGGATCGCGGCCGCCTCAACGATTCCGTAGAGACAGCGCTCAAATTGGCGGAAGGTCTGGTCGAGGTTCACCGGCAGGATGACCGCAGCGTTCACATCTTCTCCGAGAAATACGGCTGCCCTGTCTGCGGAATCTCGCTGCCCGAGCTCGAGCCCCGGCACTTCTCCTTCAACTCCCCGTTCGGCGCCTGTGCTGCTTGCGCCGGCCTCGGCAGCCGCCGCCAGGTGAGCGAGCAGCTCATACTCGGCGACCCGAGCATCAGCATCCTCGAGGGGGTAGTTCTGCCATGGGGAGAGCCCGACGGTTATCTCAAGAAAATCATCCTGCCCGGCTTGGCGAGGCAACTCGTCTTCAACCTCAACGCACCGTGGGGAGAGCTGAGCGCGGAAGTCCGCGACAAGCTTCTCTATGGTACGACCGGACAAAGCGGAAAGCGCATTGACACATCCGGCGCCAGCTGGGAAGGAATCGTCTCCAACATCCAGCGCCGCTACGACGACACCGAATCGGACACCGCGCGTATCGAGCTCGATCAGTACATGATCGCGACCGCGTGCACCGCGTGCGGGGGGCGAAGGCTCAAGCCTGAATCGCTCGCGGTGACCCTGGGCGAGATGAACATCGGAGATCTGGTGCAGCTCTCCATCACCGACGCGCTCGCATTTTTCGAGTCGGTCCCAGTGCGCTCCAATGGAAAGCCCGGACTCGACCCCGAGATCGCCGGCCCGATACTCAAGGAAGTGCGCGAGCGCCTTCGTTTCCTCAACGACGTCGGGCTCGAGTATCTCACTCTCGGACGCTCGGCCGAATCACTCTCCGGCGGCGAGGCGCAGCGCATCCGGCTTGCGACACAGATCGGATCGCGTCTTGTCGGCGTGCTCTACATTCTCGACGAGCCGTCAATCGGGCTGCACCAGCGTGACAACGCGCGGCTGCTCGCCACTCTCCGCCAGCTCCGCGACCTCGGCAACACTGTGATCGTCGTCGAGCACGACGAGGAGACGATGCAGGCCGCCGATCACGTCATTGACCTCGGGCCCGGGGCGGGGAAGCACGGCGGCCTGGTCATCGCCGAAGGCACCGTCGAGCAGGTGCGCAACAACAAGGAGTCGATCACCGGCCGCTATCTCCGCGGGGAGCTCGAGATTCCTGTTCCCGCCGAGCGCCGCCCGCGCGCGCCCGGCCGCGACATCCGAATCGAGGGCGCGCGCGAGCACAACCTGCGCGATCTCGACGTCGAGATCCCACTCGGCCTGTTCGTGGCGGTGACGGGCGTATCCGGGAGCGGCAAATCCACGCTCATCGAGGACATTCTGCACAGTGCTATGGCGCGACACTTCTATCGGGCCCGCGTCATTCCCGGCGCTCACGATCGCATCACCGGGCTCCATCACCTCGACAAGGTGATCGACATCGACCAGAGCCCCATCGGACGCACGCCGCGCTCCAATCCCGCCACGTATACGGGTCTCTTCACTCCCATCCGCGAGCTGTTCGCCGAGCTGCCGGAGGCGAAGATCCGGGGCTACGGCCCGGGACGCTTCTCGTTCAACGTCAAGGGCGGTCGCTGCGAGGCGTGTGAGGGCGACGGCCTGGTGAAGATCGAGATGCACTTCTTGCCCGACGTCTACGTTCCGTGCGATGTGTGCAAGGGCAAGCGCTACAACAGGGAGACCCTCGAAGTTCGCTTCCGTGGCTTGAGCATCGCCGACGTGCTGGATCAGAACGTGGAGGATGCGCTTCACTTCTTCGAGAACCAGCCGCGGGTTCGTCAGAAATTGCAGACCCTGTTCGACGTGGGACTCGGGTATGTCCACCTCGGTCAGAGCGCGACCACGCTCTCTGGCGGCGAGGCCCAGCGCGTGAAACTCGCGGCTGAATTGTCCAAGCGCGACACCGGTCGCACCTTTTACATCCTTGACGAGCCCACCACCGGACTGCATTTCGAGGATGTGCGCCTGCTGATGAGCGTGCTCCACCGGCTCGTTGACCGGGGCAACACCGTGCTCGTCATCGAGCATAATCTCGACGTGATCAAGACCGCGGACTGGATCATCGATCTTGGCCCCGAGGGTGGTTTGCGCGGGGGCGATGTCGTCGCCTCCGGAACACCGGAAGCTGTCGCCGAGGTGGAAGCGTCGTACACGGGACAGTATCTGCGCGCCATGCTCGGCAGGAAGAAGAGGAAGCTCAAGGCGGGGTAAGGTTTTTCCCCCGGCTGCGATTGCGTTGTGCGTTTACCGTTTGTGCGTTTACCGTTTTTGCGTTCGGGGACTCCGTTCGCGTTAACCGTAAACCCTGAACGTGGAACGCATAACGGGCTTATCTTCTAGCCATGGTTTCTCTCCTGGACATCATCGGACCGGTAATGGTCGGACCGTCGTCCTCGCATACAGCGGGTGCGTGCCGGCTCGGTCTGTTGGCGCGCTGTCTGGTCGGAGGTACGCCGCAAACAGGTTTGCTTCAGCTGCACGGCTCATTCGCCAGAACCGGTGAGGGCCACGGCACCGACAAGGCGTTGATTGCGGGGCTGCTCGGTTTCCGCCCGGATGACGAACGGATTCGCGAAGCGCTCCAGATCGCCGAGCGCGAGGGACTGGACTATCGCTTCGAGAAGACGACAATTGCCGACGCCGCTCACCCGAACACCGTGCGCATCAACGTCGAGCTCAATGGTGTCAAATCCACGATGCTCGGCTCCTCCCTGGGGGCTGGCCGTGTCCTGGTCCAGGAGATTGACGGCTATCCCGTCGAGGTGACCGGAAACTTCCACACCATCGTTCTCGTAGCTGAGGATAGGAAGGGTTCGATCGCCAGAATCACCAGCATCCTGGCGGAACACGACATCAACATCGCGACGCTGAGGTTGTCGAGAAAGGAGCGCGGCGGCGACGCGTTCATGGTGATCGAGTGCGACGAGGCGCCCGACCAGAAGGCCGGCGAAGAGCTCGATGCCCTGGACTGGGTGCGTTGGACGCGGCGGCTCGAAAAGGTGAGCGGCGGATAGTGTACAAGGCGCTGGCGGACGCGATTCGGGACGCGGAATCAGAGAAAAAATCGCTGGCGCAGGTGGCGCTGGCGGCGGAATCCCGCGACCAGGGTAGATCAGTCGAGTACATCAGGGCGGCGCTGATGAGGGCGCTGGTGGTGATGCGGAGCGCTATCGAGAAAGGACTTACCGGAGACCTGTATTCGGCGTCGGGTCTGGTTGGCGGCGACGCGGCGAAGCTGCGGAAGAACGCGCGCGGCCCGCTCGCCGACACGCCGTTTCGGGACATTCTCACCCGCGCGCTGGCGGTGCAGGAAGTGAACGCGGCGATGGGTGTGATCGTCGCGGCGCCGACCGCCGGAGGCGCTGGTGTTCTCCCGGCGATTTTGACCGGTCTGGCGAAGGCGCGATCGGTGCCGGACGACAAGGTGGTGGATGGATTGGCGACGGCGGGACTCATCGGCGCGGTTGTGGCCGAGCGGGCTTCGTTGTCGGGCGCGGAAGGAGGATGTCAGGCGGAAACGGGCGCGGCGGCAGGAATGGCCGCTGGTGCAGCAACGGAGATGTTGGGAGGAACGCCGTCACAGGTTGGCCACGCGGTGGCGCTCACGATGCAGGGAACGCTGGGACTCGTCTGCGATCCGCTCGGCGGACTCGTGGAGCTCCCGTGCGTATTCAGGAACGCGACGGGATCGGCGATCGCGCTGGCGGGAATCGAGATGGCGCTGGCGGGGATCACCTTCGCGATCCCGGTGGACGAGGTGATAGATGTGATGGGAGAGATCGGCCGTGAGATGGACGTGCGGTACAAGGAGACAGCCGGGGGCGGGCTCGCTGCCACGCCCACCGGCCGCCGGCTGGCGAAGGAGCGGCTGTACCAGATCAAGCGGTCAGATTCGTGACGATTATCTAGTGATGTAAGGGCGGAAGCAGTATCTTCGCCCGCTGGCGGGTCAATCAGAGGCTACTACCACAATGAATATCTTCGATCGAATAGCGACGCTGTTCCGCTCCAACGTCAACGCGGTGATCTCCGAGTTCGAGCAGCCCGAGAAGATGCTCAATCAGATCATTCTCGACATGAGATCGCAGCTGGTGAAGGCGAAGCAGCAGGTCGCCGCGGCAATCGCCGACGAAAAGCGTCTTCAGGACCAGACCAAGGGTGAGCTGAAGGAAGCCGAGGACTGGGAGAGGCGCGCGATGCTCGCCGTGCAGCAGAACCAGGACGAGCTGGCGAAGCAGGCGCTGATGCGCCGCACCGAGCACATCTCGCGCGGCGAGCAATTGCAGCTCACCTGGCAGGCGCACAAGGGGGAGACCGACCGCCTCAAGGATTCGCTGCGCACGCTGAACGACAACATCGAAGAGGCGAACCGGAAGAAGAATCTTCTGCTCGCCAAACAGCGCCGCGCCGACGCGCAGAAGCGGATCAACGAGACGATGTCGCACATCTCCGAGAAGTCCGCGTTCGAGGCCTTTGCGCGGATGGAGGAGAAGATCGAGACCAACGCCCGGCAGATCAAAGCGAGCGCCGAGATCGACGAGGAATTCTCCGGCGACAAGCTGGCGAGCGACTTCAAGCGGCTGGAGGCGGGAGCCGGGAACGCGTCGGCGGACATGCAGCTTATCGCCCTGAAACAGAAAATGGGCATCCTCGGAAGCGGGAAGCAGCTCGACAGCAAGGCACTGGGTGCCGGCGGACGCGCGGGGGAAGAGATGCACGCCGAGCTCGAAGAGCTTTCCGACGAGACGAAACCCTAGTTGAGTAGCGCGGCGATAGAGCGGTTCAGGATTGCGCCGGTTCTTGCCGGCGCGATCATCACGTTCCTCCTGCTCTGGCTGCTGGGAGCGACGGCCAGCGTGTTCCTGCTGGTCTTCATCGCCGTACTTCTCTCGCTATACCTCGGCTCGGTGCGCGACCTGCTCGTCGAGCACGGACGCGTTCCGCCCAAGCTAGCGTTCTTCCTCGCCGTATTCGGTTCGGGCGCCGCGCTGGCAGGTCTCCTCGCGCTCCTCGTCCCTCCCGTGATCGAGCAGACGCAGACGCTCGTCACGGTGCTCCCCAAGTACATCGAGGGGTGGGAGACCGGGATTGATCGGTTCGTCGCCCGGTTTCCCGCGCTCCGCGATGTGTGGAAGCCCGGTGATCACACTCTGTTGCGCGCTCTCTACGACCAGGTCTCGGGTCAGACCACCAATCTGGTGCCCAAGGTGTTCTCGCTGGTACACGTGATGATCAACGTGTTCGCCGTCGGCGTGATGAGCATCTATCTGGCGCTCCAGCCGGGTGTGTATCGCGAGTGGCTCATCGCGCTTTTTCCGCCGATTCACCGTGACCTCGTGCGCGATGTGCTGCGCGATCTGGCCGATGGACTTCGTGCCTACATTGTTGGCCAGCTGCTGGCAATGACGGTTCTGGCCATTCTCACCGCGATCGGGCTTTATCTGCTGGACGTGCCGTACTGGCTCACGTTCGGCGTGTTCACCGGCCTCGTGGCGGTAGTGCCGTTTTTCGGGACCCTCGTATCGACGATCCTTCCGGCGTTGTTCGTTCTCGGCGGTCCCGGCGGGGGTACGCGCGCGATGTACGTCATCGCCCTCGGCGTGATCATCCACCTGATCGAGGGCAACCTCGTCGCTCCTCTGGTGATGTCGAAGAAGATCGACATGCCTCCAGTGCTCACGATCACGTCGGTTCTGGTTGTCGGCAAGATTCTGGGGCCGCTCGGATTCGTGGTCGCGCTGCCCATTCTCGTGACGGTGATGGTGATCGTACGGAGAATCCTCATCAATCGCATCTACGAAGGCAAAGGATTCCGGAAGACCACGCGCGACAGGATATTCGTGCTCCGGGTTCCGGTGCCCGACGGGGGCGTGCTGACTGCGCCGCGATTACCGCCTGATCTGATCAGGATCAGGGAGCAGCGCGGGACTCCAAAGACCGCCTAGCGCTCGGCGCTCCATCGGTGCGAGAAGCAACCGAAGGATGTCTGGCCGCCACAGCCGGTGCCCGAAGCTTCCCGCTCACTCGTCGGGAGGAGCGGAATGGACGCGGCACTCGTCGTCAGCGGTCTCACCAAGACATTCCGTTCAGGTCCAAGTGGCCGCACGATGGCCGTCCACGCGCTGCGCGGGGTAAGTCTTGAGATCGAGCGTGGTGAGATTGTCGGACTCGTTGGTCCCTCACGGGCGGGGAAGTCTGCGCTTCTCCTCTGCGCCGCGGGGCTGCTGCGCGGGGAAGAAGGAACGGTCAGCTGGTTTGGCGAGCAGGTCACGAGGCACCGCGTTCCAATGGGGCTCGCCTACGTCCCGCAACGGGTAGGATACTACTCGTTTCTTTCGGTTCGCGAGGCGCTGGAATACTATGCCACGCTGCACGATCTGAGCATGGACGATCGCGCCCTCCAGGTCGAGCGCGCGCTGCGGGCAGTGTCACTCCATCTCCACTCGAACAGACGCGTCAGCCATCTCTCGGTGAGCCTGCTGCAGCGGCTCGGCCTCGCCCAGGCGCTGGTTGGCTCTCCACGCGCTCTGTTGCTCGATGAAACGCTGTGCGGGCAGGGACTTCTTTTCGACAAGGATATCGTCGCGCTGCTCACACAGCTTTCTCGTGCCGGCGTCACGACGGTTCTCACCGCGCCGAACGCCGTCGAGCTGCATCGGGTCGCTACCCGGATTGTCAGGTTGTCGGAGGGACGAGTCGTGACAGCGAGACACGAGGCGGCGATGCAAAGCGCCCTGGCATACTCGTGTTGACCCTCCGCAATGATGCGGAGTGTCATGTTGTTTTCGTGTTGACCCTCCGTAATGTCGCGCCTAGCTTCCGCGAATGGTTCCAGCTCCCGCCCCCGCCCCCGTCGCCGTCCCCGATGGCGACGCTGCCGACTTTCGACTCTATAACACCCTAACCCGCACCGTCGAGTTGTTCGTCCCGGCCGACGGGAAGACCGTACGCATTTATGCGTGCGGTCCGACCGTGTACAAGCCCGCGCACCTCGGAAATTTCCGCACCTTTTTGTTCGAGGACCTGATGCGGCGCGTGATTGCGCTGCGCGGCTGGAAGCTGAAGCAGGTGATGAACCTCACCGACGTTGACGACAAGATCATTAAGATCGCGAGCGAGCGCGGGCTCAGCATAGGCGAGGTGACCGCGCCCGTGACTGCCACGTTCCACGCAGATCGCGCGTTCCTGCGAATTCAGGACGCCGAGCTGTACCCGAAAGCGACGGATCACATCCCCGAGATGATTGCCATCGTCGAGAAGCTCGTCGCGCGAAACCTCGCCTACGTGGCCGAAGACAAGTCGGTGTATTTCGCGATCGATCGGTTCAAGGATTACGGCAGGCTATCACGGCTCGACACGCGGGAGGTGAAGGCAGGGGCGCGCGTGATCCAGGACGACTACTCGAAGGAGAACGCGCAGGATTTCGCGCTCTGGAAATCGGCAAAGTCCGAGGACGAGGCGGCCGGCGCGGCGTGGGATTCGCCGTGGGGCCGCGGACGGCCAGGGTGGCACCTCGAGTGCTCGGCGATGGCGATGAAGTATCTCGGCGAGACTTTCGACATCCATTGCGGCGGAATCGACCTCGTGTTTCCCCACCACGAGGACGAGATCGCGCAGTCGGAGGGCGCGACGGGAAAACCGTTCGCGCGCGTGTGGTGCCATGGAGAATTCCTGCTCACCGACGGCAGCAAGATGGCCAAGCGGCTTGGCAACGTCGCGACGGTGCAGGATCTCCGCGATCAGGGTGTTCCCGCGGCGGCGTTCCGCCATTTCGTTTTTTCGACGCATTATCGGAAGCAGCTCAATATGTCGGGCGATGCGCTCGAGGCATCGATTGAGGGCGTGCGGCGCATCCGTGATTTCGCGGAGCGGCTGGACGAGGCGAAATTCGGAACTCCGGAGCTGACGACGGTCGCGGAAGAAGCTGAAGCCGAAGTCACCGCCGCGCTCTTCGACGATCTCAACGCGCCGATCGCTCTCGGCTCGCTGTTCACGTTCATCAGGAAGGCGAACGCCGAGCTCGATCGAAATGGTCTTGATAAGAAAGCGCTCGAGAAAGCGCGAACGGTTTTCGCGCGCATCAACTCGGTGTTAGATGTCGTTCCGGAGGCGACTGGCCCCGACCCCGAGCTGGCGCAGTGGGTCGAAGAGCGTCTCGAGGCGCGGAAGGCGGCTCGAGCGAAAAGAGATTTCGCCCAGGCGGATGCAATTCGAGCCGAGATCGAGGGTCGCGGAATCGCGATCGAGGACGGCCCTCAGGGGACGCGGTGGAAGACAGTTAGCGGCAGCGTTCCGAAACGCTCCTAGCCCATGAATTGTGGACCGATATCTCATCAACCCGCGCGCAGCGGCTAGGATATCAGACGCAGAAGCCGATCGCGCTCCTGGAGCGAATCGTCGAAGCGAGTAGCAACCCCGCTCCCCGAGCTCTTAGGAAAATCGCGGAGCCTCACCCAGAACTATTCCGCGACAAGGATTCGTGATTCAAACTGTACCAGCACCAATGCGCGCGGCCACTTGACCTGGACAGCCCTCCTGCTAGGTTATCCGGAACATGCTACGCGCGCACCGAATGCTCATGCGTTGTCCGGAGTTTCCTCGCGAAGGAGGGGAGCTGACGATATCGTGTGCGTGCGCGCAACAGATCTTGACCAGCTAAGGGCCTAACCGCTCTCGCCGCCATGCAGCAGGCCGCGTCTCTCCCCAGAGATGCGGCCTTTTTCTTTTTCCAGTCTCACTGCGGAGATTTCCAAGAATGCCCGCAACACCTGATGGACCGATCGCGATCTACTACGAGCACCCCGACTGGTTCAAGCCGCTATTCGCCGAGCTCGATCGTCGCGGCGTGCACTACGTCCGACTCGATGCCTCGGCTCACTCGTACGACCCATCCGAGACGCAGTCGCCCTATTCGCTCGTTTTCAATCGGGCGAGCCCATCCGCGTATCTGCGCGGAAACGCGCAGGCGACTTTCTACACGCTCGACTGGGTCCGTCATCTCGAGCGGATCGGCGTGCCGGTCGTGAACGGCGCCGCCCCCTACGTGATGGAGACATCCAAGGCGCTTCAGTTGGACATTCTCCGCGAGCTCGGGCTGCCATACCCGAAGGCGCGCGTGATCAACAATGCGGCGGTAGCTCCGGACGCCGCGCGCGGACTCCGGTTCCCGGTGATCGTCAAGGCGAACATCGGCGGAAGCGGCGCCGGCATCACGCGCTTCGACTCTGTCGATGCGCTCACCGCCGCGGCCAGCGCCAGATCCATCGATCTTGGTGTCGATGATGTGGCGCTGGTGCAGGAGCTTGCGCCGCTCAGGGACGGGCACATCACGCGCGTCGAAGTTCTCGACCGCAAGTTCCTCTACGCCATCAATGTCTATCCGGCCGAGAATTCATTCAACCTCTGCCCCGCCGACGTCTGTCAGACGACCGATGGCCAACAGCTCTCACGCACTGCCTGCGCGGTCGATGCGCCGAAGAACGGCATGCGCGTCGAAAAGTTCACTCCACCTCCCAAAATCATCAGGCAGGTGGAAAGAATCGCCGAGCGTGTCGAGCTGGATGTCGGTGGAATCGAATACCTCGTCGATGCCCGCGACGGCAAGCACTACTTCTACGACATCAACGCGCTCTCGAACTTCGTCGCCGACGCACGGACCGTGGTCGGCTTCGACCCGTTCGCGCGGCTGGTGGGTTACCTGCTCGAGCGCGCGGGCCGGCCTGAGCCGGCAGGGGTGGCGTGATGCGATACGGCTACTGGCTGCCGGTATTCGGCGGATGGCTGCGCAACGTACCCGACGAGGGAATGAGTGCGACCTGGGACTATGTGAAGCGGCTAGCGCAGCGGAGCGAGCAGATCGGCTACGACATCACTCTCATCGCCGAGCTGTTCATGAACGACATCAAGGGAATCGATGCGCCGTCGCTCGACGCGTGGTCGACCGCCGCCGCGCTCGCGGCTGTCACGGAAAGGCTCGAGCTGATGGTCGCCGTTCGCCCGACCTTTCACGAGCCGGCGATCTTCGCCAAGCAGGCGGCCAACATCGACCGGATCTCGGGCGGACGGCTCGCCCTCAACGTCGTTTCCTCGTGGTGGAAGGATGAAGCGCGACGCTACGGCATTCACTTCGAGGAGCACGATGACCGGTACGCGCGTACCGACGAGTGGCTGCGGATCGTCGGGGGAGCCTGGCGCGAAGATCGATTCAGCCATGCCGGCCGCCACTACAAAGTGGACGAGACGATTCTCGAGCCCAAGCCGGTGCGGAAGCCGAGGCCAACCATTTACGCCGGCGGCGAGAGTCCCGCCGCCAAGGAGCTGATCTCGCGGGCGTGCGACGCTTATGTGATGCACGGCGATCCGCCCGAGAGGGTCGCTCCCAAAATCGCAGACATGCGGGCCCGCCGTGAAGCGCTCGGACTGGGCCCGATGGAGTTCGGGGTCGCCGTCTATGTCATCGTCCGTGACACCGAGGAGCAAGCGGCGCACGAGCTCGCGCGTATCACCGACGTCCAGCCCAGCTCACCGGGCTACCACAACTACCAGGATTGGATAGCGCACACGGCTCTCGAGCAGCAGGTGAGCCTCGAGGATTATTCCGTGTCCAATCGCGGACTGAGAGCGGGCCTGGTGGGCACCGCCGAGCAGGTGGCGGAGCGCATTCGCGCGCTGGAGGCGGTCGGCGTGGACCTGCTGCTGCTCCAATGCAGCCCTCAGATGGAGGAGATGGAACGGTTCGCCGAGTGTGTGATGCCTCTGCTGGATCCGGTGGCTCTGACTCAAGGGGAGACGGACCGGCCGCAAGGCCTTGATCGTGCAATCAGGTGAGACCACTGTTTCACCTGTCGATGCCGTCACCTCGAAACTCGCGAATATGCGCCACGTGCACTGATTTTTCGGGTTGACTCGCCCTCCTAAGTTCGCTATTCTACTAGGCTTGCGATGAAAAAATCGCTGTTTGTTGCTGACGTAGCTCAATTGGCAGAGCAGCTGATTTGTAATCAGCAGGTTGGGAGTTCGATTCTCCCCGTCAGCTCTGCTGACTCGCTTGGGAGCCGGCAGCGAAAAAACGGTGGGGTGCCCGAGCGGCCAAAGGGAGCAGACTGTAAATCTGCCGGCTAACGCCTACGAAGGTTCGAATCCTTCCCCCACCATGGATGTAGGGGCGGATTTTTTTGTGCGTGGCGTGTGGGCGCCGCTGCGTCGGAAAGTGGCGGCGGCTGCTGTAGGTGCAGACCGCCGAGTCATTGAGCTACGGCGCAACGCGGGGCCAGTTGGACAGCGTGAATTTGTCACGCCGATGCTCGTAACCAATTGAAGGATAACCCTACGTCTTTCGCCTTGC
>JANMTG010000014.1:0-13984 GCA_031390205.1 Gemmatimonadota bacterium
TACGACTTCGGGCAGATCGCGGCTGCCAACGCCTTGTCGGACGTGTACGCGATGGGCGGCCAGCCACTGACCGCGCTCAACATCGTGGCGTTCCCGACGAGCGAGCTCCCGCTCGAGGTGCTGTCGGAAATCTTGCGCGGCGGGCAGGACAAGGTTCACGAGGCTGGCGCGCTGATCGTCGGTGGTCACACGGTGATTGATACCGAGCTCAAGTACGGACTCGCCGTAACCGGTCGCGCGCACCCGGATTTTCTGCTCACCAACGCCGGAGCGAGGGCGGGAGATCAGCTCGTCCTGACGAAGCCGCTGGGCAACGGCATTCTTGCGACCGCGGCAAAGCGGGGGCAGCTCTCGCCCGAGGCAGAGCGGCCGATGCTCGAGGCGATGAAGACTCTCAACGGTACCGCGAGCCGGGCCGCTCTGGCGGTAGGTGCGCGCTGTGCGACCGACATCACGGGCTTTGGACTTCTCGGGCACCTCTCGCACATTGCGCGCGCCAGCAACGTGACGCTCCGCATCCGTCGCGAAGCGATTCCCATCTTCGACGGTGTCCGCGAAGCGGTGACAGCCGGAGCGGTGACGGATGGTTCCAAGCGAAACAGCGAATACCTCAGAGACCTCGTGCGGTGGGAGCGCACGAGCGATGAGGACCGGGCGATACTCACCGATCCGCAGACCTCGGGAGGCCTCGTCGTCGCCGTGCCTCCGGCAAGGACCGCCGACTATCTTACACGAGTGAGCGGCGCGGTCGTCATCGGCGAAGTAATCGAACGGGGAGATATTGCGATCGAAGTTCATTGAGCGTGGGGGTGGATGGGGCCTGGTGGCTTCCGTGATCTTCAAAATCACTGTGACCCTACTGAGTAGGGTCGGGTGGGTTCGATTCCCACCCTCTCCCGCCATCACTCCGGTCGCTTTGGTCCTTCTCCTCTTCACCGCGATTACACCCTCGACCGCCGAGGCACAACAGGTGGACAGCGCGCGCGCCGGTGTTACGACCCGGCTTCCCTCGTCCGCGCGGCAGGCCAATGCGGACACGGTCAGGCGCCCGCCCATGAGCCCGCGTCGCGCATTTCTCACTTCGCTCGTGCTGCCGGGCTACGCGCAAACCGTATTCGGCCGGCAGCGCGCGGCAATGCTGTTCGCGGTGGTGGAAATCGGGGCCATCGGCATGGCGCGCAAGGCCGCGCAGTCGCTCGGCGAAGCCAAAGCGTTTGCTCGCGACAGCGTAGTCGATTCGTACCAGATCGATCCGGTCACGGGTCGCGCCGTGCTCGATCCGGTCACGGGGCAACCCATCCCGGCTACGTATGTCGCGAGTCGCTTTACTCCGGATCGCGTGAGGGCGAGGCGGACTCACTATGAGGATTGGATCGCCGCCATCGTCTTCAATCATCTGATCGCGGGCGCGGATGCGTACGTCGCCGCGAACCTGTGGGATTTTCGGACCAACGTTGACGTCACCGCATCGCGGCGCTCGACCAGCATCGTCGCCACGGTGCGTTTCCGATGACGAGATCGGCCCCCATCGGCGTCTTCGACTCGGGCATGGGTGGCCTCACCGTCATGCGCGAGATCATTCACCAGCTCCCGAACGAGAGCATCATTTATTTCGGCGACACCGCGCGTGTTCCCTACGGTCCGAAGAGTCCGGATACGGTGCTTCGTTACAGTCGGGAGATTACGGCTTATCTGCGGGGCGAGGGTATCAAGGCGCTCGTGATCGCGTGTAACACCGCCACAGCGCACGCTCTGCCGGCTTTGCGCGAAGAATATGACATCCCGATCATCGGGGTCATCGAGCCCGGAGCAAGAGCGGCCGCCCGCGCGACTAAATCAGGGCACATTGGGGTCGTCGGGACCGCCGGCACAATCAGGTCCCACGCCTACGAGAAGGAGCTGAGAAAACTGCTCCCTGAAGCCCAAATCACCGAGCAGGCCTGCGCGTTGTTCGTGCCGCTGGTAGAAGAAGGCTGGCTCGATACCGAGCCGACGCGCGCGATCGCGCGCAATTATCTGGCACCCGTGGTCGCGGCCGAGGTGGACACGCTGGTGCTCGGCTGCACCCACTATCCGCTGATCAAGACGGTGATCGGCAACATCGTTGGCCGCGAAGTCCGGTTGATCGACAGCGCGTACGAGACTGCGCGCGAGACGGCCATCGTCCTGACGGCGAACGGCATCGACAACACTACCCCGAATACGGCGAAGTACCGGTTCATCGCCTCCGATGCGCCCGACACTTTTCTCTCGCTGGGACAGCGGTTTCTAGGCTCGGAGATTGACCGAGTGGAGGCGCTTACCCTCGGGTGAGCCGTCCCACTCGAGCAGCTCGACGGCTCCGCTCGTGAGCCTGAGGAACGTCGGCGCGTCGAGCCACGAGCCGGCGTTGGCAAATACTCCACCGCCCGGCATGCGCTCCAGAGCGCCGACGTGCGAATGGCCGTAAACCAGCAGATCGAGCTCCTTCGCTTTCTCCAGCTCCCGCTCCGCGTACGCGCGCAGCCCGCGGCCTTCGTCCCGCGCGCGGTGAACTCTGCTCGCCGCGGAGCTGCCGAGGGCGAGCCGGCTCGCCCAGTCCGGGTGGAGCATCCGAAACGCCTTGATGGCGATCGGATTGCGCATCACCGGCCGGATCAGGCGGTAACCACGGTCTTCGCGGTCGCGCAGTCCATCGCCGTGCTCGATCCTCACTTTCCATCCGGCGATCGCACCCTCCCACGGCCCGACGCTGTACTCCACGCCGACGTCTTCGCGCAGAATCTCTCCGCCCCAGCAATCGTGATTGCCGGCCACCCACAGGATTTCAACTCCGGAATCGTTCAGCTCCGCCAGCGCCGCCAGCGCGCGGAAACTACGCCGCGGAATCACCGTCTTCCATTCGAACCAGAAATCGAACAGATCGCCATTGATCACGAGCGAGCTTGCGCGCCCGGCGAGGGCGCGCAGAAAGGAGACGAACGACCGCTCTATCTCAAGGCTGGCTACACCAAGGTGGGCGTCGGAAACGATGTAACATGGGGCGCGTAGCACGGCTCAAATTAGCGCCGGCGTCGGGCTTTACAAAGCGGTCGATGAGGGCCATTTTCGCTCTTCCCTCCTCTATGACAACCCAGGCCAGTCGTGGAACGACGCACACCGTCGAGTTCAGGGTCCGCTACGCGGAGACCGATCAGATGCAGGTGGTGTATCACTCGAACTACCTCGTCTGGTGTGAAATTGGGAGGACCGAATTCATACGTGCCCTCGGCACACCCTACGCGGAGCTCGAGCGGCAGAACGTGAGCCTGGCGGTCGTCGAGGCTAGCCTGCGGTTTCACGCGGGTGCCCGATACGACAACCTGATCAGGGTCAGCACCACCATCAGGGATGTCAAGTCACGAACGATTACCTTCGACTACGTGATCACCAACGCGGAAACCGGTGATCGGTTCGTCACTGCCTCCACCAAGCTCGCGTCGCTGACCCGCGATTCCCGGCTCACCTCTCTTCCTGAAAAACTTCGGGCGGTACTTCTGAATGCAGCTTCGTAAAACCTGTCTGGCAGTCGGATTGGTTTTTTCGCTTTCTCTCGAGGTGAGCGCGCAGGGTGCGGCGACGGGAATCGCAGAGCGGGACGTGGACCTGTATGCGCGCCTGATCGCGATGACCGACACGCGTGCCCTGAACATGCCGCTGGTGGAGCAGGCACTTGGGCGGAAATGGCGGCCGTTGCGCGCGGCCGCCACGCTCGCGATTGGACAGGTCGGTGCTGATGTCGGGACGCCGGGCGCCACGCGGCTTCGGTCTCTGCTGGGGGATTCGGATCCGAAGGTCGCCGCCAACGCCGCATACGCGCTGGGCCTGCTTCGAGACTCGCTTGCCGTCGCGGATCTGAGCTCCACGCTCGACTGGGACAGGGAAGTCGCGCGCGAGGCTGCCTGGGCGCTGGGCGAGATCGGCTCTCCCGCTCGCGAGGCGATTGTCGGCGGTCTCAATCGCGGGCGCGGGGCCGATGACGCCATTCAGCTGCTGCTCGCGGCTGCCAAGCTTCGCCCTGTTCCACTGTCGGGTGTCGAGCCCTACCTCCGACATGAACACCCGTCGGTGGTCTGGGCCGCGGCGTACGCGATTGCGCGCACGCGCGTACCCGGAGGCGTGAGACATCTCGTTGACCTCGAGGCATCGCCCCCGCTCGCCGCGCGGCCGCGCGTATCGTTGCGCACTCCTGACCTTGCGATACCCTACGCCGACACGATCGCCGCGTGGCAGCGGACGAGAGCGGAGACCGCCCGGGGGCTGACAAAGTCGGCGGCGGGTGATTCGCTGGGCGCACGCGCATTCGGAGTACTGTCCAGGCTCGTCAGCGACATCGATCCCCACGTTCGCATCAACGCGCTCCGTTCGATCGCAACCTATGGCCCTTCGGCGAAAGCAGCGCTCGTCGCTGCAACGCGCGACTTCGACCCGAACGTGCGGATCGCCGCGGCGCAGAGCTTCGGTACGGTTCTCACCGTCGGTGACGATATGGCCGTTCTCTGGGCCGCGGATACGTCGCTCGTCTTTCGCGCCGGTTTGCTGAGCTCGGCGGCGAGAGCAGGATTACGTCCCACCGCCTTACGCGAATGGACGGCGAGCTCAGACTGGCGGCGGCGCGCGGCCGTCGCGGGGGCTGCGGGTGACACGCTCGACCGCGCCTTCGCCATCTCGCGCGCACTGCCTTTGAGTCGCGACCGTGATCCGAGAGTCCGGCAGGTCGCCTACGCAGCGCTTGCGCCCCCGCCGTCAATGGTGCTGGAGGACAGTGTGCACACCGTGCTCATGCGTGGGCTCAGCGATCCGGACTTCTACGTTCGCGCCACGGTGATAGGCGCGCTTGCCGACCGGCCATCTGCGGCGGATCTAGACCCGGTTCTCGCGAGCTACACGAGGGCAGCGCGCGATTCCGCGAATGACGCGCGACTTGCCGCCATAAATTACGTTGGGGCCCTGTGGAAAAAGGACAGCGCCTCGCTCGACGCCGGCTGGCGAAATCGCCTCGCCCAAATGTCGGCGCCCAGCGATCCGCTCGAGCGCGCTGCCGGGAAGAACATTCCGCGATGGGCTGGGTGGGGACGTGTCGCGGCGACCGCGAGGCCGCGCGCGTGGTACAGAAACGTGGTGCGGACAACGGTGATGCCGGTGCTTTCCGGGAACAAGCTGAACGCAACCATCCACACCGAGCGCGGCGCGCTCCGCCTGGAGATGCGCGGCGCGGATGCTCCCATCACGGTGTCGAATTTCCTGTCCCTTGCTCGCGCCGGTTACTATCGAAACACTCGCTTTCACCGGGTAGTGCCGAACTTTGTGGCGCAGGATGGCGATGCGCGCGACGATGGCAACGGTGGTCCGGGTTACGCCATACGTGACGAAATGAATCGCCAGCGCTACGAGCGTGGCGCTGTCGGCATGGCCCTGTCGGGCCCCGACACCGGTGGTAGCCAATACTTTCTGACCCATTCGCCGCAGCCGCACCTCGACGGCCACTACACGATCTTCGCGCGTCTCGTCGGCGGCTACGACGTGCTTGACAAGCTGGTGCAAGGCGATCGTATCCTCAGGGTGGAGACGCGATGAGAGGAGCCCGGATGAGAGGTGCTCGACTCTTACTTGTTTGCGCGGCCCTGGGCTGCGCTCGCGCGTTGCCTCCGCTCGCGGGTGTTCCGGCGCCGGACCGAGTGCTGCCCTCCCTCCGGCTCCCCCAAGGACATCGTCACGTGACCTTCAAGTGGGAGTACGAGGAAGGCGAGATCGCCGCGCGCGGGGACGGCGCGGTCCGCACCGCTTATCCCGATAGCGCCCGTCTCGACTTTTTTCTTGGCGGAGGTCTCGGCGCCGGGTCAGCCGTTCTGATCGGCGACAGCCTGCGCGCCGCGCGCCGCGACCTGGTGCAAAAGTATCTCCCGCCCGTCCCGCTCCTCTGGGCGGCACTCGGGCGACTGGCGATTCCGGCCTTGCGCGACACGGTGGTCCGCATTGACGGGGAAGTGCTGCGCGCCGATGTCGGCCGTCCTACCGAATGGAGAGTGGCAATACAAGGCGACACGCTGGTGGGGCTGGATCATGTTTCACGCGGAAATATCACTGAGACCCTGTCACGCGGAGGGGCCGGAGTGATCACCTATGAAGCGCCGGGAGCACGCCGGCGTCTCCGATTGACCATACTGCGTGATGCGATTGGATCTTTCGATGCGTCGATTTGGGGCTTATAGTCTTGTCCTTCTGGGACTGATTGGCTGTATCCCCTACGGGTTCACCGGTGGGGGATTGCCCTCTCACGTAAGGACGGTCGCCATCGTTCCCTTCGAGAACCAGACCGCCACACCCGAGCTCCAGCGGGAGCTCACTGACGCCCTCCGCATCCGGCTTCACGACCGGCTGGGACTTCGCGACGCCTCCGAAGCCAAGGCCAACGCTTTGGTGCGCGGGACGATCCAGCGCTATGAAACGGACATTCCGATCGGTTACAGCGCGGCCAACAGGCGTACGACCAGTGCGCTCAGAATGCTTCACTTGGTGGTGGACATCGAGATTGTCGACCAGGTGACGGGAAAAACTCTGTGGCAGCGCAAGAATCTCCAGGCGGAAGGGCAATACGAAGAGCGCGGCGAAGCAGGAGGAAGGAAGCAGGCCATCGACCGGATCGTCAACGACCTGGTGGAGGGAGCCCAGTCGCAATGGTGAATCGCAGGGGCTTCAGCCGCCTTGGCTGCCTCCTTCCGTTACTGATCCTCGCCGTCGCGGCCTACTTCGCCCTGCCCGCCGGCGAAGCGTATTTCCGGTTTTATAAGTTCAAGGATGCGATGGGTCAGGAGGCGCGCTTCGCGAGCACTCAGACGGACCAGCACATCACCACTCGTTTGTCCGCGCTTGCCGATTCGCTCCAGATGCCCCTGGGCGCCGAGCTGATCACCATCGAGCGCGGACCGACGACGATCACGATCTCAGCCGACTATGACGAGGTCATCCGGCTGCCGTTCAACAAGGAGAAGGTGATCCATTTCCATCCGCTGGTTCGGAGCAGACTCTGACGCCCAGGAATCCCGCGGGAAAAATTGCGACGTGGGCTCAGGCGGAACGGTGGCGGGCTGAAAAGAAGGGCGGAGTGGTCTTCACCAACGGTGTCTTCGATCTCCTTCATCCGGGCCACATCGACCTTCTGACCGCGGCGCGCGCCGCCGGCGATTCGCTGGTGGTCGGGGTGAACAGCGACGATTCCGTCCGGCGGCTCAAAGGCCCCTCGCGTCCGGTCAGAAAAGAGGCGGACCGCACCTATGTTCTCGCGGCGCTGGAGTGTGTCGATCTGGTAGTGGCCTTCGGCGAAGACACCCCGCTCCAGTTGGTGAAGCGACTTCGTCCCGACGTCATCGTGAAGGGTGGTGACTACGCCGAGGACACTATTGTTGGAGCCAGCGAAGTGAAGGCTTGGGGGGGACGGGTGATGGTGGTCCCGCTCACTCCCAGGCAATCGACCACCGGCATCATCGAGCGCATGAGTGAAAGCAGCTAAGGCAGTACGTACGGGACGGGCCGCTTCCGAGCTCCGGCCCGTCACTGTCGAGCGAGACATCGCGCCCTACGCCGAAGGCTCGTGCCTCATCTCTTTCGGAGCGACGCGTGTCCTTTGCACCGCGTCGGTGGAAGACGGGGTTCCCGGGTGGAAGCGCGGCAAGGGTGAAGGCTGGCTCACGGCCGAGTACGCGATGCTGCCGCGTGCGACGCGGACGCGCACTTCGCGCGAGCGCGCGCAGATTGGTGGGCGCACCCAGGAGATTCAGCGCCTCATCGGCCGGAGCGTGCGGGCGATGCTGGACGACTTCAGGTTCGGCGAGTTCACGGTCAAGCTCGACTGCGACGTGCTTGTCGCCGACGGCGGCACTCGCACGGCCGCGATCACGGGCGCCTCGGTTGCGATCGTTGACGCCTTTGCCTGGATGGTCGAGACGGGGAAGCTTCCTGTTACACCGGTGAAGCGCCGCGTCGCCGCCGTGAGCGTCGGCGTGATTGACGGGGAATCGCGGATCGATCTTGACTACGAAGAAGATGTGAGAGCTGAGGTGGACATGAACGTCGTGATGAGCTCTGAGGGGCGGTTCGTGGAAGTACAGGGCACGGGCGAGAACGGAACCTTTGACCGCGCGCAGCTCGATGGTTTGCTCGAGCTGGCCATTGCCGGAATTCGCACGCTCGACGCGGAGCAGGGAAAAGCTCTGTCGGCGTGAGCGGCCGGCGCTTCCTGCTGGCGACACGGAGCGCGGGGAAGCTGCGCGAGATGCACCAGATTTTCCGGGAGTTCGATCTCGATGTGACCGACGTTGGCTCGGCCGGGATCGAGGAGACCGCGGTCGAGAACGATCTGGAATCGTCCGCTACCTTCGAGGGAAACGCGCTCGCCAAAGCCCGGTATTTCTTCGAGCGCTCTGGCGGACTCGCGACATTCGCCGACGACTCGGGACTGAGCGTGGATATCTTGGGCGGCGAGCCCGGCGTGATCAGCAAGCGCTGGTCTGGGCGGAGCGATCTCTCCGGGCAGGCGCTCGATGACGCCAACAACGCCATGCTCGTCGCGCGAATGGATGATGCGCGCCGCGCTGATCCTTCGCGCTTTACAGATATTGGCCGCTACGTGTGCGTCGCGGCGTTCAAGGATTCGTCAGGCGAAGTGATGCAGCGCGGTGAGATCGGGGGTCGGGTGTTGCCAGAGCCGAGAGGGAAGGGCGGGTTCGGCTACGACCCGTACTTCGATGCACCGGATCTCGACGGCACTTTCGCGGAGGCTTCGATCGAGAAGACTGCTATGGCGAGTCATCGCAGCCGTGCGTTTCGAGCGCTCTTGGGCGCGTTGCGCGCTGAAGGCCGGATATGATAACTTGCGCTCTACTTCGGGGCGTAGCGTAGCCCGGTATCGCGCCTGCTTTGGGAGCAGGAGGTCCCCGGTTCAAATCCGGGCGCCCCGACTGAATTAAGTGAAGCCTCTACAAC
Organism: Gemmatimonadota bacterium; assembly: GCA_031390205.1. GTDB lineage: Bacteria > Gemmatimonadota > Gemmatimonadetes > Gemmatimonadales > Gemmatimonadaceae > UBA4720. The sequence continues at coordinate 9,001 of JANMTG010000014.1, forward strand.
GGGTTGAGTTGTGGAGGCTTTTTGTTAGCCTTTGCCGTGGGTCTGTTTGTGGGTCAGTTTCTCGTCTTAGCCTACTCTCGCGGGTTCCATGATTTTCTTCGGGTGCGACATCACTTCCAACAGGGTGTCATGGTCCGCGTGCTGGTAACACTTGAGTAAAGTGCTGACGTCGCTCCATCCACCCGCCGCGGCGACGAAAGGACCGAAGATCTTCACACAATTCGGCCGGAATCGGAACGATCCACTCCTTTCCCTTCTTGTCAGTCTCCGCGCGCCACCGGATCGTGCTCCGTGAGAAATCAATGTCTTCCCACTTCAACTGACGAATAGCCCCTAATCTGCGCCCAGTTGCTTCTGCAAGTGTCAAAGCGAGCTCGAGCTTTAGCCACTTCAGTCTTGAGACTTCAGACTTTGCATTGGCTGTCAGATCCTGGAGCGTCCGTCTGATCTCTTGATAACGCTCCCAACTCGCGACCGGACGTTTCGGATTTTTCTCTCGGAGGCGTCTCACTCCAGCTAAGGGGTTCTGATCAAGAAGTCTTCGACCGGACCGCGTCCTAACTGTGACCGCCCAGCGAAGCATCGTGTGCAAAAGCTGGAGATCGACTTCGACAGATCGCGCACGCACGGGCCCGGTCTTTCTATTCCGTCGGCAAATGATTCCACCAGAAAGTCGCTGCCGAGTGAAAGCGAGCTGGTCCTGTTCAGTCAGCTCACGTACATCGCAGTCCTCTCCAAAAAAGCCGAGTAACACCTCGGGTTGCGTATGCCGCGAAAGGAGATTTCGCGAAGGCGAGAGTCGAGCTCGACACAGTGACGACGATCGACGCCGCAACTCCCGCAGATGCTGAGCACAAGGCTCCGATCTCTATCGCTGCACACGCGCTGATGGGAGAAATCGCGACACGGAGTGGTAAAGTCGACCAGGGAATCGCGCACTTCCGGCAGGCGTTGGCGGTTGAAGACAAGGGTCTCTATTTCGAGCCGCCGAAATGGTATTACCCGCTACGTGAGTCCCTCGGCGTCGCTCTGCTCAAGGCGGGTCGCAATGGGGAGGCGGAGAACGTCTATCGGGAGGACCTTAAACGGTTCCCGGAGAACGGCTGGTCGCTTTATGGTTTAGCCGCCGCGCTGAGAGCGCAGGGGAAAACCGTGGAAGCCGCGGCGGTCGAGAAGCGATTCCAGAAGGCCTGGGCCAATGCCGACGTCACGCTGACTGCGTCCCGCTTCTGACTAGCCCGTCATCGTCTGTACCTGAGTAATACAAAGCTCAGAACGGACAAAAGCCCTGCTAGAACCGAGCGGGGCTTTTTTTTGTGGCGCAGCAGTCGATTTTCGACCGCAACGTGAGCAGACTCTCGACCCGCAAATAAATAGACGTTCGTTGTGCATTGGGGAGGCAGGAGTTCGAAACACATCGCGGTGCGACCACCTTGCTTGACCTGGCTTGGGGAAATACTGGCCCAAGCGCCCCTGAATCGGTCGAGTTCTTCCGGGATTTCTTTCGGCGGATTTCGCTGCTCCGTTCCTATAAGGGATTCCCCGATGTTCGCTGAAGACAAGCGCGAGTAACTATCAATTGCCCGCCGATGGACGCAGCACATCACCGACACGATGGGAGCGTCGTGAACGCCCTCCTGATTGCTCCGCTGTACCCTGAAACCTTTTGGAGCTTTACACATGCTCTGCGGTTCATCCGGCGCAGAGCGTCGTCGCCGCCGCTAGGACTACTCACCGTCGCCGCGCTGCTGCCCGCCGCGTGGGACAAACGACTCGTCGATCTCAACGTAGGCGAGCTGCGTGACGAGGACCTGGCATGGGCCGACTACGCGTTCGTCGGCGGCATGATCGTGCAACGAGCCTCCGCTCTCGACGTCATCGCGCGCTGCAAGGCGGCCGGCCTCCCGGTCGTTGCGGGCGGCCCCCTATTCACGATGCAGCACGAACAGTTCGACGGCGTCGATCACTTCGTGCTGGACGAGGCCGAGCTCACGCTGCCGCTCTTTCTCGCCGATCTCGAGCGTGGGTGCGCCAAGCGCATCTACCGCGCGGACGGCTACGCGAACATGAAGACGTCCCCCGTACCGGCATGGGAGCTGGCCGACCTCCGGCACTATGCCACGATGGGGATCCAGTACTGCCGCGGCTGCCCATACGACTGCGACTTCTGCAACGTCACCGTACTACTCGGCCACCGGCCGCGCACCAAGGACGTGTCCCAGGTCATCGCGGAACTTGACCGGCTGTGCGAGCTGGGTTGGCGCGGCAACGTCTTCTTCGTGGACGACAATCTCATCGGCAACAAGCGCGACGCCAAGGCACAACTGCTTCCGGCCCTCATCGAGTGGCAACGGCGCAAGCGACACATGCCCTTCAACGCGCAGGTGTCGATGAACCTCGCCGACGATGCCGAATTGCTCGCGATGCTGGCGGAGGCGGGCTTCGATACCGTCTTCATCGGGATCGAGACGCCGGACGAGGCGGCGCTCGCCGCGTGCAACAAGAAGCAGAATTTGAAGCGCGATCTCGTCGCCGACGTCAAGAAGATTCAGCGCGTCGGCATCGAGGTCTACGCCGGCTTCATCGTCGGGTTCGACAGCGACACGCCGGCGTCGCTGCGCCGAATGGTGCAATTCATTCAGCAGAGCGGCATCGTCACCGCGATGGTGGGAATGCTGCAGGCGCCGCCGGGCACACGTCTCTTCGAGCGGCTCCGGTCGGAAGGGCGGATCGACGGGTCGCTGACGGGGGACAACGCCGATGGCACGACAAACATTCTGCCGCTCATGGGACTCGACACCTTGCGGCGGCGCCACGCCGCGCTGGTCGCGCAACTCTACGAGCCGAAGAACTACTATCAGCGCGTTCGCACGCTGCTGCGCGAATACCGGCGGCCGACGGTCCGGCCCCGCCTCGATGCGCAGCGGCTCATGGCCTTCATCCGTTCCATCGGCCGGCTTGGCGTGGTGGGACGGGAGCGCTTTCAGTACTGGCGGCTGCTCGCCTGGACGCTCCTCCACCGGCCGCGCTTGTTCCCGCACGCGGTGACGCTCGCGATCTACGGCTACCATTTTCGTCTCGTCAGCGACCGCGTCGGCCGCTGACGAGGACGCCCGATGGGCAAACCGCTGCCAAGGCCGAGACTCCAGGTGCGGACGTCGTCGGGATGCTCGCGCTTGAACGTGGCGAAGTTGTCTCCGGCCGGACATGGCGCGTTGCGATTGGGGTGTGCGAACGAACCATTAATAGAATGCGCGCGCAGGGCGCGGCAACCCCACCGATTCCGGTCCGCTAACTTACCCGCGTGACCACCCATCCGCTGCCCCATCTCGTACTGGTTAACCTCGGTACTCCGAAGGAGCCAAGTCCGGCCTCCGTACGCGAGTTCCTGGACGAGTTCCTCAGCGACCCCGCCGTCGTGGATCTGCCGCGGTGGCTCTGGCTGCCGATCTTGCGCGGCATCGTGCTCCGCAAGCGTCCGCCGCGAGTCGCGGAGCAGTACGCGTCCATCTGGAGCGCGGGCGGCTCGCCCCTGCGCGTAGCCACCGAACAGATCGTGGCCGGCGTGAGGGAGCGCGCCTCGGGGCGCTTCGGGGTGAGCGCCGCCTACCGCTACGGCGAACCCTCGCTCGACACGGTGATGCACGCTCTGGCCGGCGATGGTACGGGGCCAGTGATCGTCTCGCCGCTCTTTCCGCACCGCACCGATGCGACGACCGGGACCGCGTTCCGGCGCGCCCGCGAGGCCGCCGAGCGCGCGGGAATCGCCGCCCGCCTGGTCGAGCGACTGATCCACCCTGCGGACCCGGGGTATGTGGAGGCGATGGCAGCGCAGTGGCGCCGCGCCGTTGCGGAGGCCGATCACGAGATCGAACATGTCGTCGTCTCCTTTCACGGAATCCCGGTGCGGTACGACCGGCGGGAGGGGGGAGTGTACGTGCGTGACTGCCAAGCGACGACGCGCGCCTTCCTGGAAGCGATCGACTGGCCGCGCGACCGCGCGACGCTCGCCTTCCAATCGAAGTTCGGCCCCGAGCCGTGGCTCAAACCGGCAACCGCCGACGTGCTCGAGGAGCTGCCGCGCCGCGGCGTGCGCCGCGTGGCGGTCATCACGCCGGGATTCCTCACGGACGGGCTGGAGACGATCGAAGAGATCGGTATCCGCGGGCGCGAGTTGTTTCTCGAGGCTGGCGGCACGCATTTCCTCCGCGTCGGATCGGTCGAGGCGGAATCCGCGTTTCTCGACGCGCTTGCGGCGCTCGCCGCCGGCTGACCGCGATGACGGCGCTCAAGCCCGTCGCGCGCTTCGGCGGCAACGAGTTCGACTTCCGGAGTTTCCGCGGCCGCTCGTTCGACAGCGGCGACCAGGTCCTGACCCAGAAGGAAGCGATGATCCTGAAAGTGCTGGTCGAGCGCGAAGGCGACGTGGTGTGGCGCGACGAGATCCTCGAGAAGGTCTGGGGCGACGACGTGCTGCCTTCGTCGCGCACGATCGAGAGCGGGTCATGAACGACCGACTGCTGCGTGCGTTGCGTGGTGAACCGACGGATCGGCGGCCGGTGTGGGTGATGCGCCAGGCTGGCCGCTACCTGCCCGAGTACCGGGCGCTCCGCGAGCGCCACAGCTTCGAGGAGCTTGCAGGGAGCGCAACGCTGGCGGCCAAAGTGACGCTGCAGCCGCTGGCACGCTTTCCGCTCGACGCGGCGATCATCTTCGCCGACCTGATGAGTCCCATCGGCGCGCTCGGCCTGTCCGTGCGATTCGATCCCGGCCCCGTGCTGGCGAAGCCCGTGCGCACCGCCGCCGATGTCGACGCGCTCGCCGATCCCGCGCCGGGGACGATCGCGCCAGAGGTGATCGAGGCGCTCGGGCTCGTCAAGCGAGAGCTCGGTGGCCGGGCCGCGCTACTGGGTTTCGCGGGTGCACCGTGGTCGCTCGCGGCATACCTCGTTCAGGGACGGGGAAGCCCCGGGTTCCCCGCGCT
>JANMTG010000077.1:0-6569 GCA_031390205.1 Gemmatimonadota bacterium
ATCTTCGCCCAATGGCTGATATTCGCGGTCTCGGCGGGCGCGGTGTTCGTGCTCAGGCGCAAGATGCCCGATGCAGAGCGACCCTATCGCGTCCTCGGGTACCCGGTGGTACCAGGACTATTCGTGGTCGGAGCGGGATGGCTCGTTGTGAATACGTTGCAGACCAATCCTGTCGAATCAGCCGCGGGACTTTTCCTCATCGCACTGGGATTGCCGTTCTACCTGTACTTTCGGCGCACTACGTGAGGTGCTTCAACATTCGGGCGTTGCCTGGGCGCCTCTAATACCGATGGCGGCATCGACGTTTGCATCGCGTGCTTTCCGGTTTTACACGGGGCTCGTCTGCCCGAAACCCCCGTGGGGCGTCGTTGTGATGAATCCGTACACAGACGCGCACGTACGCGGCTGCGTGCGGGCGTTTCTTGACAGGTACTTTTCGGACAACGTGAAACGGGTCCTGGTGTTCGGCATCAACCCCGGCAGGTTCGGAGCTGGCATCACGGGGGTCACCTTCACAGATCCGGTCGCACTCGCGGAAAAGTGTGGCATCGAGAACGACCTGCCGCGGAGGCGGGAGCTCTCTTCGATCTTCATAAATGATGTGATCGAGAGGTACGGCGGCCCGCGCGAGTTCTACCGACGTTTTTTCCTTACAGCGGTCTCGCCCCTCGGATTTACCCGCAACGGCAACAATCTGAACTATTATGACGACCCCGCGCTCACCCGCGCCGTGACGCCGTTCATCACAAGCACGATCGAGCAGCAGATTGCACTTGGTGGCCGGCCGGACCGGGCGATCGTTCTCGGGGTGGGGAAGAACGCGCGGTTCCTGCAACAGCTCAACGAGAGACACAGTTTTTTTCGGAGAATCGACGTGCTCGAGCACCCGCGCTGGATCATGCAGTACAAGCGCCGGCAGCTCGATACGTATCTGGCGAAGTACGAAGAGATTCTCGCGTGACGGAACCGGGCTCCCTCACCACTTGGACTCCCCATTGGCGCGCTCTTCTCTTGGCAGCCCTCATCGGCTGTACTCCCGCACTGAGGGTTCAACCACCCGCGGAGACCCGACCCGCGATCACCGTCGCCGATGTCCGCTCGCGCATCTACCTCATCGCCCACGATTCGATGCAGGGTCGTGAAGCCGGTGAGGCGGGCAACGTCACGATGACGAACTACATCGCGGGGGAGCTCGCCCGCATCGGCCTGGAGCCAGCGGGCGACAACGGGACTTATTTCCAGACCATCCCGATGGTTCGGCGCCGGCCCGATTCCACTTCGTCGCTCACGGTCGGAAACGAGGCGCTCGCGATCTTCACCGATTTCGCCCCCATCCGTCCCACCTCGTCGCTGCGGTCGGGGACACGTTTCACGGCATCAGGAGTGGCCGCGGTCTACGGAGGTCGTGCCGGCGATACTACGATTTCGTTACAACCCCACCAGGTCGCGGGAAAGATCGTCGTGCTCGACGCTCCGCTCGGAAGCGATGGCAAGCCGACCCCCGTGTATGCAACGCCGACGGGGCTCGCGGTGAGTCAGTTCCCATCCGCGGCGGCTGTGGCCGTAACCGCGCTAGACCTCCTGTCCGAGGCGGGCAAGGCTTCCGTTCGCGGTCGCGGCAACGGACTCGGCGTCTACGCGAACAATCCGCCGCTGGCGTTACTGATCTCGCGCCGCGCCGCGGAGAAGCTGATGGGAGCTCCGCTCGAGTCGCTTCGCCCTGGCACTCCCGGACGCTCGGCGAGCGCGCGAATCGGATTTATCGACGAACCGGTACGCGCACCCGCGCGAAACGTCGTCGCGATTTTGCGGGGCTCGGACCCTCGCCTGAGGGGACAGTTCGTTGCAATCGGCGCGCACAGCGACCATATCGGAATCAATCAGCGTCCCGTGGATCACGACTCGCTGCGCGCGGTCAACAAGGTCATGCGCCCCGAGGGGAGGCAGACCCCCCTCCGGGTTCCCACCCCGAATGAGCTGGTGCGGATTCGCTCGATCCTTGACAGCATGCGCCGGCTCGCGCCACCCCGCCCGGATTCCATTAACAACGGCGCGGACGACGACGGCTCGGGCTCGGTCGCGGCGCTGGAGATCGCGCGAACGCTCATGGCTGGCGCCCGGCCCCGTCGCTCGATCCTGTTCGTCTGGCACACCGCCGAGGAAGGCGGGCTACTCGGCTCATCCTGGTTCGTGGACAATCCGACGGTGAGCCGCGATTCCATCGTTGCCCAGCTCAACATGGACATGGTAGGGAGGGGGCCCGACAGTCTGCGCGCGCCTCCGCGCACACTCCAGATCATCGGCTCACGCCGGCTCTCGACGCAGCTCGGTGATATCGTCGAAGCGGTCAACCGCTCGCGAGCCACCCCGTTTCGCATCGACTACTCCTACGATGCCCCGCGCCATCCGCTCAATCGCTACTGCCGGAGCGACCATTACAACTACGCGCGACGCGGAATCCCGATCACCTACTTCTCGCGCGGCTACCACGAGGCGTATCACATGGTGACGGACGAGGCACAGTACATCGACTTCGAGGGACTGGTGGAGGTCGCCAGCCTCGTGCGCGATGTGGCCGCGGCGATCGCGAATCAGGATGAGCGCCTGATCGTCGACAAGCCGCGGATGAACCCACGCGCTCCGTGTCTCCAGTAAGCGGTCGCGTTTACTCGAGAATCACCGCTGTTCCCGAAGCGCTCACCATCAGCATTCCGCCACCCTGGCCCATGCTGATGTTCTCGTAATCAACGTCCACTCCGACTACAGCGTTCCCGCCTATGGCGGCCGCGGCTTCCTGCATCTCCGCGAGCGCGATCTCGCGTGCGGAGCGGAGCTCTTTCTCGTAGGCAGCCGAGCGGCCGCCGACGATGTCGCGGATTCCGGCGAAGAAATCCTTGAAGATGTTTGCGCCGAGTATCGCCTCGCCGGTGACGATTCCGAGGTGGCGCTTGACTCGCCTTCCTTCGACTACATCCGTAGTAACAGTCAACATTTTCCGTATCCTGGTTGAAGAATCTGCCGATAGGTAATGACGTTAATTATCCGCGCCCGGTTTCGGTCAGGCAAACTCCTGAGCGCCGACTACGTCCAGTTTACGATATGACTACGTAACAAAGCGTAGGCGCAGCGCCGCCGAACTGCGTTAGTGTCATCCGTGGCAGCAGGCCAACCCTCACTCATCGAACCGTGGATTTCGAGCTAACCCGCCCCGACGTCAGTTTGACCGATTATGCGCTGGCAATCGAATGCGCCGCATTCGCGGTGCTGCTCATCCGCCGGCCGGCGACTGATCGAGTGGTTCGCAAATGGTTCGTGGTGTTCTTCGCGTCGATCGCAGCCGCCTCGCTGCTGGGCGGGACCATGCACGGGTTCTTCGAGTACTCGCTGAGCCCCGTCCGCGGATTCCTCTGGAATACCACGCTGCTGTCAATCCTGGTCACGAGCATGGCGACGTGGTCCGTCGGGGCGATCCTGCAGCTCGATTCCCAAGCGGCGAGATGGGTGCAGCGTTTCGCGCTGGCGCAGATTCTCGTCCTTTCGCTCGTCGTGCTCTTCGTCACACAGGAGTTCGTGATAGCGATCGTCGGCTATCTGCCTGCTACGCTTTTCCTTTTCATCTCCTTGTCGCTGGCATACCTGCGGCGCCGTGAATCGGCGCTGGCGTGGGGAGTTGCGGGGCTCGCGCTCACTTTCGTCGCCGCGGCAGTACAGCAGCTCAAGCTCGCGATGCACCCCGTCTATTTCGATCACAACGCGCTCTACCACGTCATTCAATTCGTCGCGTTATGGATGATCTACCGTGCGGCGAAGTGGATCTCTACTGCTCATCCTCTCGTTCGGAGGACATATGATTTCAAGACGTGAATTCCTCGAGTCGGTCGCAAAAATAGGTGCAGCCTCGGCAATACTGCCAGGCTGCGCCCCACGAATAATTGATAGCATTGATGCGGGTGGCGTCACCGTCAACGACATCCACTCGCACCTAAACCCGACTCAGGTGCGGAGCATTGTCCGCCCGGAGTCGCTCGAAGCGGTGCACGGAATCGTACGGGACGCCATTGCCGATAACCGAACCCTCAGCATCGCCGGCGGGCGGCATGCAATGGGTGGCCAGCAGTTCGCGACGGGCTCGACGCTGGTAGACATGAACGGGCTCGCGCGGGTGATCGAGTTCGACCGCGTAGCCGGGGAAATCGAGGTACAGGCGGGCATTCAATGGCCCGAGCTGTACAAGTACCTGCTCGACAATCAGCGGGGTGAGTCCGGTGCGTGGGCTTTCGTCCAGAAACAGACAGGCGCGGACAAGCTGAGCATTGGTGGGGCGCTCGCCGCGAACGCGCACGGGCGAGGCCTTAAGCTTCCCCCGTTCGTCAGCAACGTCGCCGCATTCACGTTAGTCGGTCCTGACGGCGTGGATCGCCGCTGCAGTCGAACGGAGAATCCGGAGCTGTTCCGCGCCGTGATCGGGGGGTATGGGCTCTTCGGCGTGGTCACGAGCGTGAGGTTACGCCTCGCCAGGCGGCACAAGGTGCAACGCATCGTCGAGGTGGTTGACGTGGATGACCTGCCCGGGATGTTCGAGCGCCGAATCGCGGAGGGATTCATGTACGGCGATTTCCAGTTCGCCACCGACTTGCAAGGAGACGCCCTACAGAGAGGAGTTTTCTCCTGCTACCGGCCGGTTGACGACTCGACGCCCATGCCGGCGAGCCGTGCCGCGTTGTCGCCGGAGAACTGGGCACAGCTTCTCTATCTCGCGCACGTGGACCGTGCCCGCGCGTTCAAGGAGTATGCGGGATACTACCTCACCACGTCCGGTCAGTACTACTGGTCGGACGAGCACCAGATGAGCACCTACGTCGAGGATTACCATCAGGCGCAAGCCGCCCGGCTCGGCGACTACGCTCACGGGACCGAGATGATTACCGAGATATACGTCCCCCGTGACGCGCTGGTCCGCTTCCTCGCCGATGCCCGGAGCGATCTGCAAGCGAGCAAGGGCGAGCTCATTTACGGAACGGTCCGTCTCATCGAGCGCGATACAGAGACGATGCTTGCCTGGGCGAAGCAGCCTTACGCGTGCATCATCTTCAACCTCCACGTCGCTCCCGGAGCAGCCGGTGTCGAGAAGGCGAAGGGAGATTTTTTGCGGCTCATCGATCGCGGGCTCTCATACGGCGGCAGCTATTTTCTCACCTATCACCGGTGGGCGAGGCGAGAGCAGGTGCTGGCGGCGTACCCGGAATTCGTGGAGTTTCTGCGGTTCAAGCGCCGGTTCGATCCGGAGGAGCGGTTTCAGAGTGAGTGGTACCGCCACTACAAAACCATGTTCGCGGAGCAGCTCTGACCTGGGAGTCGCGGGGTGAGTCCTAGCTACAACGCCATTGTAATCGGCCTTGGCGCCATGGGTCGCGCGACTCTATTCCACCTCGCGCACCGCGGTTGGCGCGTGCTCGGCCTTGAACAGTACGCATCCGCTCACAAGCTCGGCTCCTCGCACGGCGACAGCCGTATCATCCGCGAGATGTACTTCGAGCATCCGCTGTATGTGCCGCTCGTGCAACGTGCGTACGAATTGTGGAAAGACCTCGAGGAGCGGAGCGACACCACTCTGATGACTATCACCGGGGGACTGATGATTGGTCCGCCCGACGGCTCGGTCGTCATCGGCACGTTGAGAAGCGCGGCCGAGCATGGGCTACCGCAAGAAGTTCTGAACGCCAGCCAGACGCGAGCGCGGTTTCCCGCGTTTCAGCTCGCCGACGAGTTGGTAGCGGTGCTCGATCCACGAGCGGGGTATCTGGATCCCGAGGCCTGTAACGCGGCGCACCTCGAGCTCGCCCTGAAGGCGGGCGCAGAGGCGCGCTTCGATGCGCCGGTGCTCGAATGGAGAGCGGATGGCGAAGGTGTCGGGGTGAAGACCGCCGCCGATACCTACCTCGCCGACCGGCTGGTGATCGCGGCCGGAGGATGGACACGTGGACTATTGCGCGACATCGACTTGCCACTGACCGTCGAGCGTCAGGCGGTGTTCTGGCTGGAGCCCCACGTCGATGCCGAGCTGTATGAGCGGGCGCGTTTCCCGATCTACGCGCACGAGTACAAGCCCGGCGGCATCTGTTACGGATTTCCGCGCCTGCCGCGGGGAGTGAAGGCATCCGTGATGCACGACGGGGAAACGAGCGGCGATCCCGCGGCGATCAGGCGGACAATAGATGATCGCGACGTGATCTCGCTGCGTGCGGCGTTGAAGCCGGTCCTGCCCGCGCTGTCCGCTGCGCCAATCCGCGAGAGTGATACCTGTCTCTTCACCAACACGCCCGACCACGATTTCATCGTGGACTTTCACCCGCTGCATCCGCAGGTGCTTATTTCGAGCCCGTGCTCGGGACACGGATTCAAATTCGCGAGCGCGATCGGCCAGCTTCAGGCTGAGCTACTGATTGACGGACGCACAAGTTTCGATCTGTCACCGTTTCGCATTGACAGGCTGCAGGCGTAACGAGCCCCGATTCCTCGGCATCTTCGCCGGTGCGTCGGAGGGGGGCGGGGCTTCGCGGCTTCTCGCT
>JANMTG010000121.1:0-4086 GCA_031390205.1 Gemmatimonadota bacterium
CACGCCCGGTCCTTTCACCGGCCATCTCTGGACGCCGACGGCGCTCGTCACCGGACTCTGGGTTGCCGCTTTCGGCGTGACGGTCGCGGCTTCGCGGACCGGGCCCACGACAACGGGTTGAGCTTACAGAATCCGGCCGAGCATCGTGAGCACTCCGAGGACGAGCAGGACGGAGCCAACGAGCAGGCGGAATGCGCCGACGGCGGCTCCCGCCCGGACGAGGTTGTCGCCGATGTTGGGAACCGACGCGAGTGCGCGGGACCCGAGCACGAGCCCTCCCAGAATCAGGAAAATCCCAACCAGACTCAGGAGATTGAGCACTCCCAGAATTATCGCCACGATTCCGATGGCGGCGTCGAAGGGCCGCAGGGAAGCGACGAATCGCGATGCCTTGCCCTGATTGAAGAAATCAGCGAGCAGCAGCATTCCCGCCAGAATCGCAATTACTGCCTTGATCACGGATCGACTCTCCTGTTGGCTCTGAAAGCAACCACCTTCGCCATTGAAAGTCCAACGATGTCAGAACGCGATGAGTTTCAGCGCCGCTACGAGCAGCACCACCGACAGGAGCTGGCGCAGAACTGGCGCTGCGAGTCTCGTACTGCCGTGGCGTGAACCGATCCATCCTCCAGCGAGCACGGCAAGGCCCCACAGAGAAATACTCTCCGGCACTTCAGCGATGCTCGACAGATGCCCGAGCAGGCCGGCAATCGAGTTCACCAAAATGAACACTGCCGCAACCGCCGAGGTGCGCCGCGTCTCCGCCCAGCCGATGATGAGAAGCAGTGGGCTCAGAAAGATTCCGCCACCGACACCGGTCATTCCCGAGACGAGCCCGATCACCAGTCCCCAAGTGAGCGCCGCGGCGAGAGGCGGGTTGCTCACGACGGCGTGCACGCTTCGCCGCGCCGAGTAGAACATCCACGCCGCGGCGTACAACAGGACTACACCGAGAACGATTTTGTACCCTCGTGCCGGAAGCGTCATCGCACCGCCGATGAATGCGGCGGGGATCGATGTAGCCGCAAAAGGCCAGAAGAGATTCCAGGAAAACAAACCGGCACGAAAGAATTTCAGCGACGCCACCGTTGCGACAACGATGTTGAGGACGAGTGCTGTCGGCTTCATCACGTCGGGCGCGAGGCCGAACAGCGCCATTACCGCGAGATACGCGGACGCGCCTGCGTGGCCGACCGACGAATAGAGAGCTGCGGCGGCGAAAAACAGCACGCCCATGGCCAGAGTTTCCGCGCCTGTCATGCGCTGGTGAGCGTATATTGAGTTCGCCTCACGCCACGAAACTACATGACCGACAACGCGATCGACATAGAAGGCGTCACCAAGCGCTTCGCCGAGCACACGGCGGTGCGCGAGCTGACGCTACGCGTTCCACCGGGAAGCGTGTATGGCTTGCTCGGACCGAATGGCGCCGGCAAGACCACCACCATCCGGATGATTCTCAACATCATCGCACCCGACACCGGAACGATCCGGATCTTCGGGCGGCCATCCAATGATCCCAAGATCACCGAGCGCCTCGGCTATCTCCCCGAGGAGCGCGGTCTCTACCGGAAGATGCAGGTGAGAAACGTGCTCAAGTTCCTGGCGGAGCTGAAGGGAGTAGGGGGACGTGACGCCGAGCACCGCATCGACGAGTGGATGGAGCGGCTGTCGCTCAAGACACCGGAAAAAGACTGGGGACTCGCCAAGGTAGATGAGCTTTCGCGTGGAATGCAGCAGAAGGTGCAGTTCATCGGGACGCTACTTCACGATCCAGATCTGGTGATACTCGACGAGCCGTTCAGCGGGCTCGACCCGATCAACGCGCAGGCGCTCAAGGACACCGTCGTCGACCTCAAGCGGCGCGGGAAGACGGTGATCTTCAGCACGCACCTGATGGACAACGCCGAGCGGCTGTGCGATTCGGTGTGCATCATCGCGCGCGGAGAGAAGGTGCTCGACGGAACGGTCACCGGCGTGAAGAAAGAGCACGGCCGGCGCAACATCGCGCTCGCACTCGACGGGGGCGGGATGGAGGGAATCGCCTCGATTCTCCGCGACACATCGCTGGTCAGGCGCGCGGACGATTCGAACCGCTTCTTCGAAATCGAGATGGCGCCCGGCGCCGACCCGCAGGCACTGCTTCGTCGCGTGATCGAATCCGGTGCGGCCGTCCAGCGCTTCGAGATGATCCAGCCGTCACTGCACCAGATCTTCCTGGAGAAGGTTAGCGGGACCGCTCCGGCAGGTGAACGTGCCGCGTGGGCACAGGTTGAAGGCGGGATGAGCGGACATGGCTAAGCTCTGGGCGATCATCAAGCGCGAGTACCTGGAGCGCGTGAGGTCGAAGTGGTTTCTCATCGCGACTTTTCTCGGGCCGGTGTTCTTCGCGGCGATCATCATCATCCCCGCGTGGCTGGCTTCGCGCAGCAAGGCGACCAGCGAGGTCTACAACACGACTATTCTCGACGCGACCGCTACCGGATTCGGGCAGCGGCTCAGTTTCGCCATTGCGGGCGACACGACTGACAAGACGAGAGTCCCGGAGGTCATCGTCGTCGCTCCCGCCAGACTGGCCGCGGCGGAGAGCACTGCTACGGGCAGGGTAATGTCAAAGGAAAAGGTCGGCTACCTCGTGGTGACAGACCGGACGGTCGCCGGTGAAACGGCGCGATATGCCGGACGCAACGCCAGCTCGATTCCCGACATGGCGCAGATACGGAGCGCGCTGCGGCAGACGATTCTCGCCTCGCGCCTCGAGAAAATCGGAATTGATAACTCGCGCACGAAGGAGCTAACGTTCATACCGCTGGATTTCACCACCGAGAGGATTACCGACCGGGGCCGCGGCGGGTCGGGGATGGCGAGCGTGATGTTCGGCTTTGCCATCGGGTTCCTGCTGTACATGACGATCATCATCTACGGCCAGACGATCATGAGCAGCGTCATCGAGGAGAAAACGAGCCGCGTCGCTGAGGTAGTGATGTCGAGCGTTCCGACGGACACGCTGCTGGTGGGAAAAGTCCTTGGCGTCGGCGCGGTCGGGCTGACGCAGCAGGTGCTCTGGATCGCGACGACGTACGTCCTGCTCAAGCTGCGCGCACCAATCATGGAGAAGCTCGGCGCGCCGGTGATGAGCTTCTCGTTGCCCGAGATCTCTCTCGGCGCGGCGATCCTCCTTCTCCTCTTCTTCCTGCTTGGCTTCATCTTCTACGCGTCGCTGTATGCCGCCGTTGGGTCCTCCGTGAACAGCGAGCAGGAAGCCAGACAGGCCGCGACTCCGCTCATGATCATGATCGTGTCCGCGGGCGTGTTCATTCAGCCGGTGTTGCTGAACCCGACGGGGACTACGGCGCAGGTGTTGTCGCTGGTCCCAATCACTTCGCCGATCATCATGCCCATCCGCATGGCCGTCACGGGAGTGCCGCCGCTGGAAATGGCCGCCAGCATAGGATTCCTGATCCTCGGCTGCATCGCCGCGCTGTGGCTGGCGTCGCGCATCTATCGGGTCGGATTGCTCATGTACGGAAAGAAACCCACCATGCGGGAGATGATGCGCTGGGTTTCATACTCGCGCTGATTTCGTTTCCTACGGATCGCAGGGGTCGAGGCTGGGTGCCCGTTTCGGCGGCTATGCGCTTACGCGCTGCGAGCCTCGCCCTGGCGCGGGTTAGAGCGCGGTGTCGGCGAGTCTCTTGCTACGCGCAACGCCGCCTGCGCGGACACCCAGCCTCTCCCTACATAGATCTGTAGGAGCAACTGCCGCGCGAGTGGAGACCCTGCGCGCCACTCCGGGGCGAACGAACTGCATGACTACCGTGCATTCCCGCGACGATGTAGTTGGCTGGTGCGTGCGATCGGGGGCGCGCCGGCGTAAGTCCCGTGGGAGACCTAACGGTGCAGTCGAGAAGTGCGTGTGCCCGCCGCGCGAGGTGCGGTCGGATGAACCGCGACCTCTCGTGTATCGGGAGTCGAGAGGGAAGGTGGGGAGTGAGTTCTCGCAGGCGCTTTCCAAAGCGAGCGACCAAGGAGACGGGCGAGTGCCAGCGAAGCTGGCGCGAGCGTAGTACCCGGCTCCGCCCAAGC
>JANMTG010000171.1:0-4522 GCA_031390205.1 Gemmatimonadota bacterium
GCGAAGAAACTCGCTGCCCCTTTCATCTTGCTCTCGAGTCTTGTTACGGAGTCACGACAGGAGGCACGACAATGACCTGTCCCGACGTTTCGGTACTGGTGGTGATAGTCAGGCCGCCGGCAAGGAGAGCCCGCTGGAAGCCTGAAGTCGCCGGAGGCGTCGCCCGAAGCACGTAGGTGCCGGGCAGCAGGAAAGCGATCCGGAAGTTTCCGCTTGCATCAGTCGGCGTCGACCCGACGATGTGCGTTGGATCGTTGTCGGTGAGAAGTGACCCCGCTGTAAGCACTTCGACCGTCGCGCCCGGAACGGCGGCGCCGGTCGCCGTATTGGCCCGGACCGATCCGCTCACGCTGCCGGTGATGTCCTGCGCGACCGCGCGAATGACCGGCTTGAAGTTGAAGCCGCTGGCGGCGGTGTTGCCGCGCATCACGAAGCTCCGCCCGATGTCGAAGTCGAGAGTCATGACCGATCCATCCGCGGTGAGCTCGATGGGCTCATCGAGATTGATCTTGATGCCGGTGCGGCCCGCGCTTGGCCACTGGATCGGCGGCTTGCTGCCGTCCTTGAGGGTAATCGTCGACCTGTTGGTGTCGAGAATGAGGCGGAATCCCCGGTACACTCCGGTCGCAAGCGTGGTCGCGCCGAGGTTGGTCGTCCTGCCGCCCCCCAGGTCGAGCAGATTGATCAAGACGTTGGGCTCGGCGATGGTCGTCCATCCGCCGCGGCTGGCTTCGTCCGCCGCTTCCGTATCAGTCGGCTCACTGTTCCGGGCCTCGACACGGATCACGAAAACGTCGACACTGGCGACCTCGGAGAACGGGAAGGGCGCGTCGGTCAGACGGACCGTGAGCAAGCCGGTATTCGTGCCCGAAGAATCGCTGCACGCGGCGATGGAAAGAATTGCAACCGAGACCGCCGCTAATCGGCGAAGGATTCTGCGCATTTTGATCTCCTCAATGACTGTTGACTTTCGTCGTTCGGGGTCGGTCGAGTGACGCCGCACCCATCTATTAGGAGTGACTCCCGGATCACCTCGAACGGTCACCGTCCGTCTAAAAAAACCCGACTCAAGCTCATCCGCAGTTTCAGGCTCGCGCTCGTCGGTAATCCCGAAAAGAAAGGGGGGAACGGCATCTGGGCCGTCCCCCGCTTTAAGAGATTTCTACTTCCTTTTGGCTGGCCCCGACTAGATCCCTGGCGGAGGTTTCGTGCCTCGACCCGGATTCGCGGGAATGCCCGCATTGGCGGGCACTCCCGCCGGCGGACCTGCGGAAGCGGGGCGGGGGATTGTAGCGGGCCGCTTGGCGGCGCTCACCCCGGATCCCGTCGGGTCCGGCCGATTCGCCTGACCTCGCGCCGCCTGGGCGGGCAGTTGTCCCGGCATCCTTTCGAGGTCGGCATCCGATGCGCGGGCGTCCAGTTTATCGAGAACGCGCTTGACGGCCTCATCCGAAGGAAGCCCCCGGTCGGCAAGGCTCCCGATCACGAACAGCGCGACCGCGAGAGACCTTTTCGGAGGGGCGCTCTTCGCCAGCATGCTGACGGCCGCTCCATCGACTCCCTTCCGCAGCGCCTCGGCACCCGCCTCGATCTCATCGCCGCGCGCCTGGGCCCCTCGGCCGCGCACAATCGCGTTTCTCGCGACGCCCATGCGGTCAGCCTGCTCATTTACCGAGCGCTCGATGTCCCCGGGTGCGACACCTTTCGCCGCAAACTTGAGGGCCCGGTTCTCGAGGGCTTCGGCCGGGAGCTGCCGCGCGCGGGCATCGACGATCCGGCTGAGTACGCGCTGCGCCACGTCGGCGGGCAGCACCGCTCTCAACCGAGCCGAAGGATCCATTGCCGGAGTCTGCGCGCTCGATCCCTGGGCGACCAGTGAGGTCGCCAGAAAGAGCAGCGCAACGCCTCGAATTCGTCTCATGAATAGCATCTCCTTTCGGGAGTTATTGGCTACGCGCCAGTTATCGAGGGGCCTGAAACGCCCCCGAACTCCCGTGCTGGCACTTGATAACCAATAGACTATATCTGCCATGGGGAAAGTCACACCGGCGCATTTCATTCGATCACGAGCAATCCGACGGATCCACCGAACTCATCCTGCAGAGGAAGCAGGCCAGGAGGAACGAGCCACTTTCCGCCATCGACTCGCACGTTCATCTGATATTGTCCCGGCTTGAGCGGAAGCGCGGCCATCCACCATCCGTCGCCGGTACGCTGGAGATTGACGGGAATCCAGCCGCTGAAGTCGCCGGTGACCTCGACGCTCTGCGCGCCCCGGGCGTTCACGCGCAAGGAAACTGATCCACCGCTCTGGCGATCCACGCGGAATCCTTCGACGAACGATCCCGAGCCTGAGGTTTCTGGCTCAACCGCGCCCGCCACCTCGGCATTCGTCCTCATCGTGACGCGCTTCCGCTCGGTGGCAACGCGAATGCTGAGGGACACGAAGCGGGCCCCCGGAAATCCCTGGGTCGGATCGACAGGGTAGGTGCCGCCGCTCGCGACCACGCCGAGCCGGGGGTTGAGCCACGCGACGGCACTGAGGCTCGCCCACGATGTCGTCCTCGCACCCACACCGGGAGCCTGACTGCCGCCCCGCATTCCCGCCAGCACCGACAAATCGACGCTGCTCAGGGTGCGGGAGAGAGCGAGCTGGGCATCCACATATCTGATCGAGTCGTTGACGGTGACCGGGCTGATAGTGAGCAGAGCCACGCCTGCGTCGTTGCGGACCCATCCTCCGAGCTCGCCGAGCACAAGGCGTCGCCAGGAGCCGCCGTCCCAGGTCGCCCCGCCGCCAGCGCCCACGAACCCTCCCCAGCTCGCGCTGGCGGTGTGAAGGCGCCCGTTCGCGCTGGTCTGCCCAGTGCGCGTTCCGTTCTGGTGCGCGCTGCCTCCGGCGAAACCGGCGACCTCCCCGAACAAGCTCCGCCGCGTCGTTGTGAAAAGAGAGCCCGCGAACGCTCCTTGCATGCTCCACCCGCCGCTCGAGAATTGGGAGAAGGTCCCCGACGCCTGGGCGAACGCGAGCTCCCCGTCGACGCGGATGTCAGGGGTGATTGCGCCCGCCGAGACGTTTAGAGTGTCTGCGTAACGAACCCTGACTGCCCCAATATCGAGGCTACTGTGAACGCGCTGAGCGAGCGCTGGACTCGAACAGAAAAGAAATGCGGCGACGGCACCCTTTAATGCTCTTGCCCCGGAATCTGATCCAACTGTGCGGAGCCGCCCGCGACTTGTCCGGCGGGGGCAGCCGCAACTACGTCTCACTCTGTCCCGTCGCGCCCACGCTTATCACCGCGCTCTCGGTTCCAAAATCATCAGAGCTTTTCGGGGCAAGCGGATCGGCGATCCAGCGGGAGCCGTTGACGATGAAGGCGTACTCGTGGCGGCCGGATGGCAAGGCTACAGAGACGGCCCACACCCCGGGGGCACCCGACCGCTCGAGCCGGGTGACGCCCTTGGTCCAGGCATTGAAATCGCCGACGATCTCGACGGTGTTGGCACGCGAGTCGACAAAAACGAATCTCACCACATGCACGGTGTCGCTGCGGGTCGCGCTCTGTACCGCCGGTCTGTCCGAAACGACGGTGGAGCCCGATCCGCTTCTCGCGCCGCCGCCGAGACTGGACAGGGCGATGATTCCCGCGAGCCCGGCCGCAACCGCCAAGCCTGTGAGCGGCGAGAGACGCACGACCCGCTCGCTCCGCCACCACGACGCGGCGTGTGTCGAGGCAGGACCGGGATAATACGCCGACCCTTCCCGGCGAATCCTTTCCATCAGCCGCTCCCCGAAGGATTCATCGAGGAATTCGGGTGAGCGCAACGGGCCGGCGACACGCTCGAGGAAGGCCGTGTCCTGTGCGTCTCGCGAGTCGCTTGGGTTCTCAGTCATGGTACACTCCCTCCAGAAGATCACGCAGCCCGTCGCAGGCACGTTTCACTCTCATTTTGAGCGCCGAGACACCGACGCCGGTAATGCCCGAAATTTCCTCGTAGCTCAGCTCTTCAACGTACTTCAGCAGAAACGCCTCGCGCTGGTCCGCCGGAAGCATTCCAAGGGCGAGCTCGATGTGATCGCCCATACCGCCTTCCGCCTCCAGCTCTGTCGGGCTGGCAACCGCCCGATCGATCGCTTCGCCGTCTGCAACGAACCGCAGCTCTCTCTTGCGCTGCCGGGAGGCAAAGGTCCTGCACTCGTTCACAACGATCTGGTAGAGCCATCCTCCGAACCGGTCGGGATCGTGGCACCCACGCAGCCCCCGAAAGGCACGCATGAAAGCCGCCTGGAGCACGTCATCGGCGTCGGCGTGCGATCCAAGCATCCGCACGGCAAACCGGGTACACGTGTCCTGGTAGCGCCGCACGAGTTCCGCAAAGGATTCGGTGTCGCCGGCCAGAACAGCGGCAATCAGCTCCGCGTCAGACATGCCTTTCACAAGTAAATGACTATCCGAGGCCCGTCGCCGGTCACAACGATTCCGGCGGTCTCACCCACTCTGGCTATAGGGGAAGCGGCACA
>JANMTG010000219.1:0-5158 GCA_031390205.1 Gemmatimonadota bacterium
CGAGATCCGTGCGGCCCAAGAAGAGCTGAGCAAAGTATTCAGCGAGGCGGGGCAGGCGTTCTACCAGCAGCAAGGGCAGGCCGAAGCTGCGAGCGCCGGCGAGGCTGGCGGGCCGGCCGCCGCACCGGAGGCGGGCGCGCCACCCGCCGACGACGTAGTCGAAGCCGACTACGAGATAGTGGACGACAAGAAATAGCGATCGCTCATGATAAAGAGAACGTCCCGGCGGATAACGGCCGGGGCGTTTTTGCGCGTGGACGCTAACAACGCGCAGGTACCGTCTGCCGAGACCTCGCCTATCGTGCGTCCGGCGTCACCACGCTCCAATCGGCGAGGTTGGCCCACCATGCGTCCGCGCGCAGCCCTACGGGCCGAATCCGCTTCGAGATGCCGTACACGTTTCTGAGCTCGTAGAGCCACAAGGCCGGCGCGTCTTCAGCGAGAATCCGGTAGGCGCGGCGATAGAGCTCTACGCTCTTGCCGGGGTTGACCTCTCTCGTCGCGCTATCGATCACCGCGTCGAATTCAGCGCTGCGGTAAGACGAAGCGTTGTAGCCGCCCGGCTTGATCTCACTGCTCGCCCATTCCTCCCGCACGGAAGATGGCGTGGGCTCGATGTGCCATGCGTTGAGAAGCGCATCGAAGTTGCGCTCTTCCATGCGCGCGCCGAAGGTGTTGACCTCGATCGGATCCACCGAGACTCTCGCGCCCGTTTTCCGCCATTGATCCTGAAGCAGCACCGCCAGCTTCATGCGGTTGGCGCTGGAGCTGGGGACGATGAGCGAGAAAGCGAGAGGAATGCTCCCGCGCCTGCGCATCCCATCCGTGCCTCGACGCCAGCCCAGCGAATCGAGCGATCTCGCCGCGCGCGCGGTGTCATACGGCAAAGACGAAGTCGTATCGTTGGTCGGCAAGAGGCGCGTGGCGGGACCGTGAGCGACGAGCCCGAAGGTGTCGAACACGTTTCGCACCAGCGCCGCGCGATCGACCGACATCACGAGCGCTCGCCGAACCTCGCGCTCGCCGAGCACCGGGTGAGCCCGTCCCGTTTTTTTGTCGACGAGGTTGAAGGCTACGTACCCATAATCGAGACTTCCGGTCGAGGCGCGGATTTCTTTCCCCTCCGCCACGGCTTTGGCGACGTATTCCGGCCGCAGGACGTCGATGAAATCCGCCGCGCCGGTGAGAAACCGCAACGCCGCGGTGGGATAGTCGGCGGACACCAGCCAGATGAGTCTGTCGGCCTTCGGGCGGCCGCGGTAATTCGCGCTGTCGGCGACGAGTACTATTCGGGCGCCGCGCTCCCAGGCGCCGAACCGGAATTTTCCACTGCCGACTGGATTGCTCGCGAAGCTCCCGGCGCGAAGGCCCGCGGCAGACGTAGCGGCCGCCAGGTGGGAAGGAAGTATCGGAACGGGCTGCGTGACCTTGAAGAACGAGTCCTGCTTCTTCTCTCGCAGCCACACGCGCGCGGTGAGCGAATCAACGACCGATACCGAATCCACGTTGTTGAGGCTCGACGAAAGTGGCGACGCGAGCGCCGGGTCCTTTACGAGCCGAAACGTATGCTCGACGTCCGTCGCCCTGACCGGACGTCCATCGTGCCACCTTGCGCCGGGGTCGATCTCGAAGTCGATCGTGAGCGAGTCCCCGCCCCAGCGCCAGCGGCGGGCAAGCCGCGGCGTGAAGCCGGCATCCCCAACGGTGTTGAGATCTTCTCCGATGTCGGCGAGGTTGTCGAACATCTGATCGACAATCTGCTTGCCCAGAACCGTCAGAGTGAGCGGCGGAATGAGAACGTCGGCGTCAGCGGACGCCGAAAAGACGATGGTGCCGCCAACTTTGCTGCCCGGGTCCTCAGCGCAGCCCGAACCGAACACGGTGAAAACGAGTACGGCCGACAGCACCTTCCGTTCGGTCACGCAGATGCTTCCGGTGAAAGATTCGTCAGGTGGTTGGGCAACGCTTGCGCCGCGCTGTCCGTCTCGCCCGCCCAGCTGAGAAACGTCTCGAGGAGGTTGGAGTCGAACTGCCCGGACGAAGCCCGCATTGCCCGTGCGGCCTGCGGTGGAGTCATCCCGGGGCGGTACGAGCGCGTCGACGTGAGGGCGTCGTAGACATCGGCGACACACAGTACTCTCGCCGCGAAGGGGATGTCCTCTCCCGCCAGGCCGTCGGGATATCCTCGACCGTCCCAGCGCTCGTGGTGATTGCGGATGATCGCCCGTACGTCGCCGGGAAAGTCGATGTCCGCGACCAGCTCCAGACCGGCGATTGGATGACGCTTCATGATCGCCCATTCTTCGGCCGTGAGTTGGCCAGCCTTGTTGAGTACCTCGGTCGGCACGATGATCTTCCCGATGTCATGGAGTAGCGCGCCCAGTCGGAACCAGAACAGTGAGCGCGAGTCCATGCCGGCGCTGTCGGCAAGCACGCAAGCGAGAAAGGCCACGCGCTGGCAGTGGCCCTGAGTGTAGCGGTCCTTGCTCTCGATAGAGTCACCCCAGTGATGCGCCATCTCGAGAAACCGCGCCTCGAGCGCGGTATTCCGCTCCTCGACCTTGGCGATCCGGTGCTGTGATTTGAGGCGCGTGTACAGTGCGTGCGATTCGTTCAGCTGCGCCAACATGTCCCGATGCCGCTTCTGGGTCCAGTAAAGCTCCGCCAGCTGCTCCGCAATGTCGGCCCTGGCGAAGAGATCTTCTCCTTCCGCGGCACACTCGGCTGCCCGACCGAGGTACTCGGCCGCCCGAACGTAGTCTCCCCCTTCCCGCGCGACGACACCGACGTGGCGAAAGACTTCCCCGCGCAAACCGGCCGAGATCTCCCGTCTCAGCTCGAGCAGCGGGTCCGACCGCGCCTTTGCCTCTTCGAAGCGGCCCGTTGCAATGCAGAGCTCAATGTGATTGAGGGCAACCTCTAACTCGTTGGCGTGTCGTGCTCGTCGCCGAATGCGCGTTCCGCCGCGACGTACGCCTCTTCGGCGCGCTCCACTTCTCCGAGGTCCGTGTAAGCCAGGCCCATGTTGTTGAGCACCTGCGCTTCCTGGTCTTTCATGCTGAGAGCGGCGTACCCTTGCCGACTGAGAATGAACGCTTCAAGGGCGCGACGCGCATCGCCGCGGATGATGGCCACCGTGCCGAGATTCTGGTCGATCATCGCCATTGCTTGAGCATCCCCGATAACGGCGGCGGTTAGCCTCGCTTCCTTGTACATGGCTTCAGCGCCGTCCAGGTCTCCACCGGTCTGGTGCACGATGGCGACGACGTTGACCGCCTGGACGAGCGCGGATCGCGACCCTGCCTGGGTAGCTGCGGCGACCGCAGCCTCAAGCACGTCCATTGCCGCACCGCGGTTTCCCTGCTCGAGATAGGCGCGCCCGAGCCACCGCAGGGCGGCGAGGCGTGTCTGCACCTGCGCTTCCGGATTCCGGACGAGCATTTCGTAGCGGGCGGATGCATCGCTCCACCGCCCATCACGCTCCGCTCCCTTTGCCTCGTCGATCAACGCTCTTATCGCCGCTGACTCCGCCGCGTATATCCCCGCAGTCGGCGTAGCCGTCATGACGACGCGAGTATGGTGCGCCTCACAGTTCCCTCATCGCGCAGCTTGCGCATCAGGGTTGGTCTGGAGATTCCGAGTATTCTCGCCGCGGCGCTCAGATTGCCGCCGGTCGAGCCGATAGTAATGTGTATTGCTTCGTCCACGATCGCCTGGAGTGATTTGCCCTCGAGGGGGATGTGTATCATGGTGCCGGCAGGCATCTCTACCAGTGGGACGAATGAGCGCCGCTGCAGTGACAGGTGGCGGGGCTGAATCACGTCGCCCGTGCACACCACCACCGCGCGCTCGATCACGTTCTTGAGCTCACGGATGTTTCCGGGCCAGCGGTGCCGCTCAAGTGCGTTCAGGGAATCCGCGGCGAGTCGTAACTTGGCCCTACTTTCGGTTTCGGCATGTCGCCGGACGAAATACTCGGCGAGAATGGGAATGTCGCCCGCCCGCTCGCGGAGTGCGGGCAGCTCCAGCCCGGCGACGTTCAGGCGGTAGAACAGGTCGGCACGAAAGCGGTTTTCCGCGACTGCGGTCTCGAGCGACATGTTTGTGCCGGCGACGATGCGCGCCGCCAGGGTGCGCTCTTCCGACCCCCCGAGGCGGCGGAACCGTCTATCCTCTACTACGCGAAGGAGCTTTGCCTGAAGCTTGAGTGGAAGCTCGGCGACCTCGTCGAGAAAGACGGTCCCCGCGCCGGCGACTTCAAAGAGTCCCCGCTTGAGAGTTCTCGCGTCGGTGAAAGCCCCCGGCTCGTGCCCGAACAGCTCGCTCTCGAGCAGCGTCTCCGGAATGGCGGCGCAGTTGATGGCGACGAACGGTTCTTCGGCCCGGGCACTCTCGGAGTGGATTCCGCGGGCGAAAAGCTCCTTTCCCGTCCCCGTTTCTCCGACGAGCAGCACGGTGACACTGCGGCTGGTGGCCACTTGCGTAGCGAGTGCAATTGCATCGCGGATAGCCTGGCTCTCGCCGATGACGAGGGAGCTCCAGCGGTCCGTTGCCGCGTTGTGTGATCGGGCCGAAATAGTGACACCGTTTCCTTAGTTCGCACAGGCGATTACCTGCCGGGCGAGGAATGAGGAAGCTTGCGTAGCCGAACGGTCGCCCAAGCTCATCAGGCGATATGTCTTTTAGACGACGGAAAGGAGGCCTAAGTCACCTGTCTTTCAGGGGTTAGGGCCATTGGGCGGGGTTGCAGCCAGCTGGCGGGGATTACGCCACTATTGGGATCGAACGGACGGGCAATTAGCTGGGAAGCGAGGCCAGCAGGGCGTTGATCTCCGCGGCCTCATGGAGGGCCCCTACTCCCTGGAAGGACTCAGCCGCCTCCTGCCAGGCCAGCCGCGCTTCGGCCGAGTTTCCGAGCGCGCGAGACGTCTGCCCGAACTCGCGCAGCATCTCTGCCTGGAGCAGCCGGTCTTCGAGGCCTTCGGCCTCGAAGATACCGATCCTCAGAGTCGCGATGCTGTCGTTGAAGGCGCCCCGCTCGCGCTCGATCCGCGCGCGGCACTTGAGCGCTCCGGCAATGGTGAGACGATCGTTGCGGCGTCGTGCCTCGGCGAGTGACTTGTTGCACGACTCATCCGCCAGCTCGAGCTTCCCCACC
>JANMTG010000180.1:0-1807 GCA_031390205.1 Gemmatimonadota bacterium
TGTCCCGAACCTTCACCTCGACTTCCTTGAAGGCCTGGAACACGGCCGTGTCGTAGTCACCGCGGAGAAAAGACCCCCAGACCTTCTGTCCGAGCCGTGGGTGGAGAAACTGCCGCGGAAGCACGTTCGAGCGTTGGTAACTCTGTAAGTCGGCCGGCGTCGCTAGTTGCTGGCCGCGTCTAGTCACGAATACCCACTCGCCTTGCGAGCCAGGTTTTGGTGCCAGCAGCCCCTCGCGTTCCAACCAGACCCATGCCTCCATGAGCGCCCGACTGATTTGATCACGATGCTGAGGCGGATATGCCTCGACGGTGTGCGGTAGGCTGAAGTTGTACCGATTCAGCTGGCCACTGTTTGAAGATGACAGCGAGTTTAGATATTGAAGAACCACGCCTGCCAGCTCCTCAGGTGACAGTCCCAGCAGCGCCTGGGCATCCGGCACGAGCGCGTGAATGCTGACTTCAGGCATGATTACTTGTTCGTCGGTCTAACGTTCCGAATGAGCCGCGCGCCGTGGCGACATGATCGCACGAATCGGCAGGCGCGTCGGCTCCATTCGGTTGTTGGGCTGTCGTTCAGAGTTCCGATGGAAAACGCTGCGAGCCGTGATGCACGGTGAGCACGTGGATCTCGTCGGTGCCCACCAGCCGGTAGACAATGCGATAGGGTCGAAGTACGACTTCTCGTACGGCAGGCGTTTCGAATTCCGGAACGGTTCGACCAGACTCGGGGAACGGAACCAGCCGCTCCGTGGCAGCAATCAGCCGAGCGATGATGACCGACGCGTAGTGGGGAGAGACTTGACTGATGAAGGCGTGAATGGCCGCCAAGTCGGCACGGGCCTGTTCGGTCCAGAGGAGAACCCTCACGACATGAATTGTTTCTTGATCTCGTCGTGGGACACGAGCCGGCGCCCATCGGATTGCCGAAGACCTTCCTCGATCTTCGCCATGAAGCACAACCGCTCGATGGCATCCTCAATCGTGGCGTGTTCGGGCAAGGCACGGAGCGCGTCGATGGCTCGCTGCTTCTCAGTCGTTTCCATGGTCACGATTTTATCATCGTCGGATGGCTTCGTGTTTTCCGTCAGCCCAACGCCTGCGCATCACCAGCGGCGCGTTCGCCGTTTTACTCTGCGCGCCGTCTGGTGCATGCGCTGTTAGGCAGCCCTTTCTACCTGGACCCCAACGTCTTCGGGTCAAGGTGAAGGAATCGGGCAGCGTTGTTGAAAAAGATGTCGCGCTTTTGCTCCGCCGTCAAAAACGGTGCCGATTCAATCGACTCGATCGCCAGGCCAATCGTCTCGGGCCATTCCATTTGGTCGGAACCGAACATGAGTCGCTTGCCCAGACCGGCCTCGACGAGGCCCTGCAGATAGCGGTGGAATGCCGGACGCGGAATGATCCAGGTGATTGTAGAGACATCAGCGTGTACCTGGGGATACTGCGTCATCAATGCGACGGTTTCATCGAGGAAGGGATAACCCGCGTTTTCGAAATAGATCCGAAGCCTGGGATGTCGAACGACCACGTCTTCGAGTCCGAGCGGATGTCCCAGCGACGAGCGAAACCCTTTCAGGTGCGCCCCGAATCCAAGCGTGTGAATCAAGACGGGCACGTCGAGCTCCTCAGCGAGCGCAAAATACGGCTCAAGCCGTGGGTCAGTCGGCGCGATCGAAGCGTACTGCGTACCAATCTCGCCGATTCCCTTGAGCCTTCCCTGGCGATATCTCTCGCGCAGAGCAGCGATGTCGGGAAAGTTCGAAACCCAGGATACCGCTGGGTAGAACCGATTCGGCGCGGCGGCC
>JANMTG010000191.1:0-6574 GCA_031390205.1 Gemmatimonadota bacterium
GTACAACGCCGGTTACGGGTTCGCCATTCCGATCACCCTGGCCAAGAGAGTGATGGATGAGATCATCGCGCACGGCCGGGTCCGAATTCCGGCGCTCGGCATCGGCATCGAGGACGTAACGCCCGCCGACGCCGCGGTCGCCGGCGTGAAGAACATCCGGGGAGTTCTGGTTCGAAACTTCCCGAGCGAGGACACTCCCGCCCGTAGGGCGGGCCTTCAGGCCGGCGATGTCATCGTCAAGGCCGACGGACAGGATGTCGACCGCGTCAGCACGCTCCAGCGCATCGTGCGGAATCACAATCCCGGGGAAACGGTCGAGATCGACGTGATGCGCTACGGTCAGCGGAAAACTTTCCGGGTGACATTGATGGAAGCCGAAACGCGCTCTCAGACAGCAATGGCGACGACGCGCACACAGCCGGCCGGTGGCGGCAGTGTGCAGCCGGGCCTCGGAATCTCGGTCGCTCCGGTGAGCACCGAGCTTGCCGCGCAGGCCCGCATGACCGCGCCGGTCCGCGGCGTTCTCGTATCCGATGTCATCCCTGGCGGGCCGGCCGAGGGAGAGCTGGCGCGGAACGATGTCATCACCGAAATACTCTATCCGGGTCCGCGCCGCTTCATCGTGACGCCCGCCGACTTCGAGAATGCGCTGAAGCGCCTCAAGGCCGGCGACCACATCAGCCTCAGCGTATTCTCACTGACTGACCCGACGCACGCGACGCGCGTCGTGAATCTGCGAGTGGGCGGCTAAGCAGCGGCAAATGCACCGATGACAAAGCCCCCGCGGTGATCCGCGGGGGCTTTGTCGTTTGATGGATCCCTTTCTCGCGCTATCTTTGAACGGCGAGAGCGGAAGTGGCGGAATTGGTAGACGCGCTGGACTTAGGATCCAGTGGAGCAATCCGTGGGGGTTCGAGTCCCCCCTTTCGCACTGCAACTCGTGAACGGCATCTCACTAGTGCTGCTCGCTCGAACGCGGAAGTGAGAGTGTGAATCGCGCCCCTGTCCCTTCGCCGCTCTCGACCGTGAGATCGCCGTTCATCGCGCGTGCGAGATCACGGCTGATCGCCAAACCGAGCCCCACGCCGCTTCCGCGGTCAGCGAGGCCTTCCTTCAACTGGATGAACGGGTCGAAGATGGCATCGAGCTTCTCCTCGGGGATGCCTATCCCAGTGTCGGTGATGCGCAAGAGCACCGTATCACCTGTCGCCTCGCAGCCGGCTGAAATACGCCCGCCCGCGGGAGTGAACTTGATTGCATTGGAAAAAAGGTTCACCAGAATCTGAGTCACCTTCTCCGGATCGGCGCGTGCCACGAGCCCCATCCCCCCAGTTATTCCCTCCCAGGCGAGTCCCTTCTGGCCGATAAGCGGCTCGATCAGCGCTACGGCGCGCGTGAGCGCGTCGCGGGCGTCGACGTCCACGATAACGTAAGACACGCTACCGCTTCCGACTCGCACAAAATTGAGGAGCTCGGTGATGAGGACGAGGAGGTGTTGCTGGCTGGTTCTTACTCGGGCGAAGTCGGCATGCTGTTCCTCGGTCACGGGTCCGCGCAGCCCCATGTCGAGGAGATCGACGTAGCCTCCAATTGCGTTGAGTGGCGTGCGTAGCTCGTGGCTCAAGGCACCCAGGAACGCTGTCTTCGCCCGATCCGCGGTCTCGGCGTGCTGTTTGAGCGCGAGTGCCAGGTCATACACCTGCGCGTTGTCGAGTGCGAGGGCGCCGCGGTTCGCGAGGTCCTCAGCCAACTGCACCTCTGCCGCGCTATACGGGCGACCGGGTGGAGCACTCACGAAGGTGATCGCTCCCAGCAAACGCCCCCGGGCTACAAGCGGTACCGTGAGGAGCGAGCCGACACCGAGTTGACGCAGGATGTGCAAGTTCTCCGCGCCGTGGGCGGCGGCCTCGAGCGTAGCCTCGATATTATCGGTGATGGCGATCGTTTGCGCGCTTCGCAGCATGGCGGGCGCGCCGAACGCATCGTCCGGCTCAGGCGCCCAGCGCGCTTCCAATTCGTGGGCAAGCTTCTGCTTTTCCGGGTCGGGGTGGAAGATGCCCAAGCGATTGACCGCGTCTCCGCCCGCGAGAAGATCAACGATGCACCAGGCACCGAGAGTGGGAAGCGCAAGCTGGGTCAGCGCGGAGAGCGTGTTGGTCAGGTCCACCGGCCCGGCAAGCAGGCCGCCCGCCTCAGCGAGGAAGGCGGCGCGCCCGCGCGCAGCTTCGGCGTCCTCCGCGATGCCCCGCTCCCGCAGCGCGCCGAGGAGCATCTGCTCGGTGACCTGTCGCTGAAGGTCGAGCGCAGCGTCCGGCTCCTCCGCCTCGCGTAGCTCGATGCCGAGAGCTGCGGGCCGGCCATCGTGATCGATGACGGGCCAGACAGTGCATCTCCAGCTTGCCCCTCCATCGCGGGAGGTCTCGACACGCCCGTCCCGTAGCGCGACGTCGTCGCGAAATGCCTGATCGAGCAAGGCGCTCAACGTGTTTTTTTCACTGCCGGTGAACACATCGGCGATGGGATCGCCGAGCGCTTCGTGGTCAGCCACCCCCGCCAGGCGGTAGAATGCGGGATTCGCGTAGACAAGCTTGTGCGTAACGCCGCGAGTAATAGCGAATGGAAGAGGGGCTTTCTCCATGTACTGCCGGAACGCATCCTGAAGGGAAAGCTCGGCCTCGCGCGCCTCCCTGGTAGCCCGTCGAGTTCCTGAACCCATCTCGACCTATCTGCCTCGCCGCTTCGCAGCCGGTTTCGCTCGGACGGAGGACGGTTTCGCTCGCGCGGAGGTCGGTTTCGCGCGCAGAGTAGGGTTGCCGGTAAAGATCCCGTCGTACTCCGTGAGTGCGCCACGGACCACCACTCCCTTCGCCGTGACCTCGTAGGTCCGGATTTCGTGGCTGTGCTCGCTTCCGCGCATCTTGATCACCGCCATCACTCTCCGGAGCTCTCCCTCGATCTCGACGTAGCGCTGGATGATGATCTCGTCAGTGATGAAGGATACTCTCTCCGTCGTGAATCGAACATCGGCGAATCCTTCCGCGACTTCAGCAGTCATGAATACTGTGACGCCGGCTGCGGTCAACGTTCCGACCAGGCGGTAGAGCGACTCCCTGAAGTCCTCGCGAAAGGTCGGCGCGAGCGCGACTTCGAACCCTGACAGCGAGTCGATGACAACCCGTTTCGCCCCGAGGCGTTGCACGGCTTCGAGAATCGCCGCGAGGGTCTCATCGACGGAGAGGTCGAGTGGGCGAAGATAGATCACCTCCAGCTTCTCCGAACGGATCATCTCCGCAGCACCGGCTCCCCGCGCCTCGGCACGGGCGAGGTACTCTTCCGGATATTCCTCGAACACGGCGATTACCCCTGACTCTCCGGCCTTCGCCCCCGCCACGATGAATTGCGTCGCGATCGTCGACTTGCCGCTGCCGGCAGGCCCGGTGAGCATCACAGCATGGCCGGCGATGAAGCCGCCACCGATCATTTCATCCATTCCCGGTACTCCCGAAGAGAGTCGCTCCCGAGTCCGTGCCTTGCGTTTCTGAGTCTGCTCCGGGATACGTGGAAAGATCTGGAGGCCATCGTCCGTGATGCGGAATGTGTGCAAGCCCGGCATCGGTGCCTTGCCGCGTGACTTGATCACCTGAAGCTTTCGCACGACGGAATTCCGGTCCGTGGCCTGGGCCAGCCATATTATGCTGTCGGCCACGGTAAAAACGGGGCTTCGCTGCTCATGCTCGGCGTATTCGCCGAGCAGGAAGGAGGTCACCTCCCAACTCGTGAGGTGGAGCGCAAGACGCTGAATAAAATGGTCGAGCCCGAGCGCCCCCTGCCGATCAATAGTTACACCTCCGCCGCCGACCGGACGGAACGAATCGACGACTACGATCCCCGGCTTGGTCCTCTCGGTCTCGGCGACGATTCGGTCGAGGACTATGCTCAAGTCCCCTTCCATGACCTCTTCGCTCAGGTTGACGAACTGGATTGCGGATCCTGCCAGACCAGGATCGAAGAAGTTGAACTGACGCTGATATCGCAGCATCTTGAGCGTGGGCTCGCCGAGCACGGTGAAGTACAGCGCCGGCCGCTCCACAGTGGCATTGGCGAACATTATCTGGTGCGCCAGCGTCGTCTTGCCCGCGCCGGGCCCGCCGGCGACGAGGTTGAACGAGTACTCAGGCAACCCGCCACCGAGCACGGCATCGAGGCCTGGCACGCCGGTAGCAAGGCTCCGAATTACCGCTCTCTCATCTGTGTTCACGCTTGCGCCCTCCGGCTCGAGGAACGCGCACCATCACGCGCGGATTCGGGGAAGCTTTCCTCGATGAGTTTCATTGCGATGTCGTCTCCGATGAGTCTGCCGAGCAGCTCGATCAGGCCGGCGAGCATCGACTCGATAGCCTCGGCGGTTTGGGTGGCTCCGTATGCATCGATGGCCTCCGTCACGCCTTCGACGCACGGCTCAGAGCGGGGGCGGACCTGGATCTCTTCCAACGGCGGGTAATCGGTCCGCGCCTCGGCGAGCGCGCGCGTAAAGAGCGCGTGACAGCCGTCACGACCGACCCAGCGCGAGAGGTTCTGATAGAGTTCGTTGCAGGCACTGAAGGCGGCATGGGCCGCGGTGCGGCCCACACCTCCATCGGCACCGCTGCTACGGTCGATGAGACGCCGTGCCATTTGTCGCGTCGCAGGCAGATGCTGCATCGTGCAGAAATTAACGGGCGTGCACGGTCTCATCAATGCTAAACGACGGTAGGTTAGTGGGTCAGTTTCACCGAGAACGCCACAGATGCGAGAGGACAGAGGCATGGCCGCGAGTTGCGAGGGACGACTCAGGCTTGACTGGTCTATTGTTCTCGCAACTCGAAGCTCCGCTTCTGTCTCGCATCCGTGTCGTTCTTGATTGACTTCTTTTGCTTTGAGGCTGTCGGGGCCGCAGGTGCGGGGTGGCGGGCAGCCGGCACTCGCCTACCTTTCAGACAGCTTCGGCACGACGAAGCGTCAACCACTGTGCGGGAGCCCAAATGAAAAAGAGTCGAAACGAGATTCCGGATTTCTCGAAGAAGCGAAAGGCACCCCCCACACCCGGAATTCCTGAGATTCCCAAGCAGCAGCACGTGCCGAACCCTCCGGTGCGCGTGGGAAAACCGCCGGCTACTTCGATGAAATCAGGGCGGCGAGGATCCTGAGGGAGCGGACTCCTCGTACGGCCGCTTCGACTGATATCACTGTAAGGGGAGGCGAGGGTATCCTCTTCGGCATGCGCCCGCAAGCGGGCACCCGCGCTCGCTCGGGCGCCGCCTGCGAGGACACCCTCACCTCCCTTATACAGAATCGCAAACGCGGCAGCGCAACGCCGCGCTGCATCTCCCCCCGTGTCGGACCCTGGGCCGGCGACGTGACCACGCGCGACACACTCGGACCGAACCTAAGACCGGGGGTGCCGAGCTTCGCGCGCCGCGCCTCGCACGAGGCGCGAACGGGATCGTCACCGACCGCTGCACCTCGTTGGGGAGTCGAGGGGGGTCCTGCATAAGCGAGTTTCAGCGAGCGACCAGGAGACGGGCGAGTGCCAGCGGAGCTGGCGCGAGCGTAGTTCGGCTCCCGGGTGCCCGCTTGCGGGCGCGGAGAGCGTACTCGCGTTGCAGGACCCCCTCCGACGCACCGGCGAAGATGCATGGATTCAGAGGAGAAACTGAATCCAGACGCTACGCTTCGGCCTCGATGTTGATTCGTCCTACTGCCAAGTCGGTCAGGAGGTGGTCCGTCTCGCCTTCCTCGTCCAGCGTCCGCTGTAAAGTCTGTGCCTGATCTTCGTATCCGAGTTGTCTGGCGTAGGTGCGGACGGTGCCGTACCCCGCCATCTCGTAGTGCTCTACATGCTGGGCCGCCGCGATGAGGCCCGCGTCCAAAACGTCCTCGTCGGGCTTCTCCTTGATCAGACCGCTGCCTTCCTCGAGAAGGCCTTCCATGCCAACGCACTTCTTACCGCGCGGGCTGACTCCAAGCTCCTTGCAGATTCGTTCCAGACGATTCGCGTGCTCTCCGGTTTGCCTCAGGTGCGTCTTGAACGCGGCCTTGAGCTCCGGGTCTTTCGCAGCCTTGATCATCTTCGGAAGCGCCTTCACAATCTGCTTCTCGGCGCTGTAGAGGTCCTTCAGCTCCTCAACATACAGGTCCTTCAGGGTGTCGAGCTCCATTGTCGTTCTCCCTCCGGTTCGTTTTTGGGCGATTGCTTTGGCCTCACTCAAGGCAATACTGGTGCCGGGAAAACCCAACGCAGAAACCAGGGCGGGGGGTTTCGGCCTTCGGTTATATTGCGGTCATGCAAATCGAGTTCATCCCTGGCGCCGGGGATGGGGTAGAGCGGCACGTAAGGGTTTCCATTCCCGTCGAAGCGGTAAGGGACGCCGAGCAAAAGGCAGCCCGTCGTTATGCCTCGACGGTGAAGCTTCCGGGGTTTCGGCCGGGAAAAGCGCCGGCGACGGTTGTCCGCAGGAAATTCGGCGAAGCCATCCGGCAGGAAGCCGTGGAATCGCTGGTGAGAGAGGCGTACGAGGAATTCATCGAGAAGGAG
>JANMTG010000194.1:0-3859 GCA_031390205.1 Gemmatimonadota bacterium
TCACAATCGCTCTTGGACTGCCTCGGGTAGAGGCTGTAAACTACTGATTCCCTCGAACGGAGAGATGTCCGAGTGGTTGAAGGAGCACGCTTGGAAATTGCTCTGGCGGTGTGCGACGGCGTGCTACAGATTTCGATTACCGTTGCGAAGCCAACCGCTTAGCAGCAGTTCCGTCTCCTCGGTCGATCACCGTAAACCTCGATAAAAATCGCCCGATCGATCGAGTCACGTCACGGTTACGTCACAATCCGCGCGGCGTTGAACGCACACGCCTTTCACATGTGCCCCTATGAGCTCTGCGAGGATAGCCCCGTGAGGAAGAGCGCCACCCGCACGATGAGATTCGCGAGCGTGAGGCGCCGTGTTAACCCTTGGACGGCACACTTTGCGAGCTTGAAAAAGTTCACGGCGGACTTCATGCGGGACCGACGACGGCAGCCGCCCATGCAGGAGTGCTGCTGAGAATCGGCTGTGTGCCGCGGCGCCGCCAGATCGTGTGACCTCGGAACGGGCCCCCTATTGACAAACGGGACGTGGTCACGCTCCGGTCGGTTTTGTAATTTCATGCACGAAGTTGTCGGCACCCCCGGCGACAGTCCCGGTAATTTGCTGTATTTTTACCGCTCTTCCGTGCGGTACGGCGCTTGCTGACTGTCATACTGTCCTGTGACAGTTACATGCTGTTCCAACTCAATTTCAAGTCGGGCAAAGCCGTCTACCTGCAGCTCGTCGACCAGGTAAAGCTTGCGGCCGCGTCCGGGACGCTGCGGACCGGCGAGGCGCTGCCGGGCATTCGGCCGCTGGCCGAGGAACTGCGCGTGAACCGCAACACGGTCGCGAAGGCGTACACCGAGCTCGAAAGCCAGGGCGTCATCGAGACGATTATCGGGAAAGGCTGCTTTGTTCGGACCACGAGCTCGCCGTTCAAGAAAGACGTGCGGCGGAAGCTCCTGGCGGAATCAATCGACGAAGCCGTGGTGCACGCCCATCATCTCCAGATCCACAGGGGCGAGTTCCTGCGCCTTGGGGAAGAGCGATTCGACGCATTTGAACAGAAGCGAGCGCGTGCCTCGCATGTGTGACAAGCCATGACTAAAGACGCACCCGCCATTGAGATTCAGAACCTGGTTCGGCGCTTCGGCCGGACCGATGCGGTTGACGGCCTCAACCTGCGCGTTCCCGCAGGCCGCTGTTACGGCCTCTTCGGTCGGAACGGCGCGGGGAAGACCACAACGATCAAGTGTCTGTTGAACCTGCTTCGTCCAACGAGTGGCGAGACCAGGGTCTTCGGGCTCGATCCCGTTCGCGACGAGGTTGCGGTGAAATCGCGCGTTGCGTACGTCCCCGATTCTGTCGCGTTCTATCCATGGATGACCGTAGAGGACGCGCTGGCCTATTTCGCCTCGTTTCGACGCCAATGGAACACGACGACCGAAGCTTCCCTGATCAAGCAATTTCGACTCGACCCGCGGCAGAAAACCAGCCACCTCTCGAAAGGGCAACGCACCCAACTGGCGCTCATTTGTGCCATCTGCCCGGAGCCCGACCTGTTGGTGCTCGACGAACCCACATCGGGGCTCGATCCGATCGTTCGGCGCGAATTCATCCAGACGGTGATTGGCGCTTACCAGGACGGAGATCCGGGGCGCAGGACGGTGCTGGTCTCGACGCATCTCATTTCAGAATTTGAAGGACTGATCGACGAGTTCACGATTATCGATCGCGGTCGCAATGTGCTCACGCTCGATGCCGACACGGCGCGAGAGCGGTATCAGAAAGTGCACGCGCGTTTTGCGACCGACCCGGGTCGGCTCGAGTTGCCCGGCACGCGCATCCTGCGTCAGCGAGGGCGAGAGATCGAGGTCATGGTCAACGGCAACTCGGCGCAGGTGATGGACCAGTTGCGGGCGTGGTCGCCTGAGGCGCTGGCGATTGAAGCGCTGACGCTCGAGGAGATTTTCGTTTCCACGCTTCAGCCACAGGAAGCCGCGGCATGACTCGCACGGCTGTCCTGTCGCCGGCTCTCTCGAAGGAGATTCGAGCGCTTCTTCCGTTGTGGGGGGCCAGCATCGCCGCGCTTGGGGCGGCGTTCGTGTGGCGAGAGGGCCACCGATTTCTGCTGCCGGGCCCCGACGTCGCGTTGTTTGCCTACGTGGTCGGATCGCTGGCGATCGGCGCGCAGTCCGTCGGACAGGAGTATACGTACCGTACGCTGCCGATGCTCCTCTCGCAACCCGCCGATCGGCGGCGCATGTATCTCCTCAAATTCGCTGTCTCGGCAGTGATGCTGCTGACGCTGGCGGCGTTGGCTGGGACTACGTTCGCGAAGGGGTGGCGCCCGGAATCGGCTCGATTCGCCGTCGTCATCTTGCCCGTGCTGTGCGGCCTCTTTCTCGCGCCGCTGTTGACGATGATCTGTCGCAGCACGCTTGCGGGGATGATTCTCGGCGGAAATGCGATGGCATTGACGTGGTTTGCCACGCTCGCGATTGCGTGGTTCGGGTTCGGGATCGATACGGAGGCCACGGAAAACATGATCCTCGGTCGCTGGACACTCGGCATGACTGTGGTGTGTCCTGTAGTGGGCCTTCTTGGCTGGCGCCGGTTCCGCGAGCTCGAGGCCACCGACGTCGCGTCGCCGGCGCTCCATTTGCCGCGGTGGTTGAAAAGCGCGCAAGGCGCGCGGCGTCATCATCCGCTGAGAGCGCTCGCTGTCAAGGAAGTTCATCTGCAGCAGATGGCCTTCGTCATCAGTGGTCTGCACATCATCGGGTGGGCTATCTTTGTGCTGCTGCAACGCTACGTGCCGTCGATGGCGACATTCCCGGTCGGAGCGGTACTGCTGCTGTATTCCATCGGACTGGCGATCGCGATTGGAGCGCTCGCAAGCGCAGAGGAACGGCAGCATGGCACGCTCGACTGGCAGTTGCTCCAGCCCAGCCGGGCGTGGCAGCAGTGGATGGTGAAGGTCGGTGTCGCCTTCGGTGTGGCGCTCATGTTTGGTGTTGGGTTGCCGGTTCTCCTGAACCAACTCACACCCATTGAAGGCTTTCGGATTGGCATGTCCGCTGATCTCGGTGTGCTGATCGTCCTGCTGACCGCGAGCAGCATTTACATCTCCTCTCTCTCCAGCAGTGGGGTACGCGCGATGGTGCTATCGCTGCCGATTGGCATGGCGGTCGCCTACTTCGTGCAGATGACGAGCGGCGCGCTGCGGTGGGTGACGCTGCAGTTTGCCGGCCCCTTGATGGCTGACATCGTCACGGGAGCCGTTGCACCGTTGCGGGGTGACCCGGCAGACGTCGTGACATTCGCGGCGCGTGGCTTTTCGCTCACGCTGGCCCCTTTGTTATTGTGGTTCGGATTCGTCAATCACACGTCGTCGGAGCGAACCGCACGACATATCTTCCAGCAGATCGCTTGGATCGCGCTTCTCATCATGACGGGAATAATCCTCGTTGGCGGGGTCTTGGCGTTCTACGAGTTGCGCTCGCGTTAAATGCTCGTTTTCATCATCGATCGCAGCTTCTCGATCGGACGACGTAAGCTGCGTTTCCGAGTGCCCATGTCGGCCCAGCGGGCCTTCGCCGAGATGAATCCTTCGGTCGTGACCCTGTGGTCGAAATCAGCCGCGTCCCTGGCAGAGCGGGCGCAGTCGAGAAGGCCGGAAAAGTGCTGCAACAGCGTGTCCGTGCCGCGGACGGTGACGAGCGCAAAGCGGTCGGTTGCCAGCGAGAAGAGCCGCACCTTCTCAGAATCGACGTGGCGCGGCGACGGCGGACGGCGGACAGCGCACCCGCGAATCGCGGAGGAGTTGATCCGATGATGCTGCCGCCTCCGCCCGACCGCTGGACGATCG
>JANMTG010000195.1:0-21233 GCA_031390205.1 Gemmatimonadota bacterium
CACCGGGATCTGCACTTCATCGCGGTACGGTGACGTCATCAGCGTCACCCGCATTCTCGGGAAAGCATCCATGAAGGCGAGGTAGCAGAAGCCCCAGATCCCGAGATAGCCGAGCGCGATTCCGATCTCCCAGATGCCGAGCGGGAGATTGCCGACGACGCCGTGGATCGACGGATAGACCTCGAGATAACGGTGGAGCCAGAGCCCGAATATCGTCGAGCTCGTAAACAGCACGAGCGTGGGGAGAAAGACTTTCGCCGCCCGCGACAGTAGCCCGAAGAATGGTATGACGAACATCAGCCCCACGGTGACGAGCGTCGGAACTCGCCATGCCTCGATGAGGCGCAACCGCATCCAGTGCGTCTCCTCAGCCAGATTGCCGTACCAGATGACGAGGTACTGACCAAACGTGAGATAGCCCCAGAAGGCGCTGAAGGCGAAGCAAAGCTTTCCGAGGTCGTGGAAGTGTTTTTCCTCGATCAGGTCGTACCGACCCAGATACCGCCGCCATGCCAGGACAATCAGCGTCCAGCTCGCCAACGCGGTCACCCAGCCGCCCATGAAGAACCACCAGCCGTACATCGTGCTCTGGAAGTGCGGGTCGAGCGACATCGAGAGATCCCACGACAGCACGATCCATCCGTACACGAAGGCGAAGCCGAGGAAAACGGCGAGCTTTCCCTGGAGCGAGTGCGTGGAGTGAATCTCGCGCCGCTCGTCCCTGAATCCGCGGCGCATGCGCTCGCGGATTCCGCGCGCCCATTTCGCGCCAGCTTCCGGAACCAGACCGACGTCCAGCCTCACCGACGTGTACACGTACCATACGCTCAAGCCCGAGATGATGAGGAAGACGAGGATCGCGCGTAGCAGGAGAAAGGACTCCCGAAGATAGATCTGCTTCTCGTGAATGTGCGGGATCTCGTTCGACCACCAGAAAATGTGGTGCCGTCCGACTACCAGTATGAGGACGAGCAGCACGAACGACACTGGCAGAAAGGCGACGTAGCCTTCGAGAAACCTCACGATCGGTCGCGACCACCGCGCGGTGGTGATTCGCTGCACCGCCACGAACATCACTCCGGCCGAAGAGATCGACGTGAAGTAAAGCCAGTTGACGAGAAGCGACTGCCAGGCGCGGTCGGGCTGAAGGAAAAGCCCGACGACGAAGACCAGGGCGCCGATCGCGGCAAGCACCAACGCCAGGAGCTTGAGACCGCGAGGCGCGGGCCGATCCGTTCCGGCAAGGATTTCCGCCCTCGTTGGCACGCGCACGTCATGATCGCTCATCGACGGAAGGGCGCCGGCATGGTTGGCCCCAGGCGCGACGGTCCCGGCAGCTTGTCACCCGTCACCCCGGGTGCAGCGAGAGGTCCGACAGCAACGCTCCGGCCGCCTGCGCCCTGCAAGCCCCGCACGTAATTCACCACGTCCCAGCGATCGAGCTCCTCGATGCGGTTGTAAGGAGGCATCAAGCCGCGACCGTTCCGAATCATTCCGAAGATGTATCCATCGGTACGCGACTTGGTCATTTCCGTCACGATGCTGATTCCGGGCATTCCATAGCGCGTCGCCGCACCGTCTCCCATGCCGCGATCGCCGTGGCACACCGAGCAGTTGATCTGATAGTATTTGCGCCCGTTGACGACCGACGAGTCACTGGCCGCCACCGGGTTGGGAATCGACGCCATGGAATCGATCGTCGCGGGAAATGCACCATACGAAACCTCGTATCCCGCGACCGCCATCCCCGTCGTCGGCACCGACAGCTGCGGATTTCCACGAGAAGGCGTGGTGCTGTCCTTCACCGCTTCCCACGTCCAAATGGAAGGCTGGCGCTTGAAATCAGTGAACCACTCGCACGCGGTGAGCGTCAGTGGCAGCAGGAGAGTAAGCGCGCGCGCGTTAACGCTCACGACGCACCTCCACCGCTCCATGCTCGCGCAGCAGCTCTTCCGCCGCACCGGCTTTCTCCGGCGGGCACTCGATCCAGATGCCGTAGTCGCCGTGAGTGAAGCGCGGATCGTAACCGACCATCATCGTGAGTCTCGGAACGCGAGAGGTGATCAACAGTCCGATCACAGTCGAGAGCGCGCCGACGAGCACCATCATCTCGAAACCGAAGACCGTGTACGGAATCCACGAGGCAATCGCCTTCCCGCCGACAACGAGCGGCCAGTAGTCGGACGCCCAGATTGCGATCCAGTATCCAAAGCTGGCACCGGCGAGGCCACCGATGAGCGTGAAGCGGCGCACCGGACTCGGCCCGGCGTCGATCGCGTGCTCGAGCTCGTGCCGCGGCGTCGGTGTGAACACGCGGATCTCGCCGATCCTGGTTTCCTTGAGGGCCTCGATCGCGCTCACCGCCGCATCGAGCTCGCGGAACACGCCCAGTACGCCGCGCATTACGCGAACTCTCCCGGCGTATCCGGCTCATAATCCAGATGTCGTCCGGCGGGGCCGATGCCGTGCTGGTGTCTGCGTCTCAATCGGGGCGGAATTATCTCCTTGACCTCCGCGATCGCGATCACCGGCAGCTGCTTGATGAAGAGCAGGAACCACATCGCGAACCAGCCGAAGCTCCCCGCCAGAATCGCGTAATCGACCCACGTCGGACGGTAGCTGGTCCACTGCCACGGCGAGAACTCGTGCGAGAGAGACGGCACGACGATGACGAACCTCTCGAACCACATCCCGATGTTGATGAAGATCGACAGGAAGAAGAGCCACCCCGGGCTGCGCCGAAGCTTCTGCCAGAAGAGAGAGAGCGGCAGAACCATGTTGCACGTATAAAGAATCACCGACGCCCACCACCATTGTCCCCACAGGCGGTTGGCAAAAAAGGTCTGCTCGACCTCGTTGCCGCTGTACCACGCCACGAACCACTCCGTCATGTACGCCGAGCCAACCACGAGCGACGTGAACAGGCAGAGCTTCGCCGCCGCGTCGAGATGGTTGAGGGTGACGTAGTGCCGCAATCCGAACCACTTGCGGAGCGGGATGATGATCGTGAACACCATCCCGAGCCCGGAGAAAATCGCGCCGGCGACGAAGTAGGGCGGGAAGATCGTCGTGTGCCAGCCCGGCGTGAGCGCCATCGCGAAGTCGAACGACACCACGGAGTGAACTGACAAAACGAGTGGTGTAGAGAACGCGGCGAGGAACAGGTACGCTCGCGCGAAGTGCCGCCACTCGCGGTCGGTATTGCGCCACCCGAGGGCGAGCACGGAGTAAATCCGTTTTCTGATGGGGCTGATATTCTCCCGGTCGCGCAGCACGGCGATATCCGGGATCAGCCCTATGTAGAGGAACGTGCTCGACACAGTGAAATACGTGAGGATCGCGAACACGTCCCAGATGAGCGGGCTCTTGAACTGCGGCCAGAGGTAGCGCCAGTTGGGATACGGGATGAGCCAGAAGAACTTCCACGGCCGGCCGAGGTGCAGAATCGGAAACAGTCCCGCGGTCATGACCGCGAACACCGTCATCGCTTCCGAGCAGCGGTAGATCGTGGTGCGGAAGCCGGCGCGGAAGAGATAGAGAATCGCCGAGATCAGAGTTCCAGCGTGCCCGATACCGATCCAGAACACGAAGGTGATGATGTACACACCCCACATAACGGGCGGGTTGTAGCCGGCCACGCCGAGGCCAGTGTAGATCTGGTACATCCAGGCCGCGATTCCCGTGAGGAGGAAGAACACCGCGATCCCCAGTCCGATGAACCAGGCGACGGTGGGGTGCAGCGTGGCGATGATCTCGCGATCCACCTGCTCGTAATCCCGGACCGCGGGTAGCTGCACATCCGCCGACGCGATGTTGGGCCGGCGCGGATCGTCGCGGTCGGGGACCGGCTTGCTGAGCGTCGCCATGCCTATGTCCTCGCCGGACTCAGCGGCGCTGGATGGCTCACCTTCTTCAGGTACACAACGGCGGTGTACGTGTTCAGCTCTTCGAACACGTGATACGCCCGCGCATCTTTCGCTGTCTGCGCGACCATCCAATTCTCATCCGCCGCGTCGCCGAACGTGATCGCGCGCGAGGGACAGGAAGCGGCGCACGCCGTCGTGAACTCGTCGGCCTTGAGCGGACGCTTCTCCGCCGCGGCGCGATTCTCGGCCTCGCGGATGCGCTGCACACAGAAGGTGCATTTCTCCATCACGCCCTTCCCCCGCACGGTGACGTCGGGGTTGAGCTGCCAGTTGAGCGGCTCGGGGAACGCGTACTGGGCACGATTCGGCTCGCCGTAGCCGAACCAGTTGAAGTAGCGGACCTTGTACGGACAGTTGTTGGAGCAGTAGCGCGTGCCCACGCAGCGGTTGTACACCTGCACGTTCAATCCGTCGGGCGCGTGATAGGTCGCGTACACCGGGCAAACCGGCTCGCACGGCGCGTTGCCGCAATGCTGACACATCATCGGGACGAAGCGCGTGTCGAAATCGGCGCCGCCGTCCTCCGCGCCCTCGTAATAGCGCTCGATGCGGATCCAGGCCATCTCGCGGCTGCGAAGGATGTTCGCGCCGAAGCCTGTCCGATCGGGCATGAGGGGTCCGTGCTGCCAGTCCGCCCCGACCGTCGGGATGTTGTTTTCGGCGTAGCACGCGCTGACACACGCCGAGCACCCCGTGCAGCGGGCGAGGTCGACGGTCATTGCCCACCGTCGCTTTGCCATCCCGCTCCAGTGATCCGGGTCGTACATGCCCTTGTCGTTGGAGCGGGGATCGCCCAGCTCGCCCTGGGCGTCGTTGGCCACGGGCGCGCGCAGGCCCGGCAGGAACTCATGGCTCGCGTCGCCCGCCATTGGCGCGACTTCCGCCGCGTGGTTGGCACCGGTGTCATGCCCCGCTCCGCTCGTCCTGAGCTCGGCGAGTGTGATCGCCTGCCCGATTCCACGTCCGTGTTGCCGCGCCGACCCCTCGGTGGTGACGATTTGCGAGTGGCCACCCACCTTCGTCACTTCGGCCCTGGTGGATACGTAAGCGACTCCTCCCGCACGATCTTCGTAGGCGGGAAGTATCTCCAGCGGATTCAGTCCGGCCTTTGCGTATCGCCCCGAATGCGCGTGGCCGCGACCGGTCGCGATGGCCACCGTCTCGCGCTGCGTGCCAAGGTAGCGCAGCACCGGCAGCGTCATGCTGCCGGCCGCCGTCTGAACCGTCACGTGATCGCCATTCTCCAGTCCCATCCTCTCCGCTGTGGCGGGGTGCATCTCCGCTACCGTCTGCCAGCAGATCTTGGTGACGGGATCGGGAATTTCCTGGAGCCACGGCTTGTTCGCGCCGCGTCCGTCGCCGAGAAGCGGGTGCGGATAAACGACCAGATACATGTTGCCGCTCGACTGCTCCGCGGGCGGAGACGTCCTGACCGCGGGAAGTGCGCGCAACGCGCTTGTTCCGCCGACGGTTCCGGAGGCGAGCGCGCGGGGCAGAGCGGCGGTGAGACCGGCGGCTCCTCCCGGAAAACGGCTCACCAGCCAACTGCGGTAATCCGGCAGCGGGTAACGCGCGGCAGCGCCGGGATCTCTCTTCGCCACAGCGATGAGGACGTCGGATGTCGCGCGCGTGTCGAACACCGGGTCCATTGTCGGCTGCTGGAGCGAGAGCGTTCCGCGAATCGGCTCTGCATCGCCCCACTGCTCGAGCGGATGGTGATCGGGCAAAATCAGGTCGGCCAGCTCCGACGTCTCGTCGGGATAGCTCGAGAAGCTGACCTTGAACGGAACCTTCGCCATCGCCGCGCTGAATCCAACTGCCTTGGGGAGCGCGAAAGCCGGATTCGCTCCCCGAACCAGGAGCAGCGGAACCGATCCCGAGTTCATGCGCTCCGCCACCGCTCTCAATTCCGCCGGAACGCTCATGCGCTCGAACGCGAGGTATCCCTCGGAGGATTTGATGGTAACGCCGACGTTGCCCCGTGACTGGTTGAGCGCGTTCGCCGCGAGCGCCAGCTCGAAACCCACCGACCCTCCGCCACCAGCCAGCACCATGCTTGGAGTCGTGCCCGTGAACTCGGCCGCGAAAGCCGCGAGCACGGACGCGCTCACACCACTCGAGCTCGCAGCCTGGTCCGCCGACATCTGCCCGGCGAGCAGACGAGCGATGGCGAGCTCACTTCCCGGCCGGCAATCGATCCACTGATCGGCATTGAGCCCGGTGAGGGATCGGCGGGGCCCCACATATATGAGACGGGGCGCGCGCTCGGCATCGGCGCGCGCATCAGCGAAGTCCAGCTGCTGTGGTACGACCGCTCCCCACGTGTCCAGGAAATCAGCGCCGAACGACACGATCAGCCGTGCCGCCCGGAAGTCGAGTCGCGGCCAGGCGGCGCCATAGGTCTGTCGGTTGGCAGCGACGACCGCGTGATCGGCGCCCGCGTCGTAGCTCAGATGCGCGGGCATGCCGAAGCCTGCGAGCCAGGCGTCCAGGAAACCGGGGAAGCTTCCCGTTTCGTGCTGGTTGATGAACACGGCATTCCCGGCGGCGCCCCGACTCCGCGTTTCACCCAACTTCTGAGCGAAGAGCTGCAGCGCTTCTTCCCAGGTGACGCGGTCGAGCACGCCGTTACGACGCACCATCGGGCCGCGATAGCGATCGGGATTGTAGAGACCCTGAAGCGCGGACTGTCCGCGCGCGCAGAGGGCGCCGCGATTCAGCGGATGATCCGGATTTCCCTCGAGCTTTATCGTTCGCCCGTCGCGCGTTTCAGCGATCACCCCGCATCCCGCCGAGCATTCCCGGCAGGTCGTGGCGTAGTAGGTGGAGACGCCGGGCACGGTTTGATCGGGAGAGACGAGATAAGGAATGAGCTTCTCGACCTGTTCCGACGCGCAGCCCAACATGGTCGTCGCGGCGGTGCCGGCGCCCAGCACCTTGAGGAAGTCGCGTCGCTTGACGCCCGTCGAGTCGGTCATCGGCCTAGTAGTGACACGACGCGCAGTCGTAGCGCGCGCGGAAGGGCGGGTTCGACTGGCCGATGTGGCAGTTCACGCACCACCCCATGTTGAGCGAGGACGCCTGATAGACAGTCGTCATCTTCTGCACATCACCATGGCACGTCTGGCAGGTGACGCCGGCGTTGACGTGGCGCATGTGCGGGAAGCGGACGTACTCGGGGAGCTTGTGAATGCGAACCCACGGCACAGCCTCTTTCTTGTTCCAGTATGACGCGAGCTTCTGAATTTCCGCTTTGTTGCCTGGCGATGTTCCGGCCACGACGGTGTGACAGCCCATGCACGTTCCGACGGCGGGAAGTCCGGGATCCGGTGAGCGATTGGCGGAGAAGTGGCAGTAGAGACAGTTCATCTTCAGCGTGTCCACGTGGGTCGTGTGGCGAAACGCAACCGGTTGTTCGGGTGCATT
Organism: Gemmatimonadota bacterium; assembly: GCA_031390205.1. Taxonomy (GTDB): domain Bacteria; phylum Gemmatimonadota; class Gemmatimonadetes; order Gemmatimonadales; family Gemmatimonadaceae; genus UBA4720. The sequence goes on from JANMTG010000195.1 coordinate 7,353, forward strand.
TCCTTCCGATGAAGAGGCACCGCTGTAAGCCGACAGCATGGTGGCAAGCGCCGCGATCATGATGAATCCCGACACTGCGAGCCATCTGCTTCGCAAGTTCATCCGCGAGGGTTCGTGAAAAGGCGAGTTAACAGATCGGCTTTGTGACGAATTTCACAAGCGGGATTCACCGGCGGAAAAATGTTGGGGCAGGTACACGCGCGCAAGGTCGGTTTTCACCCTTGCAAGGGGCCTGCCCCTCCCCGTCTTATTCGGTCGATTGTTCGAATCACCTCTATGAAAATCGCCCGGAGGAGCGCGAGCTCGCGCAAATCCGGAGCGGCGCGATAAAAGAGCGTTCGCACCGAGCGCATGATGTGCTCGTGCGTCCTCGTCTTGAAAAACTCTATCTCGTAGAGCGCTCGCTCGGTGTCGCCGAACAGCTTTTCGTAGTCTTCCGCGGTGGCGGGAGGCGCGTCCTTGCGGGGCGGCGCCAGCGTGCGTGTGGCGTCGGCGGCGGCAATGTGAAGCTCGTACAGTGCGAGAAGAACGGCCTGCGCGAGGTTGAGCGAGGCGTGATCGGTAGTGGGAATCGTCACCACCACGTGAGCGCGATCCAGGACCTCGTTCGGAAGCCCCTTGTCTTCCCTGCCGAAGAGGAGGGCGACGGGGCCCGCGCGGGCGTACTCCAAAAGGTCCGCGCTGGCCGCGGTCGGAGTTGAGACATCGCGCTTGGCCGCGCGCCGGCGCGCGGTGTAGCCCGCCACGCGCACGCACCCTTCCAGCGCCTCCTCGATGGAGTCGCAGTCGCGGATGCGGGCGATGATGTCGCCGGTGTCGTGCGCGATTCCTTCCAGGCGGTACGGGTCATACTCCACCGGGCGCACCAGATATAGGTTGGCGCACCCCATGTTCTTCATCGCCCGGACGGTGGCGGCGATGTTGACCGGATCCTGTGGCTCATGGAGAACCACGCGCACCGCCGACAGAACGGAGTCGGGGAGCAGTGCCGATGTGCCCGCGAGCCGATCAGCGGTGCGGGTCATGACTGGATGTGAAAATGCTGCCCCTCCCCTCCTCGCCCCGAAAACGGACGAAGGTCGAGTTGAAGGGCAGCATCACGCCGTAGAACATCAGCCGCCACGGCACGGCGACAACCGGCGTCTAGACGACTGGTCGTCCCGTGATGAGGCGATACACGACCACGATCACGGCTATGACGAGGAGCAGGTGGATCAACCCGCCGCCCACGTTCACTACGAAGAAACCGAGGACCCACAGGATAAGAAGAATTACCGCTATCGTCCAAAGCATTATGGCATCCTCGCAAGAAGTGGAATTACCCGTGACGTTATGCTAGGCGACATTATGCAAGATGGCAACCAGCGGGCGTACCGCGCGCCGGGTCAGGGCTGGAAAAGCTCGCTCTGTTTCGGGATATCGTAGCGTACGCGGCAATCCTGGACCTGGGCGAACGAGGTGATCGTGTGGCGTGATGTCGCGGAGTCGAGAATGTGAAACACTCGGGTTCCCCGCGCTTCGACCGCATCGGATACCAGGGTTCGATGGCATCGCCAGGGGACCGCCTCCGCACACATTATTGCCGACGTATTCTCCCCTGCATGGATGATCAGGCGATCGAGCGCTGCCGTGAACTCCGGCGTCTCCATGTAATCGGCGTACGCGCGGAATCCGGCGTTCCGCCACTGCACGTTCGGGGAATCCGCCCGTCCTTTTCTCCGGCCACCGAGCTCGGGATAATGAGTGTAGCGCAGCAAGGCGGCCGGCAGCGAAGACTCCAGATTTTCCTTTGAAAAGTGAGGATAGCGCCTGGAAGCAGGAAAAGCGCGGACATCGATCAGATGTCTCACGCCCTCCCGTTCCAGAAGCTCGACGAGCTCGTCGAGACTTCTGGTCGAATGTCCGACGGTAAAAAGCTTATCTGGGACCACGCTCCGTGAAGCTCGCACTGTCGACGCGCGGTATTCCCGACGGCGGTGTGATTCCCGTGGAGCCGGTCTGATGAAGCGCCTGCCTGCCGAGCAGAATCCTTGTTGCCCGAACGTCGTGGCCCATGTCGATGAGGAGAAGGGCCAGGTCACCGCTCCCCCACAGAAGCCCGGCCAGCACGACCAGCCGGCTCATCTCTCCAAGCAGCGTGGGGATCGAAGTCGTGCCCTGCGTCACGAGACCCGTGATGATCTCCGATACGAGGAGCAGCAGCAGGATGATCGCCATCAGCTTGAATAGCTTGGAGAGATACCCGAGCCCGACGTAGGGCTCCAGGTCGGCGAGACGCACCGGCATCGCCGGATCGCGCTTCGGGTTGGCAGGGGTGTGCCGATGCTCTTCGTTCGGGGTCGTCGGGCTGGCGGTCGTCGTCTCGTCCATTTGGCGATCTCCTGTTGCTACCAGCGAGCGGAGTAGCCTCGCGTGTCAATATGAGTGAAAGGCCCATGCGCGGACGTTGCAGAATATACGCCCACCCCTCCCGTCAGCGAAGGGTGTGCCCTCTCGACGCGGGTGGCTGCCTCCTGAATCACTCGTGCATCTGCAATATTCACGCGCCCGTCCTTGTTGAGATCGTCCATGCCGCCGTTTCCGTCGTTGTCGATGAAGATGTCGGCGGCGTCTCCGTACATGTGGCGGCTCAGGGATGCGCGACCGCCGGTATCGCCCACGCCAGAGTTGTATTGCGGGGTGCGGAAGCCACTCATGACCCGCACACCCCTTGGGTTGATCCCCTGCTTCTCCAGGTCGGTGAGAATCAGCTCCATCTTGTCGACCAGCTTGGTTTCGACGACGATGTACTTGGGCCAGACGTTCTGCTGATCGTGGGGGAAGAAATCACGAAGCCTGAAGTGGTCTGACAGCTGGGTGTTCTGCGTCTCGCGCGTGACCTCGATGAAGCCGTTCGGAGGGTCGTAGCTCACACCCGGTTTCCCCTTCCGGGCCGCTGGCCAGTTACCGATAAAGTAAAGGCCAAGCCGCCCTCCCTTCTTGTCGGCTGCCGGACGAAGCGTGATGACGCTGAAATCCGCCAGCGGCTTGATCGCGTTGCCTACTTTGACGGCCATGGTCCAGATGCCCGCCCGCCGGGGCGCGACGTACGTGGACGTCGATTCCGCGACTGCTCCCGAGGAAAACGTGGTCACCGCGCCCGGAGTCAGCGTGTCGGCGAGCAGCGGCGTGATTGGCGTTCCCGGCTGCTGGATTCGGACCCTGAGCTTTCCGCTTTCGCCACGTGCCGGCGCCGAAAGCGCGGTGAGCGCGGCGTCCGTCAGATACGCGATGGATGGAGCGCCGCTCTCGGTGAGCCCGCTTGTGATACGGGCCGTGGCGGGTGTTACGACGCCGTCCCCCGTCGCGCGTGCGCGGGCGATGGACCACGACCAGCCCATCGCGAAGAGCACGAGGAGAACGACCGAGCCCGCATTGAAGATGCGCTCAGCTCTGCCGGAAGGACGCGTAAATCCCCGCGGCCGCGACTCGGGGAACGCGAGAAGCCGGTCGGCGGTAGTTGACCTGCGGATTGGCAACGTTGAACTTGCACGTCTCTCTTCCATTCTCCCTCTCCAGACCAGCTTGATGCAGCCGATCGTCGACTTTTTTCAGCGGCTATCGAATCTCCCCGACCTCGTGCAGTGGGCCGGAGTCTTTGGCCTTGCAGCGATCATCTTCTCGGAAACTGGCCTGCTCGTCGGAGTCTTTCTACCCGGCGACTCGCTCCTCGTTACGGCCGGCCTCTTCGCCGCGAGAGGCTTTCTCAGCATATACTGGCTGGTTCCCGTGCTCACGCTGGCCGCCATTTGCGGTAACTCGCTCGGGTATTTCATCGGTCGCGCCTCGGGGCCCAGAATCTTCAATCGGGAGAACAGTATCTTCTTCCACAGGAAGCATGCTATCCGGGCGAGCGAGTTCTACGCAAGGCACGGGCGCAAAACGATCGTCCTAGCCCAGTTCATGCCGATAATCCGGACATTCTCCCCCGTCATCGCCGGCGTGGGCGGAATGAAATTCCGGGTGTTCATCACGTGGAACGTGCTCGGATCAATCGTGTGGATCTGGAGCATGGTAGGGATCGGGTATTTTCTGGGCACGTATATTCCGGGCATCGACAAGCACATTGAGATCGTGATCGTGGTGGTGGTTTTCATTTCGTTGCTGCCGGGAATCATCGGAGGCCTGAAGTCGCGGCGCGCGAGGAGGTACGTCCCCGGACCCGTGGTCGATGCTGGCGGGGAAGTCTGACGGCGCCACGGGCTCGAATCGCATTGCGCTCAGCACCCGCTGAGCGGAGACCAACAAGGAGAGAACAATGGCATTCACACTTCCTCAGCTTCCCTACGACTTCGGCGCTCTCGAACCGCACATAGATGCGAAGACGATGGAGATCCACCACGGCAAACACCATCAGACCTACGTCAACAATCTGAACGCCGCCGTGGAGAAGGCTCCCGAGCTGGCAAGCAAGTCGCTCGACGATCTCATCCGCAACGTTAACTCGGCCCCCGAAGCCGTTCGTACGGCAATTCGCAACAACGGAGGCGGACACTGGAACCACTCGATGTTCTGGCAGATCATGGCGCCGAAGGCGGGCGGCGAGCCGGGAGGCAGCGTCGGGAAGGCGATCAAGGACGGCTTCGGCGACTTTGCGAAGTTCCGCGACCAGTTCAACGCCGCCGGCATCGCGAGGTTCGGCTCGGGATGGGTGTGGCTCGTCGCCGGGGGCGGAAAACTCTCAATCACCAGCACTCCGAACCAGGACAACGCGCTGATGGAGGGGAAAAAGGCGATACTCGGGCTCGATGTCTGGGAGCACGCCTACTACCTCAAGTACCAGAACCGCCGGCCCGATTACATGAACGCGTGGTGGAACGTGGTGAATTGGGGCGAGGTGGAGAAAAGATTCGCAGCTAGCTGAATTTGCGGTGCGCCTGTCGTTCCATCGATCCCTATCTGGCGGCCTCGCCCTCCAGGTAGGTGTACCCCTCGAGCCCCGCGATGTAATCCGCAATGAAGGCATTAGCCTCCTGCCGCGACAGCGCCGTGGCGTTAGCCACCTTGCGCCGGAATGTTGCCAGCAAATCCGAGGAGCGGAACTGCACGTAGGCCAGCACCTCTGTCACCGTGTCGCCATGCACCAGGTCCGTCACCTCGTATCCCTTGGTGGGTGAAAGCCGGATGTGCACCGCGTTCGTGTCGCCGAAAAGGTTGTGCAGGTCGCCGAGTATCTCCTGGTATGCGCCAGTGAGAAAAATCCCGATGATGTAGGGCTCCCCGTCAATGAAAGGGTGAAGCTCGAGGCTCGGTTGGGCGGTACGGTCACCGATGAACTTCTCGATCCTGCCGTCGGAATCGCAGGTGACGTCCTGGATCGTCCCCCGCCTGGTGGGCTCCTCGTTCAACCGGTGGACCGGCATGATTGGAAACAGCTGGTCGATCGCCCAGCTGTCCGGTAACGATTGGAAGAGCGAGAAGTTGCAGAAGTACCTGTCGACGAGCGTGGCATCGAGATCCTGGATGATGTCGGAATACTCGTCGCGGTCGCGCGCGGCGATCTTCGCCACGGCGGTGATCGTCGCCAGATAAATCTGCTCGGCGATCGCGCGCTCGCGAAGATTCAGGACGCCGCTGTTGAACAGCTCCTGAGCGCGTTCCTTGTCGAACGTCGCGTCGTGAAAGACCTCACGCACACGTCGCTTCGAGATTCGCTTCGACGCTGATGCGTAGTCCGCCGCCATCTCGTGGAGCAGCGCGTGATGATCGTCCGTCAGGTCGGGAACGGTGTTGTCGGCCTGCGACTCCACGTCCATTACGCTCAGGAGCAACAAGGCGTGGTGCGCGGTGAGCGCGCGGCCTGATTCGCTGATGATGTGCGGCATCGGCAGCTCATGTTCGCGGCATGCCTCTGCCAGCGTGTAGATCACGTCGTCTGCATACTCCTGTAGCGTGTAGTTGACGCTCGCCTGCGACGTGGACCCGCTGCCATCGTAATCCACGCCGAGGCCACCACCCACGTCAACGTGCGTTACGCCGACGCCCAGCTCACGGAGCTCGGCGTAGTAGCGCGCGATCTCCTGGAGCCCCGTCTTGATGTACCGGATGTCGGTGATCTGCGAGCCAAGGTGGAAGTGAATGAGCTTGAGAATGTCCAGCCGCCCGAGCGCCCTGAGCTTGTCGACGAGCTTCACCAGCTGCGCGGTGCTGAGCCCGAACTTGGACTTCTCGCCGCCACTCTTCGCCCAGCGTCCTGAGCCCTCCGAGTACAGCTTGATGCGGACGCCCGCCGTGGGATTCACCCCGAGCTCGTCGGCCACCTGCAGCAGCACGTCGACCTCGCTCAACTGCTCGAGCACGATGAAAACCTGATGACCCAGCTTCTGGCCCATAAGGGCGAGGCGCATGAACTCCTCGTCCTTGTAGCCATTGCAGACGATAAGGTGGTCGGTATGCTCGGCGAGACCGAGCACGGCCTGGAGCTCGGGCTTGCTGCCGCACTCCAGTCCCACCCCGGCCGTCTTCCCGAACTCGACGATCTCCTCCACCACGTGTCGCTGCTGATTGACCTTGATCGGGTAGACGGTCGTGTACCCGCCCTCGTACTTGAACTCCTCACGCGCCTTCGTGAAGCGCTCGTTCAGGGATTCGATCCGCGAGCGCAGGATGTCCGAAAATCGGAGCAACAGCGGCAGCCCGACACCCTGCGCCTCGAGATCGTTGGCGAGCTCGAACAGGTCGAGCTCGTGGTCTTCCCTCTCCCGATCCGGGCGCACCACCACGTGGCCCTCGTCGTTGATGTCGAAGTATCCGATTCCCCACCCGTCAATGTTGTAAAGAGAGCGCGCGGATCCGATCGTCCAGGGCTCCGGTGGCTCAACCGGACTCGGTGCCGCCTGTTTTTTGTCGGGTGGAATGCGGGTGCTGGTCATGAGATCATTCTATGGTGGATGGCCGCCGTGTGGAGGCTGCTCGCGATCATGGGTACAGAGTCTCGATTTTCCAGCGGTCGCCGCTGCGCGTGTACAGGTGCCGCTCGTGGAGGCGGTTGGGCATGTTCTTCCAGAACTCGATCCTTTCCGGCCATACGCGAAAACCCGACCAGAAGTCCGGGCGCGGCACCTCCCGACCCTTGAATTCTTTTTCGTACTTCGCGACCCGCTCGTCGAGAGCGGTTGGCGTTTCGAGAGGCTCGCTTTGGCGCGATGCCCACGCCCCTATCTGGCTCGCCCGGGCGCGAGTAGCGAAATAGACGTCGGCCTCGGCGTCGGCCACCTTGCTCACGGTTCCTTCGATCCTGACCTGGATGTCGATCGGTGGCCAATAAAAGCAGAGGGCGGCCTTTGGTCGCTCGAGAAGGTGTCGTCCCTTGGGCCCGTGAAAATTCGTGTAGAACACGAACCCCTGGTCGTCGAAGGCCTTGAGCAGGACTACTCTTACCGAGGGCTGGTCTCCTGCGTCCAGGGTCGCGAGCGACATTGCGTTGATATCGGGAACGAGCGCCCGATCGATTTTTTCCGCCAGCGCATACGTTGCCCGGAACCGCGCGATCGGGTCGGCGGGTATCACCCTAGTACCTGGCCATGCTCGGATCTACTTCGTCGATCCACCGGACGATGCCGCCGGCAAGATTCCGCACGTCCGACGCTCCTGCCCGGGCGACCTGCTCGGCGGCGTACAGGCTCCGTGCCCCGACTTTGCAATACAGGATGATGGTTCTCTTCTTGTCGAGGCGCGGAATCTCGTCCGCAATCGTATCGAGCGGCACGAGCCGCGCTCCTGGGATGTGGCCGATTTGCCACTCGTACGGCTCGCGCACGTCGATGATCTCGAGCTGCTCCCCACGCGCGATGCGCTGGGCGAGCTGAGCCGGCTCGATCTCCGAGACGCCCGCCGGCGCGGATTCCCTCGCGGTTCCTCCGCCGCAGAACTCTTCGTAGTCGATCAGCTCCCTTATCTCCCGCGTGCCGCAGGCGGGGCACTCCGGATCCTTTCGGATCGCGATCGTGCGAAAAGCCATCGTGAGCACATCGATGAGCAAGAGCCTGCCGACGAGGGTATCGCCGAGGCCCAATATTATTTTCACCGTCTCGGTGGCTTGAATCGTTCCGACCAGTCCCGGAACCACTCCCAGCACTCCGCCCTCAGCGCAACTGGGCACGAGGTGCGGCGGAGGCGGCTCGCGAAAGAGGCAGCGGTAGCACGGTCCATCGGGAGCGCCGAAGACCGACGCCTGTCCCTCGAACCGGTAGACGCTGCCGTGGACGTTTGGAATTCCCAACAGCACCGAAGTGTCGTTTATCAGATATCGCGTCGGGAAGTTGTCGGTCCCGTCGACGATGAGATCGTAGTCGCGGGCGATCTCGAGCGCGTTCCCCGACGACAGCCGCGTCGCGTAAGGCTCGACGTGCACCCCGGGATTGATGTCCCGGAGCCTGTCGCGCGCCGAGTCCAGCTTGGAGCCCCCGATGCCGGCGGACCCGTGAAGTATCTGTCGCTGCAGATTCGAAAGGTCGACAGTGTCGAAGTCCACCAGACCAATCGTTCCCACTCCCGCAGCCGCGAGGTAAAGCGCCGCGGGAGAGCCGAGGCCGCCGGCGCCGACGAGCAGAACGCGGGCGCGCTTGAGCGCGCGCTGGCCCTCTTCCCCAACCTGTGGCAGCAGGATGTGACGGCTGTAACGAACGAGCTCGCCCTGACTGAGCTCGGACGCGTGACGGTCGGCTTCGGTCTCTGCACCCATGATATATTTGCGCCGTGTGTGCCGTACGAGCTTACGCTGATACGGTTAGCACTCAAGATACATCGAGCAACGCTTCCACGGCTCCCCTTTTTACACATGATATTTCGACGCTTCTACGATGAGAGTCTTGCCCAGACGAGCTATTTGATCGGGTGTGAGAAGACCCGCGAAGCAATCGTGGTGGATCCGGGTCTCGACTTCGAGGACTATGAGCGCGGGGCGGCGGCGGAGCGCGTCCGCATCTCTCACGTGACCGAGACTCACATCCATGCGGATTTTGTCTCGGGTTCCAGAGGACTGGCTGACAAGCTCGGTGCCACCTTGCATTTGAGCGGTGAGGGCGGCGGCGAATGGGGCTATACCGCGGCTGCGATGAGAGGTGCGGAGACTCTCACCGCCGGCACGGAGATCCGGGTGGGAGAAGTCAAGCTAGAGGCCTTGCACACGCCCGGACACACACCGGAACACACCACGCTGGTGGTGGCCGACCGGCATCGCGGAGACGAGCCGGTTGGCGCATTGACCGGCGATTTTATTTTCGTGGGCGATGTCGGCCGTCCCGATCTGCTCGAGCGCACCGTCGGCGCCGCCGGCAGCGCGGAGCACTCGGCGGCGGCGCTCTACCGGTCGATTCAGAGCTTCAAATCGCGCCCCGACCATTTGCAGCTCTGGCCCGGGCACGGTGCCGGCTCGGCGTGCGGGAAGTCGCTTGGCTCATTGCCGCAGACCACGCTTGGTTACGAGCGGCTGTTCAACTGGGCGTTCGCCCCGCTCGACGAGCGTGAGTTCGTGACGAAAGTTCTCGAGCACCAGCCGGTGCCGCCGCGGTATTTCGCGGAAATGAAGAAGATCAACCGCGAAGCCGCCACGCCCCCTCGTTCTTCCCAGCCGCCGGAATCCGGCGCGGACGGACTCGCTGCGGCGCTGGAGCACGGGGTGACCGTCGTCGACACAAGGCCGGCAAAACAATTCGCCGACAACCACATTCCTGGCACAGTGAATGTCCCGCTCGGCAAATCGTTCCTGACCTGGATGGGCGCTCTCGTCCCGTACGACCGCGATCTGTTTCTCGTCGTCGACGGCGATGCGCGGACGGTGAGCGCCATCGGTGAGCAGCTGCGAAAGATCGGCCTGGTGCGAATCGCCGGCTACGCCGTGAGCGATGTCATCAATCGATGGGCGCGGACGCAAAGCAAGCCGGAGAAGCTGCAGGAGATAGACGTGCGGACGCTCGACTCCCGTCGACGCAAGGAGTCTGTGCAGGTAATCGACGTGCGCTCTCCGGACGAATGGTTTGCCGGACATCTCCCGGGCGCGCTGCATATCCCCCTCGCGGCGTTGCCCGACCGATTGGGTGAGATCGATGCGAGCACTCCCGTGGTTGTGCACTGCCAGGGCGGAGGACGCTCGGCGATCGCGGCGAGCTTCCTGGAGTCTCATGGGCTGGAGAGCGTCGCAAACCTGAAGGGCGGATTCGACGCCTGGGTGGCGAACCGCCTCCCGGTGGAGAAAGAGACGTGACCCACCCGGTGTTCGTGCCGGCGCCATCACGCCGTCGTGGCGGCAACAGCGATCCCAAGCCGACGACGTGGAGCGAGCGGATCGCCGCGCTCCGCTACATCCCGGCGCTTGGCCGACTGATCTGGCGCACCCACCGTGGCTTCGCGGCGGCCATCCTCACACTTCGTATCCTGCGGTCCGTCGTGCCGGTGGCGACGTTCTGGGTGGGCAAGCTCATTCTCGATTCGGTGCTCGCCGCCAAAGCGGGAACCGGCCCGATCGGCGATGTGTGGAGCTACCTCGCGATCGAGATTGGAATCGTTATCGCGGGCGAAATCCTCGCGCGGGCTTCTTCTCTGGTCGAGAGTCTTCTCGGCGACCTGTTCTCGAACAACATGAGCATCACGCTCATGGAGCAGGCGGCCAAGCTCGATCTCGCGCAGTTCGAGGACCCGACCTTCTATGACCACCTCGAGCGAGCTCGCCGGCAAACGGTCGGCCGGATTGCCCTGCTCACCCTGCTGCTGTCGATAATGCAGGACGGGCTGACGCTCGTCACTCTCGGTGGCGCGCTGATCGCTTACAGCCCGTGGCTGCTGCTGCTCCTCCTCATCGCCGTCATTCCGAGCTTCCTCGGTGAAACGCATTTCGCGTCACTGGCGTACTCGCTGTTGTTCCGCTGGACACCCGAGCGGAGACAGCTCGATTACCTGCGCTTCGTGGGGGCGAGCGACAAGACGGCGAAGGAAGTCCAGATGTTCGGGCTCGCGCCGTGGCTCACGGAACGGTACAGAGCGCTGGCCCAGAAGTTCTACGAGGAGAACCGCAACCTCTCGCTCCGGCGCGGCTTCGTCAGCGCCGCCCTGTCGATTCTCGGCACGATCGGGTATTACGCCGCCTATGGGATCATACTCGTGCGCGCGGTGCGCGGTGACATCACCATCGGCATGCTCACTTTCCTCGCCGCGTCCTTTGCGAGGGGACGAGACGTGATTCAGGGCCTTCTGCTCTCGGCGAGCAACGTGTATGAGCAGGCCCTTTATCTGCGCGACCTGTTCGTGTTCCTCGACATGAAGCCGACGATTGCGTCGAAGCCGGGCGCGCTGGCGGTGCCTGAGCCGATCCGGACAGGCTTCGTGTTCGAAGATGTCGGCTTTCGGTATCCGGGAAGCGAGCCCTGGGCGATACGCCACGTGAATCTCGTGATCGAGCCTGGCGAGCGCATCGCGCTCGTTGGTGAGAACGGCGCGGGCAAAACCACGATCACCAAGCTCATGGCGCGTCTGTACGATCCGACCGAGGGTAGAATCACGCTCGACGGTATCGATCTTCGCGACTACGATCTCGGCAGGCTGCGTCGCGCCATTGGGGTCATCTTTCAGGACTTCGTCCGGTACGACATGCGGTTCGACGAGAACATCGGCGTCGGCGAGATAGAATCGGTGCGCGGCGAGCTCGACAACGGGAGCGGCACTCCGGCCAGTATTTCCACGGCCGCCGAGAATTCTCTGGCGGCCTCGCTGCTTCCCCGCTTTCCAAAGGGCTACCAGCAAATGCTGGGTCGACGCTTCGACGAGGGTGTAGATCTCTCCGGCGGCGAGTGGCAAAAGATCGCGCTCGCACGGGCATACATTCGCGACGCCCAGGTGCTCATCCTCGACGAGCCCACTGCCGCGCTGGATGCGCGCGCCGAGTACGAGGTGTTTCTCCGGTTCTCGGAGCTGGTGGCGGGAAGAACGGCGGTGCTGATCTCCCACCGGTTTTCAACGGTGCGGATGGCGGACCGGATCGTCGTGCTCCGCCACGGAACGGTGGAGGAAGAGGGCTCACATGAAGCGCTCCTCGCAAAGGGCGGGCTTTATGAGGAGCTGTTCGCCATGCAGGCGGCGGGTTACCGCTAGCGGCGCGCTGTCCGCTTCTCCTGATATCACGGTATGGGGAGGTGAGGGTATCTTCTTCGGCATGCGCCCGCAAACGGGCAGCGAGGCTCGATGCGTGTAAGCGAGCAGCCGCGAAGTACCGCTCCCCTCCGACGCACCGGCGAAGATGCAGGGATTCTGGCGACTCTACACTAGTTGGGCGAAGGTATTTCGCGCCACAGGGCCTGATCGAAGACGCCGGGCGGAAGCTCCGCGTTGATGCGGATGTCCGCGCGCTGCTCGCGCCAAACCGTCCGGCCGTTTCTGAGGGTGAGGAATTCCGTGGGAATGTCATATCCCTCGATCTCCCGATAATTCCTGAACCGAATGTCGCTGACTATTGTGCGCTCGCCCCACCTGTCCTTTTGAACGAACCGCACCAGGCGCAGGCGTTCCGCGTCAACCCACATCTGGCTGGACGTGGTGTCGCCCGCCTTCGCGCCAACAACATAGACCGGACGACCATCCCACTCATCGGCCCGGATGATGTCCGCGTTGACGCCGAGTGAATCGAGCGCCCTCAGGATGCTCGCCGTGGGGGCGGCATAGGCGTCAACGGTGAGAAGCAGCAGCGGATTGATCGAGCGCCGGAAGTCGACGCGAATCCCGTTGTCGAATGAAGCGACCCGCTCATCGACCTGGACAAGGCCGCTCTTCTGGGCGACCGGCAGGAACGCGATCCTCAGCTTGCCCGGCGCTTCCAGGTGCTCGTACCACTGCGATTTTTGCTCCTCGCCTGTGGTCGTGTAGGCGGTGTTGTTCTGAAGAAACGTCATCGTCTGGAAATATTTGCCGTCGTAACGGTCATGCATCGCCTTGATGAGTCCCGATGTGCTCGTAATTCTGGCCGAAGGGGGCAAGGGCTTCGACGATACGGACTCCGGTGTGGGATTGCTTTGCCCGGCGAAGGAAGAACACCCGACGGTCATCAATGCGGTCGAAAGAAGGCGCAATCTGGTCATCTACTCTCCAAGGGCGGTGCGATACAGAATTCCGTTGAACAGCAGCTTGAACGTGCCGTGCGGCTGATACCGGAAGTAGGGATCCGGCCCATACAGAACGAGCATACCCTTGCCGACGGGGGCCTGAACCACTCCTGCTACACCGTGGAGGAATCTTTGGCCCCACGCCCATCCACTGCGGAGCGGAGTCCCCGTGTCGAACCAGCCAATCTGCCTCACCCCCACTTCATCCGCACCCGGCAGCAGCCGAAAGCCGGGAGAGTTGTCGTAATAGACGTCGGCCACCGGCGGAAGGCCGTGCGCAAGCGAAGCGGTGGTGTCTACCCGCATGCTCAGGATGGAACCCGGCACATAGAAGCGACTCCTGGGGAGAGGTTCCCCGCTGTCGAGGGGGGCATTCGCGATCGGAAGACCGAGCTCGCTGCCGAGGGCGGTAGCAGAGCCAATTGCCAGAACGGTGCCGCCCCCCTCGAGAAAGGCCCGGATCTGGGGAAGCGTCCGGGCGACCGTCATCGTCCCCACTCGATCGCGAAACTCTTCGGGCACATCCTCAGGCTGCAATCGGCGCGTTGCCGGGACTGCCGCATCGGCGAAAGCGGCGCCATCGGGCAGAATCAGAACATCGAATCGCTCGTTGAGCGCGCCCGCGTCGATCGTCGGGGGATAGACCACCTTGTACGGAAACTCGAACTGCTCGAGCAGGAACCTGGCCCAGCCCGCGGTCATCGAGCCTCCGTACTGATCCCACAGCGCAATTCGCGGGAGCCTCAGCCGCTGG
>JANMTG010000198.1:0-2129 GCA_031390205.1 Gemmatimonadota bacterium
ATGCTGTCCGCCGCCCGGGTGTATGATGGAAACCTTGCGGCGGTCGCGACCAGCGCTACCTCGCCCGACCTCACCGGAATCTCGAGCTGGGTATTTCGTATCATCTCGAGCGATTCACTCAATGGCATCGCCCTCGCGAGCTTTGCCTCCACGCTCGTGCCGAGAGGCAGTGTCCCGACCGCGGCGATTCTCTACGAGAACCACAGCTACGGGCGCGGCCTGGCGGATTCCTTTCGCCGGTCGTTCAGGGGACAGATCCTAAGCGTCGATCCCATCAATGCCGACCTGCCCAGCGCCGAGCCGTATATCACCTATCTGAGAACGAAGAAACCACGGATCGTGTTCGTGGCGGGACGGGTTCCGTCGGGACTCAAGATTCTGCGTGAAGCGAAACGGCAAGGGCTCAACGCTACGTTCGTCGGGGGCGACGGTTGGCAGGGAGTCATCGCCGATACCGCGGTCGCCGAAGGAGCCTATATCGGCATGTCCTTCACCCGGCAGGACCCCAATCCGTCGGCCAGGGCTTTCGTCGCCGCATTCCGCAAGAAGTTCAAGCACGATCCGGAAGCGCACGCCGCGCTCGCCTACGATGCGACGAAGCTCGTCGCCGTCGCTCTGAGAGAGAGCGGCAGAGATCGGCGGGCGGTTCGTGACTATCTGCGCTCGCTGACGCGTGCGACGGCGGTCCCGGGGGTTACCGGGCCTGCCTACTTCGAGGAAACCGGTGACCCCGTGGGCATCAGGTTTCGTGTGGGACGCGTAGAGAGCGGGCTTCTCAAGGTCGCGGCCGCCAAATGATAAATCCAATGCGCTTTCGCACGATCCGGCAGGTTCTCGCCGCCGGTTTCTCGCTGCTGGTAGTCCTCCTGCTCACCGCCGGAATTCTCGGGTGGATCTCGATGTCGCGCATGGCGACCGAGGTCGCCACCGCTCTGGGCGAAGCACAATACGACGCGAAGCAGGCATCAGACTTCTCGAATACCATCACGCAGGAAATCCAGGCCGCCAATACATACCTCAGCGACCAGGATCTGAAATCGGAGTCCGAGTTCCGCCGTCTGGGGCGCGAAGCACATCGCCTCCACCGCAATTTCGGATCGAGGCAGGTTCAGCTCGTCGACCAGGTCGCCCGCACTGTGGCGATCGATACCACGCTCGCACGCGTCGAATCATCCTTCGCGCTGGCGCACCGCCTGACCGACCTCGGCCGGCTCGACGAAGCGCGGGCTGAAGCAGAGAACGCGCGCGAGATGGTTACGCCGCTGCTCGAGCAGGTGAGTGCGCTCGAGAGATCGCGCGCGGGTCAGCTCGCGCTAATGGCAAAGAATCTCAACTCGAAGTCGCTCGCTCGCTCCCGCATCCTGCTGTCCGTAATCGCGGTCGCCACGCTGTTGGCGGTGATGATCATGCTGCGCACCGGGAACGCCGTTGGGCGACCGCTGCGCCTGTTGATGCGCCACGCTATTCTGTTGAGCCGCGGCGATCTCCAGGTACGCACTGAAGGAGACATGCCCGGCGAGTTCCAAACCCTGGCCGACGCGATGAACCACGCCAGCGACGCACTTGCCAGAATAGCATCCGGCGCGGCGAAGACAGCTGACGAAGTCGCTCAGTCCGCCAGTGATCTCGCATCAGCATCCAAGCAGATCTCGGCGTCCGCGGGTGAGGTGGCCCACGCGGTTGAAGAAGTTTCGCATGGAGCGGAATCACAGGTGGCTCAGCTTCGCCAAGTGAATGAGGCGCTGGATGGAATTCGAACTCGAGGCGACAACCTCGTCGGCGGCGCGCAGGAAGTGCACGGACTTGCGAGCGCAATCGAGGCCGAGGCTGATGCCAAGCGTCTCGATGTGGAGCGCGCGCTCAAGATTCTCTTCGATGTCCGATCCATCGTGCAGCAAGCCGCCGCCGAAGTAAGGGAGCTGAACACGACGGCCGGTGACATCAACAAGTTCATCGTATCGGTGAGCAGAATCGCCGAGCAGACCAATCTTCTCTCATTGAACGCCGCCATCGAAGCCGCGCGCGCCGGAGAGGCCGGTCGTGGATTCGCGGTTGTCGCCGGCGAAGTCAGGAAGCTTGCCGACCAGACCCAGGCTGCCGCCGACGACGTTGTGAAGCTGATGGGCAGC
>JANMTG010000220.1:0-9560 GCA_031390205.1 Gemmatimonadota bacterium
CCGGCGACGCGAGTACGCTCACTCGGGCGGAGCCGGGTACTACGCTCGCGCCAGCTTCGCTGGCACTCGCCCGTCTCCTGGTCGTTCGCTGAAACTCGCTTACGCCGGTCCCCCTCCGACTCCCCACATGATTACAGTCCCGGGGAACGATCCCGATGTGGCGCCTGCACCGGCGTCTGGCCCGCCGGCCGCTTACGTCACGCGTGGGGTCCTAGACCGGCCGACTGAGGCGATCCACGCTCGCACACTTCGCGAGCGTGGCGGCTCCGCCGATGCAGTTACAGATCTATGTAGGGGAGGGGAGGGTGTCCTCGCAGGCGGCGTCCAAGCGAGCGACCAAGGAGACCAGCTCCGGAGCGCGGAGCGCGAAGGAGTGCTTTGGGCTCCGCCAGAGAGAGCGCGGGTGCCCGCTTGCGGGCGCATGCCGAAGAGGATACCCTCGCCTCCCCCCTACAGTGATATCAGTCGAAGCGGACGGCTACCGGCAGCTAGTCCTTGCGTTTGGCGGGCGGCAGCCACGGCCTGATCTCCCCGCTCAACCGCTTCATGTCGCCGACGAGGTCACCACCCCCTGCGCGAGCCTGAAACAGCTCGTCGGTGATGCTGAGCGCGGCCAGAATGGCTCCCTTGTGAGTCTCGACGATGTTCCCGGAGCGCATCGTCTCGCGGATCACCCGGTCGACGTGCTCCGCTACGGCGCGGGTGTGCTCGGGGGTCGCGTCACTGCGGATGGAGTATTCGTCACCCAGGATTTCGACCTTGACTACGGTCTTTTTCGAAGTCAACGAGTCTCCGCTCCGGTGTGCTGCTGACTCAGAAACCGTACCCGGTCGATCATCTGCTGCGTCCGTGTGCGCGCAGCTTCGAGCCGAGTGTTGAGCCCGGCATTCTCGCGTTCCAGATACTGGAGGCGCTCCGGCGACACCTGACCCTTCACTCCGGTAGACTCGAGGCCTTTCACCCGCGCCTCCGCCTGCAGCGCCCGCCTGCGAAACGCTGCTAGCTCGTCGCCGAGGTGCTTTACCAACTGCTCCAACTCCACGAACGCGGCTCTTTCCGGGCTAACGCTGTCGGACGCCAAGCTCTGCCTCGAGTGCTTTCACGATTTTTTCGGTTCTCCCCTGCACTTCCTTGTCCTTTAGAGTGCGCTCCGGATGTCTGAACGTCAACGCCCAGGCAAGACTGCGCGAGCCTTCGGGGATTCCCTGACCGCGGAATTCGTCGAACAGTGTCAGGCTCTCGAGCAGCTCTCCACTCTCGCGCCGGATCAGGCTCCCGATCTCTGCGGCGGTAATCTTCGACTCCGCGACCAGTGCGAGATCCACCTGCACGGATGGTGTCACCGGGAGCGCGCGGTACCTCGTTGCCGGCGCGCTCCGTTGCTCGAGGCCGGAGAGATTCACCTCCACACCGAAGGCCGGTCGCGCCCAGAGTGGCGCGTCGAGCACCACACGCCTGACCGCGCCGACAGTTTCGCCATCGATCGCGATCTCCCAGAGAACTTCTCCCGCGCCCGGCTTCAGCTCCACCGGCACGCTGGGGAAAGCCGACGCGGCGGTGATTTCAGCGAGATGCTTGATGTCCCACTCGTCGTACTCCTCCGGCTTGAGATTGGTGAAATGCGTCGGCGCGCGCTGACCCATCACCAGCAGCGCCACGTGCATCTCTTCTCCCGGCAGCGCGGCTTTCTTCGGTCCAGGAGACGGCGGCGGCTCCTTGTCGGCGAAAAAGGCCGTCCCGATTTCGAACAGCCGGACATTGCCCTGCATGTGGCGAAGGTTGTGCTCGGCGCGCGCGGCGAGAGTGGTGAGCAGATCGCCGCGCAGGAACGCTTCGTCTTCCGCCAGCGGGTTCATCACGCGAACCGTGGCGCCCTTGCCCTCGCCGACGAACGGCATCGGACGGACTTCCAGCAGCCCCGCGCCGACGAGCGTCTCCCGCACCCGCTTTGTGACGGACACCAGCGGAGCGTCCGGAACCGAGCTGGCGCGAAACGGGCGCAGCTCCGAAGAAAACGAATCGTAGCCGCGAAGTCGCGCGATTTCCTCGATCAGATCGATGTCGGCGCGGACATCGTGACGCCAGCTCGGCGGGGTAACCTTGACCACGTCCTTTGCTTCCGGCGCGAGGCGGAATCCCACCGACCTCAGATTTCGCTCCACTTCGCCGGCGTCAACGGGCTCTCCGAGAATCCGCGCCGCACGCACGAGCTTGAGGGACACCGGGACGGGTCGCCTGGGCAGAGGATACAGATCGATCGGACTTCCAAGAGGAGTTCCGCCGGCGACCGAGAGCAGCAGCCTCACCGCGTAGTCCACCAGTCCGGGAATCGCGTCGACATCCACGCCACGCTCGAACCGGTAACTGGCGTCGGTCGAGACTCCGAGCGCGCGCCGGGTAGCTCTGATGCGCGCAGGATTGAACGCGGCAACCTCGAGGAAGATGTCCGTTGTCTCGCCGGACACCTCGCTGCCGCGCCCGCCGATTATTCCCGCGATCGCCTGCGCCTTCTCGCCGTCGCCGATCACCAGGGCCCCCGCGCGGAGTGTGCGATCCACCCCGTCCAGCGTTTTTATCAGCTCTTCACCGCGGGTTTTTCTGACCACCACCGTGCGGTGTGCAATGCGCTCCAGGTCGAACGCGTGCATCGGCTGGCCGAACCCGAACAACATGTAATTGGTGGCGTCCACCACGTTGTTGATCGAGCGCGCTCCAACGGACTGAATTCGCCGCGCCAGCCACGGCGGGCTGGGTCCGATCCTGACGCCCGCGATTACGGCCCCGGCGTAACGCAGACAGCCATCCGTGTCCTCGATTCGCACGGTTACGTCGCCGACCTTGCCCGAAGTCGCCTTCACGGTGTGGGTCCTGATTACGAAAGGCCGCGCATCGACGATCTCGGGCCGTGTAATCGTCGCCCCGGTTGCCGCCGCTATCTCGCGCGCCAGTCCTTCGTGGGAGAGGAGATCGGGCCGATTCGGAAGGACATCGATGACGAGCCGTGTGTCGCCGATCGACATGGCCTGGAGAAAAGGCGTGCCTGGCGCCGCGTCGATCGAGAGTGCCATGATTCCCTCTCCGTCTTCACCGAGGCCCAGCTCCCGCGCCGAGCAGAGCATTCCCTCGGAGTTTTCACCGCGAATTTTGCGCTTTTCGATCTTGACACCGCCGGGAAGCGTGGCGCCGACCGGCGCAAATGGATAAAGCGTTCCCGCCGTGACGTTGGCGGCGCCGCACACAACATCGACGGGTGTCCCGCCGCCCGCATCCACCTTCGTGATCCACAGGTGGTCCGAGTTCGGATGGCGCGCGGCTTCCACCACTTTTCCAATGACGACTTCCCGAAGCTCCTCGTTGAGGTGGATAACATCGTCGACGGTCGCGCACCGCGAGGTGAGCAGATCACGGAGCTCCGGTGGAGTGAGCTCGAACGGAACGAGCTCGCGCAGCCATTCGTAGGACGCGTTCATCGCGCGAGCTGCTCCAGAAATCTGACATCCGAGTCGTAAAGAATTCGAATGTCGGGGATGTCGTAGCGAAGCATCGCTATTCGCGCGGGGCCCATACCGAACGCCCAGCCGCTGTAGCGCTCGCTCTCAATGCCGCACGCCTCGAGCACGGATGGATGAACCATGCCCGAGCCCAGTATCTCCATCCATCCCGTGCCCTTGCACCCCGGACAGCCCGAGCCGTGACAGAGCTGGCATTCTACGTCCATCTCCGCCGACGGCTCGGTAAACGGGAAGTAGCTCGGCCGAAAACGGGTCTTCGTCTTGCCGAAGAAGCTGTTGGCGAAATGCGTCAGCGTCGCCTTGAGATCGACGAAGCTGACTCCCTCGTCGACGGCAAGACCTTCGATCTGGGCGAACATCGGCGCGTGAGACGCGTCGAAGAAATCCCGGCGGTAGCAGTTTCCCGGACTGAGAATTCTGATCGGCGGCTTGTGCCCCTGCATGGTGCGGATCTGGACGGGCGATGTGTGCGTGCGCAGCATCACGCCTTCGCCGAGGTATAGCGTGTCGTGCAGGTCGAGCGCGGGGTGGTCGGGCGGGAAGTTGAGCGCGGTGAAGTTGTACCACTCGGTCTCCGCTTCGGGGCCCAGCGCGACCGTGAAGCCCAGCCCGCGGAAAATCTCCTCGATCTCCTCGATTACCAGCGTCACGGGATGCCTGGCCCCGCGCCAGTGCTCGCGCGCCGGCATCGTCAGGTCGACACCTTCTTTCGCGACGGTCGTCCGCTCAAGCTGTTGCCGGCGATCTTCCAGACGACGCTCGAGCCTCGCCTTCACGGCGTTGATCAGCGAGCCCCCTTCACGCAGCTCGTCCGCGGCCAGCGAGGGAAGGTGCCTGAAGAGATCGGGAAGCCTGCCCGATTTTCTTCCGAGCAGCGACGTCCGCGCTTCTTCGAGCGCCGGAGCCGTGGCGGCCGCGTCGATCAGTTTCTCGCCCTCAGCGGCGAGGGCGGTGACGAGTTGCTGGAATTCGGAGAGCGTCACGCGCGAGCGTTCAGCTGCGTTATGCGGCGTTCAGCGCGGATTTGACTTTTTCGGCGAGCGCTCCGAACGCTGCCGCATCATGGATCGCGATGTCCGACAGAACCTTGCGATCGATTTCGATGCCGGCCTTCCTGAGGCCGTGCATGAACACGCTGTAGGACATCCCGTGCTGGTGCGCGCCCGCGTTGATGCGGACGATCCACAGCTTCCGGAAGTCGCGCTTCTTGTTCTTGCGATCGCGGTACGCGTATTTCCAGCCGCGCTCGACGTTCTCCTTGGCGGCTTTCCACAGCTTGCTCCGGGCGCCGAACGCACCGCGGGCCGCCTTCATCACCTGCTTTTTGCGCTTCAGTCGCGCGACGTTCGATCTAACGCGTGGCATTTATCTGCTCCGTTACGCCTGAAGCAGGCGCTTGATGTTCTTCGCTTCGCCCCTCGTGGTGATCACCGTAGCACGGCGGAGACGTCGCTTTCTCTTCGACGACTTCTTGGTAAGGATGTGGCTTTTGAAGGCGCGCATCCGCTTCACTTTCCCGGAAGCCGTAATCTTGAAGCGCTTTTTCGCGCCCTTGTGGGTCTTCATCTTCGGCATTGTGCTTCCCTTTCGCTTATTGGTCCCGACACAGCTCGTGCCGGGAGTTCACCTCGCGGCCGCTATTTAGGCGCGAGAATCATGGTCATGAACTTCCCTTCGAACTTCGGATCGCTTTCGATCTTGGAGACATCGGCCAGATCCTGAGCGACGCGATTTACGACCTGACGTCCGAGCTCCGGGTGGGCGATCTGCCTTCCGCGGAACATCAGCGTCACCTTCACCTTGTTTCCTTCCTGCAGGAACTCCCGCGCGTGGCGGGTTTTGGTCATGAAGTCGTGCTCCTCGATTCCGGGCCGGTACTTCACTTCCTTGAGATGGATCACGTGCTGCTTCTTCTTGGCCTGGCGCGCCATCTTCGCCTGCTCGAACTTGAACTTGCCGTAGTCCATGATGCGGGCGACCGGCGGCCTCGCCATCGGTGCGACTTCGACCAGATCCAGACCCTGCTCGATCGCCGCTGCCAGGGCCGCGTCCACATCCATGATTCCGAGCTGCGCTCCATCGGCGGCGATCACCCGGATCGGGCTGATGCGAATCTGTTTGTTGACGCGTACGCGTTTGGTGGTGTCTTGAATACGCTATCCTTGACTGAAGGAAAACAAAAACGCGGACCCTCTTTAGGAGTCCGCGCTGGTCGGGCGCCGCCCATGCAGGCGCCGTCAGACGGCAAGGAACTCCCGTAGCACGCCCCGCTCGAGCGAGGGCCAGAGGGTGGGGAAATCCGCCCGGATCTCCCGCTTATCGCATTGTCAGTACTTAAGATACGGCTTTTTTTTTGGGCCGCAAGCGCCCCGGGCTCTACTGGCGCGTTAACGATCGGGTTCCCTAGATTCGCCCCATGACCAGAAACGTCGTTGGCGGCCGGCTCGGGAAGCGTATCTCGGTCGAGGGGATCGGGGGCGTTTTTCTTTACGCCAACGACGCCAAGGCCCTGTCAGCGTGGTACGCCCACCATTTCGGCATCAGCCTGGAGACCTACTCGGACAACAAGGTTTACGGCACTGAGTTCAAGTACCGCCGCCTGGGCGATTCGTCGTGCGTGGACTCGACAGTATTCTCCATCAGCAACTCGAAAACCGAACTCCCGCCGGAACGCCGGGAGTGCGTGATCAACTATCGGGTGCGCGACCTTCCCGGCTTCCTCGATCAGCTCCGCGCCGACGGCATCGCCATCGAGAAGACCGAGGACTTTCACTACGGGCGGTTCGCCTGGATCAAGGATCCCGAGGGGAATCGGATCGAGCTTTACCAGCCGCTTCCTTAGGCGGCGGACAGGCGGTACGCCTTACCATCATGCTCCACCCTCCCCCAAGCCACCTTCGCGTCGTGCTCGAACATCAGCAGCCACTCCTCATCGAGCGCCTGCTTCAAGATCCGACGCTTGGTCTCGAGCGTTACCAGCGGCTCGACGTCGTAGCCCATTATCCACGGCAGTGGCAGATGCGCGTGGGTCGGAACGATATCCCCGAGGAAAAACGCGCGCTCTCCCCCTGACTCGATGAGCACGCTCTGGTGGAACGGCGTATGTCCGGGGGTCGCGACGACGCGAATCCCCTTCACGATGTCGCGCTCGCGCCCCACCAGCTCGAGCTTCCCCGCCGCCTCGACCGGCAGAT
Organism: Gemmatimonadota bacterium; assembly: GCA_031390205.1. Lineage (GTDB taxonomy): Bacteria > Gemmatimonadota > Gemmatimonadetes > Gemmatimonadales > Gemmatimonadaceae > UBA4720. The sequence goes on from JANMTG010000220.1 coordinate 6,707, forward strand.
AATTGCGATCGAAGTAGCTCGCCGCGGTCCGCTCGTTGGGATGGAGCGCGTAATCGTACTCACCCCGCTTGACGAAGTATCGGGCGTTGGGGAAGCTGATCTCCACCGATCCATCCGCCCCGAGCTTCGTGTTGCCGCCGGCGTGATCGAAGTGGAGGTGGGTGTTGATGACGATGCTTATGTCGCGGGGCTCGACGCCAATCTCACGCAGCCCGTCTTCGAGGCGAGTCTGGCCCCCCGAGCCTTCGTTCTCTATGCCGTAGATGTCCTTGAACTTCTGACTTTCCTTGTTGCCCGCGCCGGTGTCCACGAGAACGAGACCCGACTCGTGCTCTATGAGCAGGCACCGCATTCCAAGCTGAATCCTGTTTCTTTCGTCGGCTGGGATCCGCTTCTCCCAGAGGGGCTTGGGAACGACTCCGAACATCGCCCCACCATCGAGCTTCTGTCCGCCTGCCTGTATTGCGTGAATGGTGAGGTCGCCGACCTTCACGCGCTCTACCAACGGGCCTGGCGCGGTCACGCCGTCGTGTCGCGCGTGACTGAGGTTGGCAGTGCCTGGCGTCTTCGCTTTTGCCCGCGCGTTGGCGCGTTCGCCAGCAGGAGGTCGAGATCATCCCATGTCCCGCACCCTCTGTCCGACAGATCGGAGAGCATGCGGATGAGGCAGCGCGCGGTCGCCAGCGCGTCGCCCGCCGCGCGATGCCGGTTGGTTATCTCCACTCCGTAATAGCGGGCAACGTAATCGAGCGACCGCCTGGACAGCTGCGGCAGGACCTTCCGCGCCAGCTTCACGGTGCAGAGCCTGCGGCCTCGCAGCCGCTGTCCCGCGCAACGCGAGAGCTCCGCCGTCACGAAGCGCCAGTCGAACATTGCGTTGTGGGCAACGAAAACATTCCCCTGGAGAACGCGCAGGACGTCGGGTGCGATACGATCGAACGTCGGCGCGTCCTTCACCATTGCCCAGGTGATGTTGGTGAGCTGCGTCACGAACGGGGGAATGGAGCGCTCGGGGTTAACCAGCGTCTCGAACAGCTCGACGATTTCACCGTTGCGCACGACGACGCACGCGATCTCGGTGACGCGATCACCCAGATAAGCCCGCCCGCCCGTGGTCTCGACGTCCACCACTACGTACGACAATGCGCGGAGCGATTCGGCCGCTTCGGTACCCGCAGACAGCGAACCGCGCGGGACGGGCTTCCGCTTGCCGGACGCCACATAGGGTTGGACGGCGGGATGCATCAACATCCAGCGCCCGTCGGGATTCCGCACGAACTCCTTCCGCCCCGAGAACATCGCCTGCGCCATATGCTCGGCGACGATCCTCGGCGCTCCGGGCAAACTGCAGATGTGGCCGATCAGGTCGACGACGTCGGCGGGACCGGCGGCGAGGAATTGCGCCGCCCTCGACGTGAGGAGCGTGCTCTCGGGCTCGGCGGAGATTCCGCGGGTGAGCGTCAGATCCATGGGTCATCCCGCACGATCGGACAGGTCATGCAATGGGGTCCTCCGCCACCCCGCACCAGCTCACCGCCCTCGAACGTCAGCACCGCCCGCTCGCCGGCCGCGATCTTGGTGTCCGAGGCGAGGAAGTCCGACGCGGAAATCATCCTGAAGCCGACTTTTTCGAGCTCTCGCAGTGTGGTCTCGTTTCTCGCGTACGAAGTGATTACTCCCGGCCTGAGCGCTGTAAAGTTACAACCCGATGCCCATTGCTCGCGATCCTGGACGATTCTGCGCGACCCTCCGCAGGGAATCGGCTCCATCGGCATGCCGCAGTGCCGGAGCGCAGCGAAGATGTCGGGTTGCTCGCGCATCCGGCTCTCCCCTTTTTGCCAATGAAGAATGGGCAGCCGATACGGGCCAATGAAGTGGGGTGGGTAAATGACACACAGCTCCCGATCGACATGCGTGAAGATCATATCGAGGTGGATGGCCGTCGCCTCCCGTGGCATCACCACGACGATGAGATTCGAAACCTCGGTCTGCTCGAACAGGAGAGTGGCCAAACTGTCGATCCCGGCCGGGCTCGATCGCTCGCTGAAGCCGATGAGCAGGACATCCTCCCGCAGAGGATGCACGTCGCCCCCTTCCAGCGTGTGATTCAGTCTCCGCTCAACGGAGCCGTCATAGAGTATCCCGCTATTGGCGAGCTTGGGGTGGGAGCTGAACAGCGCCTTCATGATCAGCTCCTCGGTCCACCGGGCATGGAAGCGCATCGAGCCGATCATCATGTGCTCGTTGATCGCCATCGCCGCGTCCCTGGTGAAAAAGAGATTGGGCAAGGGAGGCAGCGAGTAGCTGCATTCGTTGAGCGTGCGGGAGAGCGGCCCCGGCTCCTCTTCCTTGCCCTCTATCAGCAGCCGCACCACCGCTTCGGGGGGTAGCTCGCGCAGCTCGGCGGCCAATGGCTGGAGGGGAATGACATCGAGCGTCTCCCTGATGATCAGCTCCCGCACCTCGGTGTCCTCGAGGACCTGGGCGAGCAGGTCGCGTACGTGCAGGACCTCCGCGAATCGCTCCAGAACCTGCACAAAGCGGCGGTGCTCCCGCTTCGCGAGATCGACGTCAACGATGTCGTCGTAGAGGAAATCGGCGCGCGTGCTCGGCGTGACCGCCAGGAGCTCGGCCCCGGGGCTATGGACGAGCACGGTGCGGAGTGCGCCGATCTCGGAGGTTACGTGGACGGGCATAGACCCGGAAGATAACCGCGAAGTGCAACTTCGCCGGTGCGTCGGAGGGGAGCGGGACTTCCGAAGTGCAGCTTCGCCGGTGCGTCGGAGGGGAGCGGGACTTCGCGGCTGCTCGCTTACACGCTGCGAGCCTCGCTGCCCGCTTCGCGGGCAAAGCG
>JANMTG010000266.1:0-3254 GCA_031390205.1 Gemmatimonadota bacterium
GAAGGATGATAGCTAATTAGCTATCAGAGCGCAATCGTGCCGTTTGACGGGAAGACTACCGAGCACCTGAGTCCGCAGCGAGGCGCCGCACGTACTCTCTCGGCGAAGTCATCTTCATGGGAAACTGCTCGAACGGAGGCTGCATCCCTGTATCGAATCCCCGCGCGGCTCCGAGCATCAGCGCCGCGAAACTCTTTTCAAAGGGGTTCTGCGCCGCCCTCCACTGCGCCTCGAGCGCTTCCTCCGGAACTTCGGTGACGGAGAACTTCTTCCCGAACGTCTTCTCGAAAATCCCCACGGCATCCCGCTGGCTTATCTCCTCCGGCCCGCCGAACGGAATCGTCGCCTTCGATGCCGCTGCCGTCGAGAGAGATTGAACCGCGAGCTCCGCGACATCGGCTACCGCGATGTACCTGATCGGGTGCTTGCCAGACCCATAGATTTTGGCGGTGCCAGCCACAGGATCCGCAAACAGCATCGGCCCCAGCCACGATTCGAAGAAGAGCGACGGATGCAGAATCGTGTAATCCAGTCCGCTTTTCTTCAGGTGCTCCTCCGCGGATTTCTTGGCGCTCCTCAGGGGACAATCCGGTGCGAGCTCGGTATTGAATGACACCAGCACGAATTTCTTGACTCCCGCTTTGCGCGCCGCATCGATCAGAGCCTTGTTGCCTTCCCCATCGGTGGCGTCGAAGGAATCACCCTCTTTCGCGGTGGTGATTGCGGTCACGCCGGTGATGACACCTGCGACTCCCGCGCATGCCGGTCCGAGCGAGCCGCGATCCTTCAGGTCCGCGACGACGGTTTGCGCGCCCGCCTTGCGGAGTCTTTCGACCGATTCGCCGTTCGACGTCGCCCTGACCATCGCTCTTACCTTTTCGCCGCGCGCGAGCAGTCGCCGCACGATTTCCGACCCCAGAACACCGGTGGCACCAGCAACGAGAATCATGTATTTACCCTCTGTGATTGAGCCGACCTCATTAAAATGATTCAGCCGGACCCGGCGGGCAAATCCGTTCTCGCGGACCGCTACCAGCTGATCCGGGAAGTGGGGAGCGGCGGCATGGCCACGGTGTATCTGGCCGAGGACCTGAAGCATGGCAGACAGGTCGCGGTGAAGGTCCTGAGGCCGGAGCTGTCGGCGGCGATCGGAGCCGATCGGTTCTCGCGCGAGATAAAGCTCGTCGCGCGGCTCCAGCATCCACACATCCTGCCACTCTTCGACTCCGGCAAGGCGGACGGGGCGCTGTTTTTCGTGATGCCGTACGTCGAAGGCGAATCACTCCGCCAGCGCCTCGTCCGCGACAACTCACTATCGCTGGCGGAGACCGCCGGCATCATCCGTCAGCTGGGCGACGCCCTCGACTACGCCCACGCCCGAGGCGTCGTTCACCGCGACATCAAGCCGGAGAACATTCTGATCTCGGCGGGTCAGGCGCTGCTCGCCGACTTTGGTATCGCGCGCACGGCGGCGAAGGAGGCCCAGGAAACATTGACCGCCGTCGATCAGACGCTTGGGACTCCCGCCTACATGAGTCCCGAGCAGGCCAGCGGCGTCCGCGACATTGACAGCCGGAGCGATCTCTATTCACTCGGCTGCGTCTGCTACGAGATGCTGGCCGGCGCGCCGCCATTTCGCGGACCGTCCGCGATGGCTGTCGTCAGCCAGCACATTGTCAAAACGCCTCCCCGGGTAAGCAGCACGCGCGAGAAGCTCCCCGAAGATGTAATCGCGGCTCTCTCCCGCATTCTGTCGAAGGATCCCGCCGACAGGCCCGCGATGGCGGGAGATTTCGCCACCGTGCTGGAAGACGCGGCCGTCCGCGCGCGCAGGCCGTCGCCTGGTGACGAGCGTCTGCGGGCAGTGGAGCGCGAGAGCGAAAACCGGAAAACCGTATTCGTGCTCGACTTCACGAACATCACCGGCGCGGCCGACATCGAGTGGCTTTCCACCGGCATCGCCGAAACGGTGGGTGTCGATCTGAAGAAGATCGCCGGCATTCGCGTCGTCGGCAGCGACACGGCGACGCGACAGCGCGTGGCGGCCGCGCGACGGAACGGTCCGCTCGACGCCGAGATCGCGCGCGAGCTCGGCCAGTCGCTCGGCGCGCGCTGGGTGGTTTGGGGCGGGTTTCAGCAGGCGGGATCGCGCATTCGCCTCACGCCGCACTTCGGCGATACCCAGACCGGTGAGATCGTCAGCGCCGAGAAGATCGACGGCGACATGCGGGAGATCTTCGCGCTCCAGGATCACATCGTGACGGGACTGGCCGGGGTTCTACGCATCAACCTCACCAGCACGGAAGTCGCCGAGATCGAGCGGCCGCAGACGAGCAAGCTGACGGCGTACGAGCTGTACGCCAAGGGACAACAGGCTTTCCAGCTGTTCGGTAAGGAAAGTGCGCGAATCGCGACGGAGCATTTTCGGAAAGCGGTGGAAATCGATCCCAGCTACGCGCTTGCCTGGGGAGGACTCGGGAGCTTGCTGATGCCCAAGTACATTGCGTCCGGCAGACGCGAAGATCTGGATGAAGGCGTGACCGCGCTGCAGCGCGCCATGGAGCTCGATCCATCGATGGGCGAGCCGCACGCTTTTCTCGCGTACATGTACGGCCGCCAACACCGTTACGACGAGGCTATTGCCGCTGCTCGCACCGCAATCGACCGTGAGCCCTGGTTGTATATGGGATGGTATCTCCTCGGCATAACGTTGGGAATGCGCGCGGTCGAGCGCGGAATTCCGGCCGACATGGCCCGGGCGATACCTCCGCTCCTGCGCGCCGGAGCGATCAACCCCGGATTTCATCCGGCGTGGATGATGGCCGGCGACCTTTACGTGCTGCGCGGACAGTACGCGCACGCGATAAAAGTGCTGGACAGGGCGGTGGCGGTGGAGAGAGCCGGGACGGGCTTCCTCTTCCTCGGCTCCTACGTCCAGCGGGCGGCGGTACATACCTACTCCGATGAGCTCGATGCCGCCGATCCCCTGCTCAAGCTCGCGATCACCGCTTATCCGACGATGGACCACGTCTACGCGGAGACGATGACCGCCTACGCGTATTTCGTCCGCGGAATTCTTCATGAGCAGCGTGGGAACGACGCGGCCGCGGAGAAGAGCTTTCGCGCCAGCTGCGAGTTGGCCGAATCGAATGATCATCGCCTGGGAATTGGCGCCCACTGGATAAAATCAAAGCTCGGGCTGGCGCGAACCGCGCATCGTCGCGGGGACAAAGGTGCGTCGGACGTCGCTCTTC
>JANMTG010000280.1:0-8872 GCA_031390205.1 Gemmatimonadota bacterium
CGCCTCCCAACCAACGCCTCAAGACCAACGAGTACCCGGGGATTCTCGAATAGATGGGAGCGGTGCTCGCTGTTGTAAGCCAGAAGGGAGGAGTTGGCAAAACCACAACTGCCGTGAATCTCGCCGCCGCCTTCGCGCGGCGGGGAATGAAGACGCTGCTCATCGACGTCGATCCGCAGGGATCGGTGCGCTACGGCGCGGGCCTTCAGCGCGGGCATTCTACCGCGGGGTTCGCGGATTACCTGAACGGCGGCAGTAATCTCCGCGACATCATCCTCCCCACTGCTCTCCCCTGGCTCAGGGTAATTCTCGCCGGCTCGGTCGCCGACGAAGCAGATCACGCCGTCTACCAGCAGCTGGTACGCGAGACTGACGTGCTCCACGACCTGCTGAGCATGGCGGAGCAGCGCTGTCAGGTCGTCGTCGTGGACACACCGCCGGGACTCAGTTCGATCACCAGGAAGGTTCTGGGCGCGAGCGAGCACGTGATCGTCCCACTCCAGTGCGAGCCCCTGGCGCTCCAGACTACGCCGCAGATCCTGCGCGCAATCCAGGACATCGTCTCCACCAACGAGCGGCTGATTCTCGACGGAATTCTCCTCACCATGTACGAGCCGAACAATCCGGCCAGCGACCGGGTAGTTGATTACGTGAGGAAGCACCTCCCCGCCAACATCGTCTTCGACGTCATGATCCCGCGCTCGATAGCTGCCGCCGACGCATTCGCGGCGGGCCAACCGGTCGTGGTCCGAAATCCGGCCGACCCCGTGTCGCAGGCCTACGTGAATCTCGCGACTCTCCTCGCCGACCGGCTCGCATGATCCGGCGCAGTGTGCTTGGCGCCGCGCTCGCCGCGAGCTTGGGCTCGGCGTGCACCAAGATCAGCGACAACGCCGACACAGTGCTCTCGATACAGTTCGACCCCCTTCCCTCGCCGTCGGTAGTCGTCGGCGACAGCATGCGCGACACCACGGGTGCAATCGCCAGCCCCAGGGTTCGCGCGTTCAATTACCGGGGAGAAGAGGTCGCCTCTCCGCCCGTTCGCTTCTTTGCCCCCGACCCTGGCATCTCGGTCGATAGCATCACCGGAGTGATCAGGGGCGACAGCCTGCGCTCCACCCCGGCGCGCGTCGTCGCCACCGTGGGGTCACTCCAGGCCCTGCAAACCGTCGACGTCACGCTTCGGCCCGACCTGGTCGTGGCACAAAACGGGCGCGACACCTTGCAGTATTCGCTTGTCGACAGCACACTCAACATCTCCGACCAGTTGACGGTGAAGTTGACGCACGGAACGCCACTCGCTGACAGCGCGGTGAGGTCGTACGTGGTAAGTTTTGCGGTCGTTTCAGGAGGCGACCCGCGCCTCGCCGAGCTGGTGAACGGCGGGAATGCCTCCGCGGTAGATACGACCGATGCGAGCGGTGTAGCCGGGCGGGCGGTGCGGATTCGTCCGGTATATCTTCCTGCCGCTGTGGATTCGGTGATCGTCAACGCAGCAGTGAAGTACAGGGGCACGCCGGTGAGCGGCAGCCCAGTGCGGCTCGTTCTCGTGGTGCAGCCGCGCAGCTAGACCACCTTTCCAGGAGGCGGTGATGCAAGCTCGAGGTGGACCGCGTCCCGCTCCGGGTACGCTCACGCAGCTTTTTTTCGAGGCCGTCTCGAAGCTCAACCGGCCCGACGCCCTGCAGGTGAAGGTCGGGGGCACCTACAGACCGATCTCGCACGGCGAGGTAGCGACCCGCGTGCGCCACGCTGCCCGCGGAATGACAGGCCTCGGCGCCAGACGCGGCGACAGAGTCGCAATCCTGTCGGAGAACAGGCCGGAGTGGGCGATCGCTGACTTCGCGTGTCTTACCTCCGGATTTGCCGACGTTCCAGTATATCCCAACCTCCCCGCGGATCAGATCGCCTACATTCTGAAGGATTCGGGAGCAGTCGGGATGTTCGTCTCCACGCGCGAGCAGGCCGGGAAGATCAAGGAGATTCGGTCCCGGGTTCCGGGCCTGCAATGGGTGGTCAGCTTCGATGAGCTTGGTCCGCTCGCCGACATGTCCATCGCCACTCTGGAGGGTCGCGGAGCCGCGGGCGAGACGAAGGATTCGATCGATCGCTTTCGCGCGGACGCGCTGAGCGTCAAGCCGGACGATCTGGCCACCCTGATCTACACTTCGGGAACTACGGGCGAGCCGAAGGGAGTGATGCTGACTCATGACAACATCTACTCCAACGTCATGGCGTCGATGAAGGCAATTCCATTCGATGGCCGCGACGTCGGGCTGAGCTTCCTCCCCCTCTCGCACATCTTCGAGCGAATGGCGGGCCACTATCTCATGTTCGCGACCGGCACCTCCATCGCCTACGCCGAGTCCATCGATACCGTTCCGATCAATCTCGCCGAGGTAAGGCCGACGCTCGTGCTGTCGGTGCCGCGGCTGTACGAGAAGATGTATGCGCGCATCCTCGAGACGGCGTTGACGGGCGGCTTTATCAAGAGGAGTATCTTCTTTTGGGCGAAAGCGGTCGCCGAGCGGTGGGCAAACGAGAAGCTGGCCGGCCGGCAGCCAAAGGGCGGACTGGCCAGGCAATACGGGATCGCGCAGAAGCTCGTTTTCTCCAAGCTCAAGGCCCGCACCGGCGGGCGGCTGCGCTATTTCGTCTCCGGCGGAGCCCCGCTCTCGGCCGACATCAACAAGTTCTTCTACGCGGCGGGATTGGAGATTCTCGAGGGTTATGGGCTCACTGAGACGTCACCGGTCATCGCGGTCAATACCCCGGATAACTTCCGGATCGGGACCGTCGGAAAGGCGCTTGACGGCGTCGAGATAAAGATCGCGCCGGACGGCGAGATTCTCACCCGCGGCCCGCACGTCATGAAAGGCTACTTCAACAAGCCGGATGCGACGCGTGAAGTCATCGATCCCGACGGCTGGTTCCACACCGGCGACATCGGCGAGCTTCGCGATGGATTTCTCGCCATCACCGACCGCAAAAAAGACATCATCGTCACGGCCGGCGGCAAGAACATCGCGCCCCAACCCCTGGAGAATAAAGTCAAGTCGAACAAGTACGTCGCGCAGGCGGTGATGCTCGGCGACAAGCGAAAGTTTCCATCGATGCTCATCGTCCCAAACTTCGACCAGTTGGAGAAGTGGGCGATGAAGCGCAACATTATCTGGACCGACCGCGCGCAGCTGCTGAGAATGCCGACGATTCAGGCAAAGATGGAGAAGGAGGTGAACGAGGAGCTCGCCGGCACGGCGCATTTCGAGCTGCCGAAGAAAATCGGCCTGCTCGAAAACGACTTTTCCGTCGAGCGCGGAGAGTTGACGCCCACCTTCAAGGTCAAGCGCCGCACAATCGACAGGCACTACAAGGCGCTCATCGACTCGCTCTACGAAGAGGGATGATGCTCGGCGCTTTCCGCGCCACCCAGTAGTCCGCATCATGCGCCAGCACTGACAGCTCGGCCGGCGGCGGAATCGCCGCGGGTCCCACAACTCTGCCTCCTGGCCGTACGGCGCGCGCGGCCTCGGCGATAATCGCCGAATTGAACCAGGCGTCCACCGCGGCGCCGAGACACGAGCCCGCGGCGAGCGGAATATCGGCGGCAACCCGAACGAGTCCGACGCTCGCTGTTTCTTTCACTCCCGCCGCCGGGTTGAGCGCGAAGACCTTCACCTCCGCGAGATTGCTCAACTGCTCCGCCGCGTAGGCCCAGACGCCACCCAGGACGATCGTCGCGCCCGGCTCCGTCGCTTCGAGAAAAGCGCCGGCGCGGGTGGCGAGCTCCTCACGCCCGTGGCTCGCGGCCGCGCGCTCCTCCTCGCACGAAGGGGAGCTCACGCCACCGGTGAAATCCGCGACTCCGTTCTCGATCGGATACTCCGCCGAACAGATGGGGCAGCCAAGAGTCCCCTTTTCCACGAACCGGTTGCTGACGTTCCTGAACGAGGCAACGAGCCAGGTATCGTCGTGCGGCCTGGGGCAGCGTAGCAGATCGAGCAGCTCGATGAACACGGCTAGCTGTGGGAGAGTCGCAGCTCGTCGACGTTGACTGTCTCGGGTTGCATGAGGGCGAACATCACGGCCCCCACCACATCCTGAACGCCGAGCATCGGCCGCTCGGTGTGGGGTGCGCCCGCCGGATCGGTGACGGTGGCGGTTTTCCAAATGTCGGTGTCGGTCGCTGCCGGGGAGATGAGCGTGGTCCGCACTCCGCTCCCGCGCAGCTCGGCGCGCATCACTTCGTGCAGGGCGCGCAACCCGAACTTGGCCGCTGAGTAAGCGGCGTTGCCGGTGAACACCGTCCTGTCGGCAATCGAGCCAATCGTCACGACGTGACCACTCTTCCGCTGCTTCATCTCCTCGAGGAAGGTGCGAACGAACACGAACGGCGCCACCAGGTTGGTGTTGATGATTTCGGCGAAGGACTCCGTGGTCGTCGCCTCGACGGGCGATACGCGAAAGAGGCCGGCATTGTTGACGAGTATGTCGGGAGCCGCTCCGAGCTGCCGCGCGATTCGCTTGGCCGCCCGGTCGATGCTCTTTGCGTCGGTCACGTCGCAGGCGAGGGGGATGGAGCCGGGGATGAGATCGGATTGCTCCTTGAGCTTCGCCTCGTTCCGTGACAGCATCACCACCCGCACGCCCTGCTCTCCCAGTGCCGACGCGATCCCGGCGCCAATGCCGCGCGAGGCGCCGGTCACGACGGCGCTCCGCCCGCTGAGCGCGGGGGCGTGTGATGTCATCCGCTAATTCGAGCCGTTGTGCGCCAGCCGCAGAAACTCGTCGCGGGTCTTGGGGTCGTCCCGGAACGCGCCCTTCAAGGCGGAGGTAATCGTCTTGGAGTTCTGCTTCTGGACTCCGCGCATCATCATGCAGAGGTGGTACGCCTCGATGACCACGCCAACGCCGAGAGGTTTGAGCACGCTGGTAATGCCCTGCGCAATCTGCTCGGTGAGACGCTCCTGGACCTGGAGCCGGCGGGCGTACACATCGACGATGCGGGGAATCTTGGACAGGCCGACGATCCGTCCGTTCGGGATGTAGGCGATGTGGGCCTTCCCGAAGAACGGCAGCATGTGGTGCTCACAGATCGAGTAGAGCTCGATGTCGCGCACCATGATCATGTTGTCGTGGCTCTCCTCGAAGATTCCGTCGCCAACGACCTCCTCGGCCGTCGTGCCGTAGCCTTGGGTGAAAAAGCTCATCGCGGCCGCCACACGCGCCGGTGTCCTGAGCAGTCCTTCACGCTTCGGATCTTCGCCGAGGAGCTCGAGCTCGCGTCGGACGAGGTCCTCGAATTCCCTATTTCCCTGCGTATTCGACATAGTTGTTTTCTGTTTCCCACAACACCAGCCGGGTGAGCCGGCCTGGCTCTACCCGCGCGGCAAGAATCGTCCAGAATGCCACCACGATGTTCTCCGAGGTGGGAATGACGCCTTTCATGAAAGCGACGTCGAGGTTGAAGTTCTTGTGGTCGACCTGATCGATGACCTCACGCTTGACGATCTCTTTCAGACGCGACAGGTCGCAGACGTAGCCCGTCTTCTCGTCGATATCCCCCTCCACGGACACATCCAGCGTGTAGTTGTGCCCGTGCCAGTTGGGATTGTTGCACTTCCCGAACAGCCGCGAGTTCTCCGCGTCGGACAGCTCCGGATTGTGAACGCGGTGGGCGGCATTGAACCGCAGGCGGCGAGTGACTGTTACGCGCGGCATGTTTAGGGTAAGATACCGCTTGCAAAGAAGCTCCGCCGGTTTTGCCGGCGGAGCTTCAGAAAAACTGGGACGGAGAGGTTTTTTGAAGCCCGGTCGAATGTTTGAGGTCCTCACCCTGCCTACCGTCTTCCCCGCACTGGGGCATGACGTCAGCATAGTTTATCGAACCCACCCGAAGGACTTGTTGGCTCAAAAAGTGAGTTCTCCGCCCCCGCAATGCAGCCAGTATCTTGTTACCGCTGATACGATACTGACTATCTGAATTTACCGGCGGTAACATCCAACGTCAACGACTCTGCCAATGGACATAGGTCTGGTTGCGGCTGTTCTGATGCTCGTGTTCTGGGCCGTCGTGACCTTCACAACCGCGGCTCCGGGCTGGATTCACATCCTCCTCACCGTGGGAGTGTTTCTGCTGATCTACCGGATCGTCGTGCGCGGCACCCGCGGCGTGGACCGCGGCCGCAAGAGCTGATGGACAGGCGCGGGCCGTCGTTCTCCTACGGGAGCGAGGGATCCGCTACCGCCGTCGCGGAGCAGCCGCTCCCGCTCTCCACCGACAAGAAGCTTCCCGTGCTCGTCACGGGAGCCGCTGGGCTCGTCGGGATTCACACCTGCCGCGAGCTGGCGAGGAACGGCTGGAAGGTGCGTGCGATGGTCCGTGACCCGGCGCGCGCCGCGGTGAGACTGGGACAGCTTCCGCTCGAGTTCCGCGTGGGAGACATTCGCGATGCCGGCTCACTTCGCTCCGCCCTGGCCGGATGCGGCGCCGTCGTGCACCTGGCGGCGATCGCGATCGAGAGGAAAGGGGAGAGCTACGCGGAGTCAAACACCGCGGCCACCGAGCGGATCATCTCCGCGGCGCGCGCGGAGAACGTCCAGCGGTTCATCTACATGTCGCAGAACGGTGCCGACAGCGCTTCACGCTTTGCATTCCTGCACAGCAAGGGCGTCGCCCAGAATTCAGTGAAGAGCAGCGGACTCCGATGGACGATCCTCCGCCCGTCGGTGATCTTCGGGCCGGAGGATGAATTCGTGAACGTCCTCGCCAGACTCATCCTGCTGACACCGGGGGTTTTTCCCCTTCCCGGCGGCGGTGTGGCGCGCTTTCAGCCAATCGCCGTCGACGACGTCGCGAAGGTGATCAGGCTCGCTCTCGATAAAAAGGAAACCGTTGGCCGGATCTACGAGCTCGGCGGCTCGGTCCCGCTGACTTTGCGCGAGATGGTAGAGCGGATTCTCACCGCGATGGGCACCACTCGCAAGCTGGTGTCAGTTCCAATTCCGCTCCTTCGGCCAATCGTCGCGACCGCTCAGCGGACCCTTCCCAACCCACCGGTGACGTCGAGCCTCCTGGATTTGCTCGCCCTCGACAACACCGTGGCAAACAACGCCCTCACCGAAACGTTCGGGGTGACGCCGATGCCGTTCGCGGGGGACGAGCTCTCCTATGTGAGACGGATCACGACGCGGAGTGCGCTCAGGTCGCTGTTCAGGCGGCCCGCCTGACAACCGCTATCCCCCGCGACGTGAGCTGATGCTCTATCGGGCTCTGCGCGCCGCCGCGGCCGCCGCGCTGCGCTGGCACTATGCCGACGTCGTGGTACAGGGCGCCGGCCGCATTCCGAGCGAAGGCCCGCTCATCATTGCGTCGAATCATCCCAACGCCCTCGTCGATGCCCTGGTGGTGTGCACGACGCTACGGCGCCGCGTGCTGATCACCGCGCGCGCCACCCTGTTCGAGCACCCGCTGCTCATGTTCCTGCTGCGCACCGTGGGCGTAGTGCCGCTCCGTCGCGCGAAGGACGAGCTGGCGGCAATGCAAGGAGGAGCCCTCACACCGGCGCGCAACGCCGAGACCTTCCGCCTGGTGACCGATGCGCTGGCGCGGGGAGGCGCCGTACTGATTTTTCCGGAGGGGATCAGTCACGACGAGCCCATGCTCGCTCCGCTCAAGACCGGCGCCGCTCGCATGGCCCTCGCAGCGGCTGCCGCGAATGTGCACGGGGTCCGGGTGCTGCCCATCGGGCTGATCTTTGAGCAAAAGGAGCGGCTCCGCAGCCGCGTACTGGTGCGGGTCGGGGAGCCTATAGACATCGATGCCTGGCGCGCCCGTACCGCCTCCGACGACGCCAGCATTCTCACCGCCGACATCGACGTCGCGTTGCGCCACGTCACGCTCAATTTCGCGAGCGAGGCCCGCGCCCATCGCGCCGTCGCCCTGGCGCGGGCGCTCGCTGCTATCACCGAAGCGCCGCCCGCCCTCGGTCAGCCGCGCGCACTGGCGACCGAAGCCGAGCTGGCCCGGCGGATCGAGGCGGCGACCGACGCGCTCGAGGTCGCACCATCCGCGATCGCGCGTGAGGCGGATATGTTCATCGCCCGCGTTGAAGCGCTTGAGGCGCGGGTCGGAACGAGCGGCGCCGCGCTCGCCGAAGTGCAGATCTCGCCGCGACTGCTACAGGGGGTGTGGTTCGTTGTACGAGAAAGCCTCGTCCTGGCAGTCGCCTTGCCCGTCGCCGTGCTGGGCCGCGTCATCCACTGGCTTCCCTTGCGCGCAGCCCGCCGGCTCGCCATGCGGCCGCACGCCGCCGATCCGTCGCGCGATCAGCCGGCGATGCGCACCATCCTCCTCGGGCTCGCGCTCGTGCTGATCTGGTACGCACTTCAGGCGTCACTCGTCGCCCACTGGCTCGGCGGGGCGGCAGCCACACTCTGGCTCGTCGTTCTCTTCGTCGCCGGGCACGTCGATTTCCTCCTGCACGACCGGCTGGGGCGCGTTTGGCGGCGCGCACGCACTTACCTCGCGTTGCGCGCCGACCCCCGACTGCGCGAGGAGTGGCTTCGGGAGGTTCGAACCCTCATCGCCGATGGGCTTGCTCTCGAGGCAAGGCTGATCGGCGCGTGCCACTGACCACACGAGGGGCTACGGGGGATCCAAGATTTGAGTGAACAGTTTTGAGTCGTAGTTGCCAGTGGTTTTCAGTGGACAGGGGGTGGCAAAGCCCGCAGCCGCTAGCCGTGAAGGCCGATGGCACCCGGCAGGTAGTCTTCAGTTAAGACCGACAGCTCCTGACAATCCATTCCGCGGGACTCCGCGAGAGCCAAAAACCCGTTCAGATCTCCCAATTCGACAGAACAATTCCCCCGG
>JANMTG010000288.1:0-11891 GCA_031390205.1 Gemmatimonadota bacterium
CGCTTTCTCGATCACGATGTTCGCCACCCGCGGATGCTCCTCGAGGTACGCCGCGAGCTGTTCGTTCACCACACCCTTGACCGCGCCCTCGACTTCGGAGTTACCGAGCTTGGTCTTGGTCTGACCCTCGAACTGCGGCTCGCGCACTTTCACCGACAACACGGCCGTCAGCCCCTCACGAACATCGTCTCCCGACAGCGTGAAGTCCGCCTTCTTCAAAGAACCGTTCTTCGCCGCGTAGTTGTTGATCGTGCGCGTCAGCGCCGCCTTCAAACCGGTGAGGTGTGTTCCACCCTCGTGCGTATTGATGTTGTTCACAAACGAGAAGACGTTCTCGTTGTAACCATCGTTGTACTGGAACGCCAGCTCGATCCCGATGTCGTCGCGCTCCGTATCTATGTACACGATCTCCTGGTGCAGCACCTTCTTCTTCTCATTGAGGTGCGCCACCATCTCCCTCAATCCACCCTTGGCAAAGAAGACCTCGACTTTCTCCTGGCCGAGTCTCTCGTCCTTGATCGTGATCGTCAGACCCTTGTTCAGATACGACAGCTCGCGCAGCCTGTTGGCCACAGTGTCGTAATCGTACTTGAGCTCGGTGAATATCTGCGGATCGGGCTTGAACCAAACGGTCGTGCCGCGCTCTTTCACGCCAACCTTGTTCATCACCTTTAGCTTGGTCGTTGTGATGCCACGCACGAAATCCATGTAGTACTCTTTTCCATCGCGCCTCACCGTCACGGTGAGCTTCTCGGAAAGAGCATTCACGACGGACACACCCACGCCGTGCAATCCACCCGACACCTTGTAGCTGTTCTTGTCGAACTTTCCGCCGGCGTGCAGCACCGTCATCGCCAGCTCGACGCCGGGGATCTTCTCGATTGGATGGATGTCGACGGGGATTCCGCGGCCGTCATCAATGACGGTGATCGAGTCGTCGGCGTGGATCGTCACGTCGACCTTGGTCGCGTGACCTGCCAATGCTTCGTCGATCGAGTTGTCGACTACTTCGTAAACGAGATGGTGGAGACCTCTCGAGGACGTGCTCCCGATGAACATGCCGGGGCGCTTCCTTACTGCCTCGAGACCTTTCAGTACCTGAATCTGGCCAGCGTCGTAGCGGGAGCCGCCGATCGCTTCAGCCGTTGCCGTCTTCGCCATTTAGTGCCGGTAAAAATTCGATTTGGAAGTGCCGAAGACAGGCCAAATTCGGAGCTCTCTGGCCATCAGAACTCCGCGCAACTTGCCCTTTCTTCAACAACCTTCAATGTAACCCTCGCGGCGGTCTATAGCAACCTCAGCAGGTAATCGGAAAGCGTTGTGGGACAACGACTTACAGGGCTCACAAACAATTAGTGAGGGCGGTTTCCCACATTGTGCCCGGGCGTGGTGAAGTGCGCTCGTCAGCGCATCAGCTGCAGCCGGATTTTCCGAATCCGCGTGCGGCTCGCCTTCGCGTTGAGCGCACGCAGGAGCTCCGGCTCCATCAGCGACAGCTCGGTCATCCAGCCGTTGGTCGTCACGGCTACGAAAAGGGTACCGTCGGAAGTGACGAACCGCGGAGTCGTCACCTTCGCGATCTGGATGCCGACGAGCGACGCCCACTCCGGAATCACCGCCGCCTGCTCGACTCGCTCGTCGAGCCCCGACTGCTTCAGGAACCCCGTGACGACGTCGCCAATCGGGGCGGGCTTGCGCTTCTTCTCGGCGGGATCGC
Source organism: Gemmatimonadota bacterium (assembly GCA_031390205.1). Classification (GTDB taxonomy): domain Bacteria; phylum Gemmatimonadota; class Gemmatimonadetes; order Gemmatimonadales; family Gemmatimonadaceae; genus UBA4720. Next base: position 1,718 of record JANMTG010000288.1, read on the forward strand.
GCTTCCTTCTCACTCCTCCGCCTTCTTCAGCACGCCGTCCCTGATCAACATCCTGTCCAGACTCATCAGCCCGGGAGGGATGTCAGATTCTCGCGGCACGGCGAGAATCGTCTGGCCAAGCCCCCCCTTCTTCAACAGCGTCAGGATCTTGCTGGCGCGCCGGAGATCCAGCTCGGCGAACGGATCGTCGAGCAAGAGCAGCGGCTCCACGCCCGCGTGCTTGCGTAGCGTCGCCGCCTCCAGCATCCGGAGCGCGATTGCCGCCGTGCGCTGCTGGCCCGCCGAGCCGAACAGGCGCAACTCGTGGTCGTCGAGCGTGATCTCCAGCTCGTCGCGATGGGGACCGACCTGGGTGAGCCCGCGCTTCATGTCGAGCGCGCGCTTCTCCGCGAACGCGGCGAGCAGCACGTCGTAACGCGCCTCCGATTCGGCGAACGGGCTCACGTACTTCATTTTCGCCGCTCCACGCTCCCCGATCGTCGCGCAGAGCTTCGTGAATTCGTCGGCGTACTCAGCCACCCACACGGCTCTTTCTTCAATGAGAACCGTGCCATGCTCGGCCAGCGCGGGCTCCCACACCGACACGCGCGAATCGTCCGCGCCGCGCCGCGTGGCGTCGCGCAGAGCCGCGTTCCGGCGAATGAGATTGGCGCGGTAATTCTGGAGCGCGTTCAGATATCGGTTCGATGTCAGCGCGAGCACCAGGTCGAGAAACCGCCGCCGCTCGCTGGGCGCGCCCGTCACCAGCTCGAGATCGCGCGGCGATAACATCACCGACGGCAGCGCGCCGAACGCCTCGCTGAGTTTCTTTGGGGACGCACCATCGACAGTTACCTTCTTTCGCTTGGTCGCCTTCTCGAAGCCGACCGAGATCTCGTGCGGACCCGTCGTTCGGAATTTCGCGGAGAGATGAAAACCGGCCGCTCCGAAGCGCGTGCAATCCTGATCTCGCGCGGCGTGCTCCGCGCGAAGCGTCTGCAGGTAGAAAATACTCTCGAGGAGATTGGTTTTCCCGTGACCGTTCTCGCCCAGGATCGCCACGCCGGCGGCGGGCAGATAAAGATCTACCCGCTCGAGATTGCGGAAATCCCGAATCGAGACCCGCTCCAGCCATACGCGCGGCACGTGCGCGTGACCTCCACGCGCCGGCGTGCGGCGCGGCGCGGGGGCGTGGGCGTGGGGGTGCGCCGGAACGGCCGCGGGCGGGGTCTGGGCTTTCACTTCCCCTTGAACGCGGGAGTCCGCTTCTCGAGGAATGCCTTGGTTCCCTCGCGCATGTCGTCCGTAGCGGCGAGCAATCCAAAGTGATTCGCCTCGAGGATCATACCTTCATCGAGTGACATCTCCAATCCGCGGTCTACCGCCTCGATGCATAGGGCCACGGCGAGCGGACCGTTGGCGAGAATAGTATTCATCATCTCGTGCGCCGCGCCCATCAGCTCGCCAGCGGGAACCACCTTGTTCACCAAGCCAATGCGATACGCCTCCGCGGCATCGATCATCTCGCCGGTCATGAGGAGCTGCATTGCTCGTCCCTTACCTACCAGACGCGAGAGCCTCTGACTGCCACCGAACCCGGGCAGCAGGCCGAGCTTGGTCTCGGGCTGACCGAACTTCGCTGCGTCCGATGCGATTCGAATGTGACACGCCATCGCCAGCTCGCAGCCGCCGCCGAGTGCGAAGCCATTCACCACGGCGATGACGGGTTTGGGACAGGTCTCGATACGGCGGAACACATCCTGTCCTGCGCGCGCGCGTGCCTTCGCCACGACCGGCGTCTGCCCGGCCAGCTCCGAGATGTCGGCGCCAGCGACGAACGCGCGCCCTTTTCCCGTGACAAGCACTCCGGCAATGGAGTTGTCCACGCGAATCGCATCGATCGCCTGACCCAGCTCGGAGATGATCGCGTCGTTGAGCGCGTTGAGCTTGTCGGGGCGATTGACCCAGAGAATTGCGACGCGGTCCGCGACCTCCAGCGTCAGGAATTTGAAGGGCATGGAAATGTGATTGCAGGTAGATTCTTGGCACACGGGGCGGCAGCGGCGGTGGTGGCAGCGCGTGACGCCCGACGATTCAAATCTATTCAGAAAAACACGCGATGGCGCGGAAGTGGATCGTTCGTGAAGGGTCGAAGACGAAGGGATTCCGGTACGTGGGGACGAACGGGGAAGCGGTGCGGAAGGCCTCGGAGCTCGAGCGTATAAACGCGCTCCGCATTCCGCCCGCGTGGCGCGACGTCCACATCTCCGCCAACCCGCGCGCCGCCATCCAGGTTTGGGGGTTCGATGCGCGCGGCCGGAAGCAGTACAGGTATCACCCGCGCGCGGTCGAGAAGGGCGAGCTCAGGAAATACTATCGGGTGCGGCAGATGGCTCGCGACCTGCCGGCCTTGCGCGCGCGCATTCTCCGGGATTTTCGCGGTCGCGAGCTGACCCGCGAAAAGGTCTGCGCCGGAATCGTGCGGCTCATCTCCGATGGATTTTTTCGCGTCGGCAGCGAGCGTTACCTCAAGGACAACAACACGTTTGGCATCACGACGCTGCGGAAGTCGCACGTCACGGTTCTCGACGACGCGGTCATTTTCGAGTACCGCGGCAAGCGCTCGATCACACAGCGAAATTTCATTCCCGGCCGTGACATCGTGAAGTTCGTGATGGCGCTGATGGCGACGCCCGGTCCGCGCCTGTTCCGCTACCGCGAAGGCAACAAGTGGCGCAACGTCGATGCGCGTGACGTCAACGACTACATCGAGAGCGTGGCCGCGTTTCCGTACACCGCCAAGGACTTCCGCACGTGGGGAGGAACGTTGCGGGCGGCAACGGTGCTGGCCGAGCTGGGCAAGGGGAAGAGCCAGAACGAGCGGAAGAAGAATGTCGTCACCGCCGTTCGTCTCGTCGCGGCCGAGTTGGGCAACACCCCTACTATATGTAGGAAATCCTACGTGCATCCCGTCATCGTTATGAGGTACCTGCGGAGCGGCACGACCATCGCGCTTCCCGATCACGTGCGCGGCTCCAATTTGAATGGGGCGGGCACCGGCCACGCGCCGGAGGAGAGCGCACTGATCGAGTTTCTCGACGAACACTTCCCGGAGAGAAGGAAGGCTCTTCGTGAAGAATGAGACCGTTTGGGCAACTGCAACCGAAGACTACCTGCCGGGGGCTTTGAGCTTGGCGGCTAATGGCTGCGTGCTGTGAAGCACGTCCTTGCCATCGACCAGGGGACGACCGGCACCACAGCGCTCGTGATCTCCGCCGACGGGCGCGTGGCCGGCCGGGGATACCGCGAGATCACGCAGTATTATCCGCAACCGGGCTGGGTGGAGCACGACGCCGCGGAGATACTGGAGCGGACGCTGGCTGCAGTGCGCGAAGCGGTTGCATCGAGTGGCGTGACGCCGGATGTGATCGGCATCACCAACCAGCGCGAGACGATCGTCGTCTGGCACCGCGATACCGGCAAGCCGCTCGCGCGCGCGATCGTGTGGCAGGACCGGCGCACCACCGAGCGGTGTGCGGAGCTCGAGGGCCGCGGGAGCTGGCTCTCCGCCCGCACCGGTTTGAGACCCGACCCGTACTTCTCCGCCACCAAGCTCGAGTACCTGCTGAAGAAACCCGAGATCGCGTTCGTCGCCCGCAACGGACGCCTGTGCGCGGGGACCATTGATAGCTGGCTGATCTGGAAGCTCACCGGCGGCCGAGTCCACGCCACCGATCCCACCAACGCATCGCGCACACTTCTGTACGACATCAATGAGCAGCGCTGGTGCCAGGAGCTGTGCGATCTTTTCTCCGTCCCCATCGGAATTCTCCCCGAGGTGCGTCCATCGTCGGGAGATTTCGGCAGAACTACGACATCGCTTCTTGGCAGATCGATCCCGATCATGGGAGTGGCAGGTGATCAGCAGGCCGCGCTTTTCGGTCAGGGTTGTTTCGCGCCAGGGCAGGTGAAGAGCACTTACGGCACGGGCGCGTTCATCCTGCTCAATGTCGGAGACAAGGCGCCGGCGGCGCGCGAAGGACTGCTGGCCACGGTTGCCTGCGACGGACAGGGACGGCCGGCGTACGCGCTCGAAGCATCGATCTTCATCGCCGGCGCGGCGGTCCAGTGGCTGCGCGACGGACTCGGCATTCTGTCCGAAGCGGCGGAAAGCGAAGGGATGGCACGGTCGCTCGCATCGAACGACGGTGTTTACTTCGTCCCCGCACTCGTCGGACTCGGTGCGCCGCACTGGAACCCGAGGGCGCGGGGAACGATCGTCGGACTGACGCGCGGTACGACGCGGTCGCATTTCGCGCGTGCCGCGCTCGAGGCGATGGCGTACGGTACCGCGGAAATGCTCGAGGTCATGGCCAAGAGGGGGAAAGTGACGTTCGGCTCGCTCCGCGTTGATGGCGGCGCCTCCGCCAACAACTGGCTGCTCCAGTATCAGGCCGACGTGCTGAACATTCCGGTCGAGCGGGCCGACATGATCGAGACCACCGCCCTCGGCGCCGCCGGCCTCGCCGGCATCGCGGGCGGAGTGTGGCGTGACGCCGAGGAGTTCATCGGGACGAGGACTTTCACCCGGTTCGCCCCATCCGTAGCGCGGGATCAGGCCGAGGAGGGGATCGCGGGGTGGCAGCGCGCTGTGCGCGCGGCGCTGACGTGGGCGCAGGATCGCGGCGCGAAATCGGAGCGACGGCCTGCGGGTCGTCGCAAAGTGAAACCGGCGACCAAGTCGAAGCGTGCGATCAGATCAACCGGCGCGACCAGGTCAAGGCGCGGGGCCAAGGCGAAAGGTGCGACTGGTACGAAGACCGGGAGAAAAAAGAAAGGTTCAGCCCGCCGATGAGGCCGATCATCGGGCTGGTCGTTGGCGTGAATCTCCTGTTCGCTCAGGCGGCAGTTGGCAACGACCGCTGGTTCGGCGTCGACAAGATCAAGCACTTCTTCATGTCGGCATTTGTGACGAGCGTTTCGTACAGCGCACTCCAGGCCGCCGGCGCGAACAGACGCACCGCCATGACGGGCGCAATCGGCGCCAGCATCTCCCTCGGCGTTGCGCGCGAGCTCTACAACCGGCGCACGACGCAGTTCAGCTTCAAGGATCTGAGCTGGGATGCGGCAGGAACGGCGACCGCGGCGGTAATGCTTTCGCGTACTGTTAAGTAGAAGGTGGGGCGAAAACGACAACTGAAGTTTTGAGTGAATTGTCTACCCGCCGCCGCCCCCGTAGAATAGACATACCCTTTTCCAAGAAACTTTTAGATGACCACACGCCGCGATTTTCTGAAAACAGCCGCCGCCGCGACCGCAGTTGCAGGACTTGGCTCCTGCGCGCAGGCCGGTACCCTGATGGCGCCTCCTCCCTCGGGCGACGCCTTCATCAATGACCTCGTTCTCGAGGGTCTGAATGCGGCCCGCGCCGCCGGCGCTTCCTATGCCGACGCGCGCATCGGCCGCTACCGGAGCCAGTTCGTCAGCACGCGCGAGCGACGGGTAACGGGGGTGAGTGATTCCGAGTCTTTTGGCGTGGGCGTGCGCGCTCTCGTCGACGGCTCGTGGGGATTCGCCGGGACGCGGGAGATGACACGCGACGGAGTGCAGCAGGCGGCGCGCGAGGCCGTTCGTCTCGCCCGCGCCGCCCGCACGGTGCAGCGGCGGCCCGTGGAGCTTTCGCCGGTGGCGCCTGTCAAAGGAACGTGGCGCACTCCGATCACGCGCGATCCGCTCGATGTACCGATCGAGGAAAAAGTCGCGCTGCTGCTGGCCGCCAACGAAGCAGCGCTCAAGGTGCCCAAGGTTCGTTTTGTCAACTCCAGCATGGCGCTACTGCGCGAGGAAAAGACGCTCGCCACCACCGACGGCACTCTCACCACCCAGACTTTCGTGCGCGTGGGACCCGAGTTCAGCGCGACGGCGATCGCCGAGGGCGATTTTCAGAGCTACAGCGAGGAGCTGGCGCCGCGTGGATCGGGCTGGGAGTACATCGTGTCGCTCGACCTGCCGGGTAACGCCGAGCGGTGGGCATCGCTCGCGGCGGAGAAGCTGAGTGCCAAACCCGTGGTGCCCGGGAAGTACGATCTCATTCTCGATCCCACGAACCTCTGGCTCACCATTCACGAATCCATCGGGCATCCCACCGAGCTCGATCGCGCCATGGGCCTCGAGGCGAACTACGCGGGAACCAGCTTCATCGCGCCGCCCGAGAGCTTCATCGGCAAGTTCAGGTACGGCCCGGACTTCATGAACATTCAGGCAGATCGCACCCAGGAGGGCTCGCTCTCCCGCGTGGGCTGGGACGACGAAGGCGTTCCCGCCGACAAGTGGCTCATGGTCGAGAAAGGCATCTTCAAGGATTATCAGACCACGCGCGAGCAGGCGGCGTGGATCGCGCCGCTCACCGGCGTGCGCCGCTCGCACGGGACCTCATTTGCCGATTCCTGGGCGACCGTGCAGTTCCAGCGCATGCCCAACGTTTCGCTGCTGCCGGGTGAGAGGGACATCGGGCTCGACGAGATCGTCGCCGACACCGCCAACGGCATCCTCATTAAGAACCGGGGCTCGTGGTCCATCGACCACCAGCGCTACAACTTCCAGTTCTCGGGACAGGCGTACTACGAAGTAAAGAATGGGAAGATCACCGGGATGCTCAAGGACGTCGCCTACCAGGCAAATACGCCGCAGTTCTGGAACAGCATGGACATGATCGGTGGCGCAAAGAGCTACTGGCTCGGCGGGTCGTTCGGCGACGGTAAAGGCGAGCCGAGTCAGTCGAACTCGGTCAGCCACGGCGCCGTTCCCGCGCGCTTCAGGCAGGTGACGATAGTAAGCACGGGGAGGACATCATGAGGCCCCGCTCGCTGTTTCACTCCGCGGGCTCGGCGCTCGCGCCCCTTCTCACGCGCGAGCAGGCGAAAGCTCTTGCCGACCGCGTACTCGCGATGTCGACCGCCGACGAGACGCGGGTCAGCATCAACAGCACCTGGGAAGGGAATACGAGGTTCGCCGGCGGAGAGATCACGACTTCGGGCGAAGCCGTGAACACTACCGTCAGCGTCGGTACGACGATTGGCAAGCGCAAGGCGTCGGCGACGACCAACCTGCTGGATGATGCTTCACTGCGCCGCACGGTAGATCTCGCCATCCGCCTTGCCAGGCTGTCGCCCGAGGATCCGGAGCTGATGCCGGAGCTCGGGTCGCAGAACTATGTGAACGTCAGCGGGTTCATCGACGCCACAGCGAACCTGGGTCCCGAATCCCGGGCAGCCGCGGTTCGTCGCGTGCTCGAGCGCGCCACTGAAGTCGGACGGCCGGCTGGCGACGTCTTCGTCGCGGGGTATCTCGAGGCGAGCGCGGGCTCACGCGCAATCGCCAACAACAGGGGCCTGTTCGCCTATCACCGCTCGACCGATTCCGGTCTTTCCACGACGGTCAGAACTCCTGATCGCACCGGCTCTGGCTGGGCTTCCGCCGGAGCGCGCGACTGGGGGACAATCGACCCAGCCGCGCTGGGCGCGCGCGCCGCGCAGAAGGCTGTCGCGTCGCGCAATCCGCAGGCGATCGAGCCTGGTCCCTACACGGTGGTGCTGGAGCCGGGCGCGGTCGCGGATCTCATTCCGCTGTTAGCCAGCGCGTTCAACGCCCGCGGCGCAGATGAGGGCCGGGGAGCGTTCTCGAAGCGCGGCGGAGGGAACAAGCTCGGCGACAAGGTCGCCGACGAGCGCGTCACGCTGTATTCCGACCCTTCAGACCCGGACCTGCTCGCGCAGCCGTTCGACGGCGAGGGATTCCCGCTGGCGCGTCGAGTCTGGATCGACAAGGGGATCCTCAAGAACCTTCAGTACTCTCGCTTCTGGGCGCAGAAGCAGGGCGTCGAGGCGTCGGGCGGCGGAGGGGGCGGAGGGGGCGGAGGCGGCGGAGGATTCGGGGGCGGCCTGCCCGGCGGTTTGAAAATGGTGGGTGGTACGAAGACGACCGAAGAGCTGATTGCGGGGACCCAGCGCGGCATTCTCGTGACGCGGTTCTGGTATATCCGCTCTCTCGATCCGCGCACGGTGATGAACACCGGTCTCACGCGCGACGGCACGTTCCTCATCGAGAACGGAAAGATCACCCGCAGCCTCAAGAATTTCCGGTGGAATGAGAGTCCGCTCTTTCTCCTCAACAAGATCGATGAAATCGGACGCGCGGAGCGAACCGCTGCGGGTCAGGTGATGCCGAGCGTCCGGGCGCGGGAATTCAACTTCACTTCGCTGTCCGACGCCGTCTGAGCGCCGGCCACGGCGTCAGACCGTGGACGGCTTCTCCGAGCAGAGCCTGCCTAGATGCGCTGCTCGGGCTGTGTGTCGCGGCTCGTAGCGCGCCGGGGCACCGTGGGCTCCGAGATCTTTTCCACTATGCGCCCAACCTCGCGGTCGCTCGCCGCCCGGTTGTCCCGCGCCAGGTCGGCCTGCGCGATGATTCCCACCACCCGACCGTCGCTGTCGATGACGGGAACGCGCCTCACCTGCCGCTCGGTCATTATCCGCTCAACTTCCTCGATCTCGTCATCCGCCTTGCAGCAGCTCGGTGACGGCGACATGACGTCATTCACCTTTGAGTCGGGACTCTTGCCCTTGGCCACTCCGCGAACCGTTATGTCGCGGTCAGTTATCACGCCCACCACTCCCTTCCTCTCTGTTCCCTCGACGACGGGAAGGCAGCCGCAGTCGTGGTCCGCCATCAGGCGCGCCGCATTACGCAGCGTATCATCGGGTGTGCAGCACTGCGGATCCCGACTCATGATTTCCTTTACCTGCATCGTTCCCCCTTCGCTCTCGGTGTTGGTTACCCGACGTCTTCGGGCTGCATGGAGCTTGCCACCCGATTAGTCACGGACCGTCACCGCACTCCGAAGGTCAGCGTCGCCCACTTGGACTCGTAGTCGATGGTCGTGTCCGCGGCAGCCCGCTCCATGTGGATGAACTTCACGTACCAGACGCCGCGCGAGGAGATGCGGATGCGAGCTACGCCATCGCTGTTCGTGCGGACCGACCGCTGCGCGATGCGCGCGCCACCCGCCGTGCGTCCTCCCGCGATCACCACCTGGTTGGCTACCGGCGAGCCTTCAACCACGGCCCGCACCCAAATGGTGCCACCCGGCCTCAGCGCGTACGGGTTGTCCAGCGGGACGAGCTCGGCCGGATAACCGAGCTCCGCGCTGTATCCTCTCGTTCGCGTGGAGCCGACCTGGACGAGCGCCTTCACGTGCTTTGAGTACCGCTCCCGGGCGGGGCGGTCGAGCTCACCGCTCTTCTTACGAGCTGCAAGGATGTCGGGAATGCCGTCACTCGCCAGGTACGTGTTGAAGTCCTTCGCCTCCAGCGCGATCCCGCGCGGAAGGGTAGACGCGCCGATCAGATAGGTGCCGCTTTCGCCGACGCGGACCGTGACGATGCTCGTATCGCCTGTCTCGGCCCAGCCGGCGCGATCCACCGGGGTCGTCAGCCCCGACGAATTCACAATCGAGAGATCACGGAGCCGATCCCTCGCGACCGCGTTCTCGCTCTTGCTGAACGTCCCGTTGAGGACCTGGAGGCGAACCGTCCCATCGGGGGGAACGAAGTAGCTCTCGGCGCGCAGGAAGAGGTCGTGCGCTGCGAGCGTGCCAGCGGTTACGAGCAGCATCAGTGTGAGGACGAGAAGTCGCCGTGTCATTCTATCTCCGTAATTTTCTGCGGCGTTTGAAGCCACTGATTACCCAACCGTCGGATCATAGCCAATTATACGGCTCGGGCGCCAGAAGTATGACCGGTAGGGTAATGTCCCCGGACACGACCGACCGGTAGGGGTTCGCCCTCAGCAGCCTTGGAATTTGACCCTAAGGATCAGCCGTCTACCGCGCCAGACCATCTATCTGCCGCGAGGTCAGATTCATGCAGATAACGCAGCTCCGGCTTGACAATCTTTCGCCAGGTTAGCATCGTTAACTGTTTGGCCTTTCTTGTTGTCAGAAGGAGGTCCCTTGCAACACCGAATCGTAAACCTCAGCTCACGCCCTCGGTCGGTTCTAATGACCAGTGTCCTCGTCGCGTGCAGCGCAGTAGCCCTCGCGGTGGCGTGTAACGATAGCATAGGACCATCGCCAGACGATCCGGCGCTGATCGCAGCCGGGAAAGACATCTTCCGCTTCGACACCTTTGGCGACGAG
>JANMTG010000003.1:0-9456 GCA_031390205.1 Gemmatimonadota bacterium
TGTAGGGGAGGTGAGGGTGTCCTCGCAGGCGGCGTCCAAGCGAGCGCCCGAGGAGACCGGCGCTTTGCCCGCGCAGCGGGCAGACGGGCTCCGACCAGCGAGCGCGGGTGCCCGCTTGCGGGCGCATGCCGAAGAGGACACCCTCACCGACTAATACAGAGATGCCATTCGAAGCGAAACCAATCAATCCGATGGTTAACTTCACGGGCATGACGGTAGCAAGAATCAACGCCAAAGGGGCACGACGGTGGGCGAGCGGACACGTGTGGGTGTATCGCTCCGACGTCATCGACAGGCCCCTCGTGAATGCGGGCGCGGTCCTCGTCCATGACACCCGCGGCAAACCGCTGGGCTGGGCGCTCTGGAGCCCGGAGTCGGAGATCTCCCTCCGGCTCCTCGACTCCAACCCGGATGCCGTCATAGACCAGGCGTGGTGGGACGCGCGCATCGCAGCCTCGATCGCCAGGCGCACCACTCTCGAGGACCACACGAATGCTTTCCGGCTGGTGCACGGCGAAGCCGACGGCTGCCCGTCGCTGGTGTGCGACCGCTACGATTCCTGGCTCGTCGTCCAGTTCATGAGCGCGGGGCTCGAGGCATTCCGCGCCGAGATCGTGACCTCGCTCACCGCTCTCCTCGAGCCCGCCGGAATTCTGGCGCGCAACGATGTGCCGCTCCGGTCCAGGGAAGGACTTCCGCGGGAGACCGTCGTGCTCCACGGAGATGTCCCGCGCGAAGTGGAGGTCCACGAATACGGTATCAGGTATCTAGCCGCGCCGTGGACGGGACAGAAGACCGGAGCGTTTCTCGATCAGCGCGAGAACAGGAACTTCGTCGGCGGCGTGGCGCGCGGGCGCGCGCTCGATTGTTTCAGCTACCACGGCTCGTTCGCGCTCCACCTCGCGCGAAACGCGACGCACGTCATCGCCCTCGATACGTCTCAACCCGCCCTCGTCCGTGCCGCGGAAAATGCGGCTCGCAATTCACTCGACAACATTTCCTTCGTCGAAGCCAACGCCTTCGACTATCTGCGGGAGCGAGAGCGGGATGGGACGACGTTCGACACCATCGTGCTCGACCCGCCCTCGTTCGCCAAGACCCGATCGGCACTTGCCGGAGCCATTCGCGGCTACAAGGACATCAACCTGAGAGCGATGCGGCTCCTGGCGCCGGGAGGACTGCTGTACACGGCGAGTTGCAGCTTTCATCTGAGCAAGTCGATGTTCCTGGAAATGCTGCAGGCGGCCGCCGCCGACAGCGGCCGCAGAATCGCGATTCGCGCCCTCACCGGCCAGCCGATCGACCATCCCGAAGTGCTCACCATCCCCGAGACGGGGTACATCAAGGGCGCACTATTGGAAGTGATGGACTGAGACGGTCAACCGCGCTGGCATTTGGGACAGAAATAAGTCGAGCGGCCCGCCTGAACGATGCGCTCGATGGTTCCGTCGCCGCGGCGGCACTCCTTCCCTTCCCGATCGTAAACAGCGAACCGGCCCGTACCTCTCTTGTCCGTATAGCGTCCGGGACGCCGCTTCTTTGGACTGAGAACGAGCCTGATCGCGCCTACCAGCTTTTCGAGCCTGGCGAGAGTAACGCCGGCCGAGGGACAGCGAGGATCTATCTTCGCTTCCCACAATGCTTCCGCCGCGTAGATGTTGCCGAGTCCGGCGATGACGCCCTGATCCATCAGCGCGGGCTTGATGGCGACCTTCTTCCGGCGCAGCACATCGATCAGATAATCCGCGTCAAGCGTGGGGTCGTTTGCCTCGCGACCGAGCCTGGGCAGCGACGACTCTCCGCTCTTGTCGAGCGTGATCGAAGACAGCGCGCGCCGATCCACGAGCGAGATGCGGGTGCCATCGGTGAGCTCGATCGCGGCGCGCGCGAATCGATCGAGTGGCTCGCCCGCCCTGCCCACCCCCCAGTCCCCATTCATCCTGAAGTGGACGACGAGCGTGTCACCGCTATCGAGGTGAAGAAGCTGGTGCTTGCCGCGGCGCTCGACCTTGTCGATGCGTTTCCCTCTCGCGGCGCGCGATTGTGCCGCCTTGAACCTTCTCTTCAGCGCGGGATGGATCGCCTTCACCGCCTGGATCGTCTTACCCAGCGCGGCGCGCCGTATCAGGCGCGCCGCTCGCTCGACTTCGGGGAGCTCGGGCATCAGGTCCGCCGCTTTGCCGAGTAGAAATCCTGTTGCAGAGAACTGTTTTGCAATTCCGCTCCTGTCTCCCGCTGCAGAGCTTACCGAAATTGACTCTTGCGAGTCAGGCTGCTGCATCTACCTTAACGCCTTACCCACCCATGCGTTTACCAACCCCGCGTTAATGGCATTGCACCAACAACGATCTCTCAAGCACGAATACGAGCTGTATGTAGAGAACGAGATCGAGAATTACAAGGAATCTGTTTCACGTCCGGCCATCCTCAAGATCGGTGACGAGGCGGCCGCGGTGCTCCGGGCGCAGGAACAGTTCGCGATGGACGAGCTCGTGTTGTGGGCGGAAGTAGATCGCATCATCAGGAAGCGCCTTCGCATCCCAGCCTACGAGACGTGGCGACGGAAGCGTGTCAAGATCCTCGCGGAGTACCGCCGTCCCGAGCACTGGGGACTCAGTCCCGATGGCGTGTTCGCGCGTGAGATTCATCCTCCGGCAGAATCGAAGGTCCTCGTCGCCGGCGGCGAGAACGATGGCGCCGCGCTTTATCTCGCGGCGCATGGTTGCGACGTTACCGCACTCGGCAGCGAAGCAAACTCCCTCGAGCGCGTGATGAACGCGGCTCACGCCGCCGGCCTCACCGACAAGATTCAGGGCCGCCTCGCCGATCTTTCGAGCTGGGCGCCTGACGCCCCCTTGAGCGCCGTCATCTGTACCTCGGCCGCGTTTTCCAATCTGAGTCCGGAAGAGAGAATCCGCGCCTTCGGGATTCTGCAGAACGCGACCGGCAAGGGCGGGGTCCACCTGGTCGGGACTATCGTGCGCGGCCAGCGGGGAGTGTCGGTGACCGAGCTGCGCCGGCAGTACAAGGGCTGGACGATCTCCGTGGAGGAAGAATCCGGGGCGTCCAGGAGCTTCCTTGCAAGGAAAATCGCCAGCTAACCCTTAGTGTCTTAACGACACAGGTGTATCCGGATGGTGTGTCACTTTGCGACACTCCCGCCCCACCGAAATCCGCCCGTTCGATGCAAGTCATTACATAACAGCTACTTGCGCGTGGCGTCCAACACGGCACGACCGGTGCTTTTATCGGCCCTGTGCGGCAGTGCGACCAATAATAAACCGAGAGCTTTCATGAAAAAGAATCGTAAGGATAACGTATCCAATGAACCCATTGGGATCGTGATATCGCGCGGGGACCGGACTGAGCCGACGCCGGTTTTCTCCGCTTACATCTGGGGGCCGGTACCCGAACCCCTCACCGAGCCGGCCACCCGCGCCGCTTAGACCTCAACGCTATTACTCAGGTAGAAAGCGAGAAGAAGACTCATAACAAATGGCTCCGCGTAGATCGCGGAGCCGTTTTGCATCCATCCCCCGGTATGCCCCTTGCCCCTCCTCGCGCCGTGGACCTTCCTCCCTCCCCCCTCCCCTCTCCTGCCTCCGGCTCCGCGAGCCTATCCCCCGACTGGGAAGGTGAGCGCCACGCGCTCTTGTCTCAGCGCATTTCCGACATCGGTTTGGAAATTCGCGGCACCCTGCTCGAGAAGCTCGTCAACCAGCTGTACGAGGAGCTCGCGGCCAAAGGCCTCGCATTCCGGCCGCCGGTTTATCTGAGCGATCAATGGGGATGCCCGGATGGAACGCCGATCATCGGTGTTCCTTTCTACCTCGCCGACGCGCGCCTGTCGCGCATCGAAGAGGATTATTCGCAGGCCGTCGAATCCGAAGCGGAATCAATGCGCTACCTGCGACACGAAGCGGGGCACGCGTTCAATTACGCCTACCGCTTCTACGACCGCGCCGACTGGCGAAAGATGTTCGGTCCGTACTCGCGCCCGTACCGCGAGCGGTACCGGGCCGACCCATTCTCGCGTGAATTCGTGCGCCACATTCTCGGCTGGTACGCGCAGAAGCATCCCGACGAGGATTTCTCGGAAACGTTCGCTGTCTGGCTGACTCCTGATCTTGACTGGCGGCAGGCGTACGAGGGATGGGGTGCAATCAGGAAGCTCGAATACGTTGACAGCCTGATGAAGGAAGTCGCGACTCAGGTTCCGGAGGTTCCCGAGCCGGGCGAGGATGATCTGCCCGTGTCGGCGATGCAGTACACCCTGGCCGAGCACTACCAGGAGCACCAGGAGAACATTCCGATCCGCGATCCCCGCATTTTCGACGGGGACCTGAAGACAATCTTCGTCGCCGAATCGCAGGCGCCGGGCGGGTTGTCGGCGGCGGAGTTCATCGCGCGGCACCGCCGCGAGATCGTCACCCGCATCGCCTACTGGACGGGCGAGAGCGCATCTGTAGTCCGCCAATTCGTCGAGTTCCTCGCCGAGCGCGTAGCTTTACTCGATCTGAGGCTCGGGGGCCTCGAGGCATCGACGTTGATCGAGCTCACGGCATTCGGAACAGCGGTAATAATGAACTATCGCCACACTGACGCGATCGACGGGACGGAAACGGGGGAAGACAGGTGAAAGTCACGATCCTCCACAGCAAGGATGCCCTCGAGCCGCCGGTCGATCCGGTGCTCGACCAGCTCGAGGGCGCGCTCGTCGCGGGAGGTCACACGACGCGGCGGCTCGCGGTCGACGCCGAGGTGCAGCCGCTCATCAACGAGCTCACGGCCGAGGGTCCGGACCTCGTGTTCAACCTCGCCGAATCGTTTCGGGGCAAGAGCGCGCTGGAATCGAACGTCGCCGCGCTGCTCAACCTCATCGATCTCCGCTACACCGGATCCAGTCCGGCGGGGTTGATACTCGCCGGCGACAAGACGCTGACGAAGAAGGTGCTGTCCTTCCACAGCATTCTGAGCGCCAAGTTTGCGACCATGTACCGCGGCCAGGTCGACTGGGCCGGCGACATAAAGTTCCCCCTGCTGGTCAAGCCTCCACAGGAGGATGCATCGCTCGGCATCACCCAGAATTCGATTGTCAACAACGTGAAGGAGCTGCTCGACGTGATCAGCGGCACCCAGCAGGAGTACCAGTCAGCGGTGCTCGTCGAGGAATTCATCGACGGCAGGGAGTTCTACGTCGGCGTGCTCGGCAACAGCAAGGTGGAAGCACTTCCAATCATGGAGCTCGACTTCTCGAAGTTTCCGAAGGATCTCCCGAAGATCGCGAGCTGGGAGGCGAAGTGGGGTGATGACGGCGACGAGAAGGGTGAGCAGTTCGCGGGAACCGAGTCCATTTTTCCGACCGATCTGCCCGAGGAGCTGGCGGAGAGAATCCAGCAGGTCGCGATCGATTCCTTCCAGGCGCTCAGGCTCCGGGACTATGGGCGCATCGACCTGCGGGTGACGGCGAAGGAGGAGATTTACGTCATCGAGGCGAATCCCAACTGTTATCTCGAAGAAAAGAGCGAGTTCGCCCGTGCGGCGCAGAAGTCAGGCCTGGAGTATCCGGCGCTCATTTCGCGGATCGTGGACCTTGCCAGCGCGCGATACTCGCGGTGAGCAGTCGCGGTGACCGTTGTGCCGCACGCAAAAAAGCCGGCGACTTCGCCGGCTTTTCCGTTTGCACCGATCCAACCCGCCTACTTGCGCTTGCGGGCGCCTTTCCTGGCCGAAGTGCTGCGGGCTGACTTGTTTCTCGCGCGAGTGCGCGCGCCCTTGCGTGCGGAGGCGCTCCGGGCGGCCTTGCTTCTGGAGCGTGTGCGGGCGCCTTTCTTAGCGGCGGCCTTTCGTGCACGCTTTTTCGCTGCTGCCATTGTTGTCTCTCCACGATGAAGTGAGAACTCCCGACCGACGCAACGGCGTCTTGTATCCGACCGCGAATATAGAATGCAAGAGATGCGCAAGCAATACTCCAGACGCGCATCGATTCGGGGAATGATGATCACTTCCAAAAGTCTCAAGCAGTCGTCAGGTTAGACCTCGCGCTCCAAAAGGAGCTTTCCGCATTCTCACCGGAGTTGCCGCTCGTGAAAGCGCTCGTAAAGGAATCCGCCGCACCCGGTTTCAGGCTCAAGGATGTGGCGGAGCCGAAGATTCGTGAGGACGAGGTTCTCATTCGTGTGCGCCGGGCGGGCGTGTGCGGAACCGATGTTCACATCTACGACTGGGACGCGTGGGCGAAGGGTCGGTGCAAGCCTCCGTTCGTCGTCGGACACGAGTTCGCGGGGGACGTGGTGCAGGTGGGGCGGCTCGTCACCGACGTGAAGGAAGGCGATCGCGTCACGGCCGAGGGACACATTGTCGACGGGCGGTGTCTGCTCTGCAGAACGGGAAACGCGCACGTCTGTCCGCATACGCGGATCATCGGCGTCGATCGAGACGGTTGCTTTGCCGAGTACATCTCGATGCCGGCGACGAACGTGTGGCACCTGGACGACGGGATCTCCTTCGACATCGGGGGAATCCACGATCCCATGGGTAACGCGTTTCACACGGCGCTCACGGCCGACATTCCGGGCGCAACGGTGCTCGTGACCGGCTGTGGCCCGATCGGCATCTTCGCCGTCGGGATATGCCGCGCCGCTGGAGCGTCACGCGTGATCGCCACCGATGTAAACGACACTCGCCTCGCCCTTGCCAGAACGATGGGCGCCCACGACGCGATTCATCCCGAGCAGGCGGATGCCGTCGTCAAGGGCGCGACGGGCGGACTTGGCGTGGACGTGGTTCTCGAGATGTCGGGCGTCCCCGCCGCCATCCACCAGGCGTTTGCGCTGGTGCGCGTTGGAGGCCGGGTGCAGATGCTCGGGATCCCTTCCACGAAGATCGACTTCGACCTTGCGACCGAGGTGATATTCAAGGGTCTGACCATCTACGGCGTGGTCGGGCGCCGCATGTATGAGACCTGGCATCAGATGACGCGTTTTCTTTGCTCGGGGCTATTCGATCCGACTCCCGTCATCACTCACCGCTTCCCGCTCGCTGAAGCCGACGCGGCTATTGCGGCGATCAAATCGGGCGAAGCGGGCAAAGTCATCTTCGAGATCGCGTGAACGAGAAATTCGATTCCGGGCTCGGGGCCGCGATCGAGGAGTTGAAGCGGGGTGGCGTCTACAAGCGGCTCAACTATCTCGACTCGCCGCAGGCGGCGCGCGTGCAGATGGAAGGGCGCGGCGAAGTCCTCATTCTCTCTTCGAACAACTATCTCGGACTTTCCGCCGAGCCGGCGGTGGTCAAGGCCGGGATCGAGGGGCTGGAGAAATACGGAGCCGGGACGGGCAGCGTCCGTTTCATCTGCGGGACGTTCACCATTCACCGCGAGTTGGAGCAGGCCATCGCCGACCTCGTCGGCACGCCGGCATCGCTCACCTACGTGTCGGCGTGGAACGCCAACGAAGGGCTGACGGCATCGATCGTCGAGCAGGGCGACTTCGTCGTATCCGATGCGCTCAACCACGCCTCAATCATCGACTCGATAAGGCTGGCGAAGGCGATCACCAAGTGCACCACCGCAGTTTACGCGCATTCCGATCTCGACGATCTGAAGGCCAGGCTCGAAAGCGCGAAGGGCGCTCGACGGCGGATCATCTGGACCGATGGCGTGTTCTCGATGGAAGGCAGCATCGCCAAGCTGCCCGACCTTCTGGAGCTGGCGCGCGACCACGACGCGATCGTCGTCGTGGACGACTCGCACGGCACCGGTGTGCTCGGCGCCACCGGGCGGGGCACGGCCGAGCATTTCGGCGTGCTCGGCGAGGTGGACGTGATCACATCGACACTTGGAAAAGCGCTCGGCGGCGCGGCGGGGGGGTTCGTAGCCGGCCCGGCATCGCTTTGCGACATGCTGACGCAGAAATCCCGTCCCCAGCTTTTCTCCAATGCGCTCCCTCCGACGGTGGCGGCGAGCTCGCTGGCGGCTATCAGGCATCTGGAACACAATCCTCGGCTCGTGCTGCAGCTCCGCGAGAACACCCGCTATTTCCGCTCGGCCCTCTCTGAAGCGGGCTTCAAGCCACTGCCCGGCGAGACCCCGATTGTGCCGATTATCGTGGGGGAAACGGCCACCGCGATAAAAATGAGTGACATGTTGCTGGACGAAGGCGTCTTTGTGACAGGGTTCGGCTTTCCGGTCGTGCCCCAGGGGCAGGCGCGTGTGCGCTGTCAGCTCAGCGCTGCCCACTCACGCGACGATCTGGACGAGGCCATGGCGGCCTTCCGCACCGTCGGGACCAAGCTAGGCATAATCTAGAGGACGCCTTCATGCAGAAGCTCAGAGCAGTCGCTGTCGCAGTGATCGTAACGGTCGTCGCCTCGACTCAGGCGACCGCACAAAGCTCGCGGAACTTCGAAGACTCCTGGTTCTGGGGAGCGAAAGCGGGAATCAACACCTTCTCGCGCCCCGGGTTTGGCAATTCATCCACCGTGAATCTGGGTCTCGACTGGCTCATCACGCGGAAGAGGGGCGGCCTGTACGTCTCGGGCGATCAGTCGATCTTCGAGCGCGACGTGCAGATTTTCGATCCGGGAGCTACCTCGGGTCAGCGCACCGTCCGCATTAACGACCTTCGCCGCCTGACTTTCGCCGGCGTCGCGTTTCCCAAGCGGTTTGGTGGCGTCATTCCTTACGGCGGTATCGGTTACATGATCGCCGTCGCGGGCGACGCGCGCATCTTCGTGGACAGCGTCAACGGAGCGCCCACCAACTCGTTTGTCGACGACGTCGACCAGCTCCGCAGCCGCGGCTCGGTGCTCGGGATGCTCGGCGTTCAGATTCAGACCCGTCGCGCGGCGATATTCGTGCAGGAGACGATGCTCCCCAGCAACCGCAATTTTATTTTTCCGAGCGTGCTGTCGTTCTTCGAGTTCGGCATCCGCTACAACTTTGGCACTTCGATCGACCGGCCATAGCAGCTATCGGCGCAGCCGGTTGATTGATGAACGGCGCCCTCAAGGCGCCGTTCTTTTTTCTCCGGCCTTCCTGAGAGGCGGGTCCGGGTTTTCTCCTGACTTCTTGCATCGCTGCCGGTGCGTCGGAGGGGGACGGGACTTCGCTGCTGCTGGCGCCTCGCGCAGAGCGCGCCGAGCAAAGCTCGGCGTCTTGGACCAGGTTGTCGATCCAACACACTGCGCCTCGACCAGGATGCAGCGCGGAGCGCGAAGGAGCGCTTTGGGCTCCGACCAGCGAGCGCGGGTGCCCGCTTGCGGGCGCATGCAGAAGCGGATACCCTGACCTCCCCCATACAGAGGTATCAGTCGAAGCGGACAGGTCTACGCGGAAATTTTCCCCTTCGAGACGAAAGGGTTTTTATCGACGACGTACCGCATCGGCCAGTCGGCTGCACGGGTGATGCCGATCCTGGTCGTAACGCGGACCCGGCTGTCAGGGATTCGCTCGCC
>JANMTG010000020.1:0-3499 GCA_031390205.1 Gemmatimonadota bacterium
GGCTAGCGTGCCGCTCGTCCCGCCCTCGCGCGTTCCCTCTCTTCGCGGTCCGGTAAGGACGCTCCCAGTCGCGCAGATGATCGAGCAGGTAATCGAGCGTGAAGACGTGGCGCGAGTTGTCCGCCTTGCGCCGGAAAATTACACGCGACCACCCACGCATCCCCGTGGGCGTGTACCAGTCACCGCCCATATGCAGCTTGTCCCCCGATATCGCGCGAATGAGAACCCGCTCGTACTGCGAGCGTGGAAGGATCCGCTCCGGGAAAAGATTGTCCCAGGTGCAAAGTCGTCCCACATCCTCGTAACCGTTCGGGCGATCGTCGAGATCGAGCAGCGATGGCGCGCGGCCACGCATCACGGCGCCGATCAGGCGCAGCGTGAACGGATCCGACAATCGCCTGATGTGCGGCCAGAAATGCTTGGTGATCTTTCCCGCAATCTCCCTGAGCGTGAGCGAGCGGCCATCAACAGTCGGCCAAATCTCGCGGTCGATGTCGCACGCGAAGGGATTGTCCGGGAAGCAGTCGAAGCGGGCGAGCCATCCCTTCCTCGACGTGTGCGGCATCGGATGAAAGCCCCGTATCACCGGGATGTCCGTCTCCTCGAGCGCGGCCAACTCGTAGCTCGGCCACGTCATCACCTCGCGCACGATTCCGACGATCACCGTCGCCGTGGCGATCATGAGCGGCGCGTCGGGCGTGAAGTCGGCGGTAACCTCGATCCGGTCGCCGCGCGGCCGCACCCCGATGCCGGTCGAGCGGCGATTCGCCGCCAGGAGCATCACCGGAACGGGGAGGATGTACGCCAGCAGATAGGCCAGCTGCTCGATGGTTCGGTTGCTCCCTTGCTCGGCCCGCGGCAGCTCGAACGAGATGTTGTAGTGGGTGCTGAAACCCGCGAGCTGGACATCGCTATCGTGCGCCTGCTCCCACGCATCCAGCTCCTGCCTTACGAAGAGAATCGCTTCCCAGAGATTTCGCCCCGCTCGCGCGGCGCACCCCTTCTCGATCTCGATTACCGGGGTCGCGACCTCGATGACGCCCGTATCGAAATAGACCGCGCCGCCTGTCGGCAGATGATACGACCTGCCCTTCCGGTGCATCATCTTCTCGCGGATGATCTTCCGCGGGCTCCCGAAGATGTCCTCGGGCCTTACCTGGATGCCATCCATGATCACGGCGAATTCGGCTTCCATGCCGATCGCCGCGAGCTGGATCCGCTCGGAGGTGGATGACTTACTCTCTGGTCCTTTCTTTTTCTTGTTCTGCGTCATTCTCTGGTCGTACCCGAAATCCTTGATTTATTTCCCGAAATTCCTGCAACGAACGCGTCAATTTGTCACGTCCCGCGGCACCGAGAGCACATAGCCCAGATCGAGGTGGAGGTGATCTTCAGCATAACCGCTCGGCTGGCCGTAGGGTCGCGTCCAGATACCGGGCAGCGTCTCCCTGGCGATCAGGCTGAAGCGCTCGATCGCACTCCGATTGTCCAGGTAGGTATCGCCGATCCGGAAAATGTTGGCGGCGGTCCCCCAGGCATGGGGAGTGGCGTTCTTGGAGAAGCGGTGCGAAGGCGAGCGGTAACCACCGTTCGCCGAAATGTGAACGAACGTTCCCACCGCCTCCCGGAACCTCTCCAGGCACACTGCCAGGAGGGTTATTGCGCACGGAACGTACCGGGGAAAGGTCCTGAGGGGCGGGGCCTCCCGCACGTCCACTTGGACGAACTCCCAGAGCAGGAAATGCGACGCCACCTCGATCTTCATGGCCGAGTCCCACGAGGGAATCTCGTAGAAGTAGCGGGGAAGGCTTCGGCCGTGCCCGGTGGCATCCTTCCACTCTTCGCCCGGCCTCAGCGCTTTCCGATATTCGGGTGGCAGGGTAAGCCCATCCACCACCCGGAGCGGGAAGTTGGGGACCTCACTCATCCACGAGCCCCTTGGTGAGAGCCTCGAAAATGGTGTGCGAGATCGAGGCAATAGCGCGCGACCGGCCGGTTGTGGCCAGATCCCATTCAGTGAGAATCACGAGAGCATAGGGTTTCCGCTTCGGCAGGTATACCACTCCCGCGTCGTGCGCGATGGTCGAGATCTCGCCGGTCTTGTGGGCAACACGGGTACCCTTGGGAAGGAGGGCCGGAATCCCATGGTTGAACTCCTGCCCGTGAAGGATGTCCATCATCCGGCGCGACAAGGCCGGGGAAAAAGCCTTGCCCTCGGCGAGCATCACCAGAACCCGCAGCAGCCCATCGGCGGTAACCCTGTTGCTGATCTTGTTCTCGAACGCGAGCTCGTCCTCGACTCCCCGCCGTACCTCGATTCCATCTTCGACATCGAGCTCGCGGAGTGTCGAGTTCACCGACTCCGGGCCGATCACACCAAGCAGCAGATTCGTGGCGAGGTTGCTGCTCGTCGTGATCATATGGTACGCGAGCTCGTCCACTCGCATCATCTTGCCGATCGCGTTATGGACGGCCGAGTTTGCGTCACGGGCCGACTCGACGCGGAAGGGAACGCCTTCCACCACGCTCAAAAACCGGTTCCTCACGTGCACGCGGGAATGCGGCAGCAGGTCGCCCCGATCGATTGCCGCGAACACGCCGAGCAGTATCGGCACCTTGATGGTGCTGGCGGCGTGGTACCAGCGGTCGGCGTTGTAATGGAGCTCGAACCCCGACTCGGCGTCGTAGAGCGCAACCGAGATGGCTTGTGCGCCCGAATCCTTCTCGATCGTCTCGATCTCCGAGCGCAGCGCGCGCTCACGCGCTGCGATCTTGTCCCGCTCGTCCTCGACTTCCGGCACGGCCAGACTTAGGAGTACGCTACGCGCGGATCCGCTTTGGCGTAGGCGAGATCGGTGATGAGATTGACCAGGACGAACACCACGCTGAGAAAGAGCACCGATCCCTGGATTGCGGGCAGGTCGCGCCGGGTTATCGCGTTCACCACGTAGCGGCCGATCCCCGGCCAGCTGAAGATCGTCTCGGTGAGGATGCTGCCGGTGAGGTAGTACCCGAAGTCGAGGCCCAGGACCGTGATGATCGGGATGAGCGCGTTGCGGAGCGCGTGTCGCACCACCACCACCCGCTCGACCAGCCCCTTCGCTCTAGCCGTTCGCACGTAATCGCTGCTGAGGACATCGAGCATCGCGGACCTCGTCACGCGCGCGAGGAACGCTATCGAGCGGGAGCCGAGGGCGAAAGCGGGGAGGATCAGGTACTCGATGCCTCCGTATCCCGACGGAGGAAGCCAGCGCAGCATCACCGCGAATACCAGAATCAGGATCAGGCCAACCCAGTACACGGGGAAGGAAATTCCCAGATAGGCGAGCCCTAGCCCGAGCCGGTCGAACCAGCCGCCCGGGTTGCGGGCGCTCACCACTCCGATGGTGATGCCCAGGATTGAAGCGAGGAGCATCGCCGATCCGGCGAGGATCAGCGTCTTGGGAAAGCGCTCGCGAATGTCCTGGATTATGGGACGCTGGGTGATGTAGGAGTTGCC
>JANMTG010000059.1:0-25795 GCA_031390205.1 Gemmatimonadota bacterium
CCGAGCTCGCGTCGCCGCCGAAGAGGACACCCTCACCTCCCCCTTACTGTGATATCAGTCGAAGCGGGCAGCCAGCCGCTTCACGCTCCCTGCTTCGGTGTTGGGGATGTCAAATGCGGCAGCGCCCCGATGATACGCGCCAGCCGCGGGTGCCATGCTTGCGCCGCGGCGGCGCAACAATCCCGGCTCCACTTGCACGGAGAGAGAGGTGTCACTCACCATCCGCGAGCTCCCAGCCACCGAACGTCCCCGCGAGCGTCTGCGCACCCTTGGGCCCCAATCACTGAGCTCGGGCGAGCTCCTGGCGATACTGCTGGGGAGCGGAACCGGCGGCCGCTCGGCGCTGGGAGTCGGCCAGGACATACTTGCTACTTGCCGCGGCTCGCTCCGCCTGCTCGCGGCGCAGCCGGTCGCGAATCTCATGAGTGTCACCGGAGTAGGAACGGCTCGTGCAGTCGGCATACATGCGGCGCTCGAGCTCGGCAGGCGGATGGCCGCCGAGGAGAGACAGGAGGGCGCTCCCGTGCGGTGGCCGCGGGATGTGTACGAGCTGTTCGGAAAGAAGCTGGAGGATCTTCCCGTCGAGGAATTTCACGTCGCCGTGCTCGACTCCCAGCACCGGCTGGAGCGAGATATCACGGTTACCCGTGGACTCCTCAATTCCTCCCTCGTCCATCCGCGCGAAGTTTTTCGCGAGGCAATCGCCGAGCGAGCGGCGGCGATAATTCTCGTCCACAATCACCCGAGCGGCGACCCGACACCATCGCCCGACGACAGGGTAGTAACCGAGCAGCTCGTGCAGGCGGGCAAGCTACTCGACATACCCGTGCAGGATCACGTTATTATCGGAAGGGGACGCTACGTAAGCTTCGCGGAGGCAGGACTGTTGTGACGGCAGGCGCGATCAGGGAAAAGCCGCTTCCACCGTGGATGAGCGAGGGCCTGCCAGAACGGCTCGATCGCGATCTGCTCTCGCGCGCCTATCGCTTCAGCGAGCGCGCGCACGAGGGACAGAAACGGCTGTCCGGGGACAAATACGTCTCGCACTGCGTCGAAGTCGCCAAGATCCTGGTGGATCTCCAGCTGGATTCGGTCACTGTCGCGAGCGGATTGATCCACGACGTTGTCGAGGACACCGGCGTTACCGTCGACGAGATTGAGGCGGAGTTCGGGAAGGAGATGGCCGAGATCGTCGACGGCCTCACCAAGATCGGTCACCTGCCGCTCAACTCCTCCCAGGAGCGGCAGGTCGAGAACTACCGGAAGCTCCTCCTTTCCATCGCCAAGGACGCCCGCGTCATCCTGATCAAGCTCGCCGACCGTCTGCACAACATGCGGACGCTCGAGTTCCTCCCCGCCGAGAGGCAGCGGCGGATCGCGCTGGAGACCCGCGATCTCTACGCGCCGCTGGCCCACCGGTTCGGAATGGCCAAGGTGCGGTGGGAGCTGGAAGATCTCGCCTTCAAGCATCTCGAGCCGTCGGAATACAAGGCCCTCGCCAAGAAGGTGACGGTGAGGCGAACTGAGAGGGAGCAGGCGATCGCCCAGCTCAAGGAGCCGCTTGAGAGCCACCTAAAGAAAGCGGGGATCGCCGATGTAGAGGTGACCGGTCGTCCCAAGCACCTCTGGTCCATCTACAAGAAGATGCAGAAGTGGCACAAGCCCTACGAGGAAATCTACGATCTCCTCGCCGCCCGAGTCTCGGTCAACTCCGTTCCCGATTGCTATCACGCCCTTGGCGTGATCCATGATCAGTTCACGCCGCTCCAGGAGCGCATCAAGGATTACATCGCCCAGCCGAAATCCAACGGCTACCAATCGCTCCACACGACGGTGTTCGGGCCCAACCGCCAGTTGTTCGAGATCCAGATTCGCACCCGCGAGATGAATCGCACCGCCGAGTACGGCATCGCGGCGCACTGGCGGTTCAAGGAAGACAGCAAGAGCGCCGACGAGCTCGACCGCGCTCTCCAGTGGTCCCGGCAGGTGCTCGAGCTCCAGCTGGACGCGAAGACTCCCGACGAATTCCTCGAGTTCCTCAAGCTGGATCTCTATCAGGATGAGATCTTCGTCTTCACGCCGACCGGCGACGTGATTCAGCTCCCCAAGGGAGCGACACCTATAGACTTCGCGTTCGCGGTGCATACCGAGGTCGGGCTGCATTGCCAGGGAGCGCGCATCAACGGCCGGATCGCAAGCCTGGCCCGCGAGCTCAAGAACTCGGAGACCGTGGAGATCATCACTTCCGCGGCGGCGAAGCCGAGCCGGGATTGGCTGGCCCACGTTCGGACGGGAAGGGCGCGCCACAAGATCCGCCAGCGGATCCGTATAGAGGAGCACAACACTTCGATCAAGCTCGGTCGCGAGATTCTGGAGCGCGAGCTCAAGCGCCGTCGCCTCGGCAAGACCGAGGACGCGAAGCTCCTCACCGTTGCGAAGGCGCTCCACCTCACTGACGTGAACCACCTCATCGCCTCGATCGGTCAGGGCGACGTCAATGTCTCACAGGTCCTGAAAGAGCTCTACCCCGATTCCGAGGTCAGTCCCGAGGTCGCGAAGCCCGGCCCCCTCGACTGGCTCGTCGACCGGGTCAGGGGAGCCCCGAAGGGTGTGAGGATCCAGGGCGTGGACGGCCTGATGGTCCGCTATGCACAATGCTGTCAGCCCGTACCCGGAGACCAGGTCGTGGGGTATGTAACGAGGGGTCGCGGAGTAAGCATCCACCGCTCGGACTGTCCCAACCTGCTCATGCTGGTCCAGGAGCCCGAGCGTCGGCTCGAGATCGATTGGAAGGAGCTGGAGGGCGAGAAGTTCATGGTACGGCTGGCGCTCGAAGCCACCGACCGGCGTGGTCTCTACGCCGACCTTGCCACCGCGGTTTCCGCAACCGGCACCGACATCAGGAGTTTCGAGCTGCACAGCTCTGATGGACACGTCATTGGCGAGCTCGCGGTCGAAGTTGGAAACCTCGCACACCTGCAAAAAATTCTGAAAGCGGCCAGACGCGTGAAGGGTGTAACTGAAGTAGCCCGGCGCGAACGCCTGTCGAGTGATACCAGGAATGTCGAAAGCGGAATTTGACCTCCAGGCTCCATTCGAGCCGGCGGGAGATCAACCGAAAGCGATTGCGGAGCTGACGCGCGGGCTGGAGCGGGGAGACCGCTTCCAGACGTTGCTCGGCGTCTCCGGATCAGGAAAAACGATGACGGTCGCGAACGTCATCAGGAATTTCGGGCGGCCGACGCTCGTGCTGTCGCACAACAAGACGCTCGCGGCCCAGTTGTACGGCGAGATCAAGAGCTTCTTCCCGCACAACGCGGTCGAGTACTTCATCTCGTACTACGACTACTACCAGCCGGAAGCCTACGTCCCGACCACCGATACGTACATCGAAAAGGACGCGTCGATAAACGAGGACATCGATCGTCTGCGCCTCCGCGCGACGTCGAGCCTGATGGAGCGCAAGGACGTGATCATCGTCGCCACCGTTTCGGCGATCTATGGCCTCGGAGATCCGCGCGCTTATCGCGAGCAGATGGTGACGCTCGCCCAAGGCCAGAAGATCCCGCGCGACGACATCCTGCGCTCGCTGGTGAAGATTCAGTATTCGCGCAACGACATGGGGCTGGAGAGGGGAACCTTCCGTGTCCGCGGCGATACCGTGGAGATTCTCCCCGCCTACGAGGAGCAGGGCGTGCGCGTCGAGATGTGGGGCGACGAGATCGAGCGCGTCAGCAAGATCAATCCGCTCACCGGGGACACCATCGCCAACCTGGACAAGGCGGCGATTTACCCGGCCAAGCATTTCGTGACTTCACGCCCCACCATCGAGAGAGCGATCGGGCTTATTCGTGAGGAGCTGGCGCAGCGCCTGACGGAGCTCCGGCAGTCGGGCAAGCTCCTCGAGGCGCAGCGCCTTGAGTCGCGCACCAATTTCGACATCGAGATGATGCTGGAGATCGGAACCTGCGCCGGGATCGAGAATTACTCACGCCACCTGTCGGGGCGCGCCGCGGGAGAACGACCGGCGTGCCTGTTCGACTATTTCCCGGAAGATTTCCTCGTCGTGGTTGACGAGGCGCACGTCACGCTGCCCCAGATAGGCGGGATGTTCAACGGGGATCGTGCGCGCAAGCTCACCCTGGTCGACTATGGCTTCCGCTTGCCCAGCGCGCTCGACAACCGACCGCTCATGTTCGACGAGTTCCTGTCGCTGACGCCGCGCGCGCTCAACGTCACCGCGACACCGGGCGAGATCGAGCTTCGTCTCTCTGAGGGCGCGGTGGTGGAGCAGATCATCCGTCCCACCGGCCTCGTTGATCCCGAGATTGAGGTGCGTCCGGTGCGGGGCCAGGTGGACGACCTGCTCAACGAGATCCGCATCCGTGAAAGGAGAGGGGAACGCATACTCGTCACGACGCTCACCAAGCGGATGGCTGAGGACCTCGCCGATTACCTGCAGCAGATGGGCGTGCGCGTCCGTTACATGCACGCCGACATCGACGCCATCGAGCGAATGGAGATCATCCGTGGCTTGAGGCTCGGAGACTTTGACGTCCTCATCGGCATCAACCTGCTGCGGGAAGGTCTCGATCTTCCCGAGGTGTCGCTCGTCGCGATTCTGGATGCCGACCAGGAAGGATTTCTTCGCAGCGACCGGTCTCTCATCCAGACCGTCGGACGCGCCGCGAGAAACCTGACCGGTCGCGCGATTTTTTACGCGGACAGGATGACCGGCTCGATGCAGCGGTGCATAGACGAGACGGGGCGTCGCCGGGAAATTCAGCGGGCCTACAACGTCGAGCACGGCATCACGCCGGTGAGCGTCGTAAAGAGCGTCGATCAGGTCCGGTTCATAACGCGACTCGCCGATGCCCGGGTCTCGAGCGAAGAGCGCGACGTGGAGAAGGTGCGCCGGGTGGCCGAATCCACGGCGCGTTACGGAACGAGGGATGTCCCCGCCTTGATCGCCGAGCTCGAGGGTCAGATGCGGGAAGCTGCCGCCGCGCTCGATTTCGAGGCTGCGGCGCGTCTGCGCGACGAGCTGTTCGAGCTGAAGGCAAAGGCGGGGAAGGAGCACCAGAGCCGAGGCGCGTTGGCGGGGCTGCACGGGCGCTAGGAATGCCAGCGCACCGGCACATCGTACCCCCACGGGCCGATCGCGGACAGCTCAAACTTTCAGAGTCCGAGCTCGACGACTGGGGCCAAGAGCTCGGCCGCTCGACCTCGGCGCCGCTTCTCATAACACTCACAGGTGAGCTGGGCGTCGGCAAAACTACGCTCGCAAGGGCAATTTGCCGCGGGTATGGTGTGAAAGAGGAAATCACGAGCCCCACCTACGCGCTGGTGCACCAGTACGAGTCGGATCGCTCACCGGTGTTTCACATCGATCTCTACCGTCTGGACTCGAGCGAGCAGCTTACGAATCTTGGCTGGGATGACATTCTCGGCTCCCATTCCCTTGTCCTCGTCGAATGGCCGGAACGCGGAGGGGAGAGAATTCCGCCGGATCATCTTCCCATAGATCTGGACTACGTTCCGGACGACCCAACGCGCCGGATACTCCTCGCCGGATGACCAACTCGCTCACGCTCGCGCTGGAAGGCTCCACCTACGAGGGAAGCGTCGCGCTGATTCAGGGTGGCGAGGTGATCGCGGAGAATACACTGCATGACGATGACGGCGGGATCCCGGTGGCGGGCCGCGGAGAACGCCTCCTGCCCGCTGTTGCCGAATGCATCGAGGCGGCCGGTGCGGGAGCCGGAGAGATCAGGCGGATCGTTTGCGGAGCCGGGCCGGGGCGTTTCACCAGTCTGCGCGTCGCGGGTGCGGTAGCGAAAGGGTTGGCGACGGGGTACGGCGCTGAGCTCTATGCCATCTCTTCGCTGCTGTTGACGGTGAGCGCGGCGCGTCCTCCTCTCGGGGAGGGTGAGTATCTCTCGGTGGTTGACGCGATGCGTGGAGACTGGTTTGCCGCGCGTGTGACCATTGCGCCTGATGGAAGTGTCGAGCAGGACGGTCCGGCGTGGATCCTTTCCGGAGCCGACCTTGGGGCGATTTCGAGGGCTGAGCCGAATCTGCAAATCGCCGGTCCCGGTCAACGCATCGATGCCCGACCGCACGCGCGGGGAGTCACTCGTCTCCTTTCTCGTATTGCGACCGACGGTCCAGTCGATATCGCCTCGTGGGAGCCTGATTACGGGAGACTTCCGGAGGCAGAGGCGCGGCGGGCATCGGCGCGCGAGCGCCCCTCGGTGCGATGACCGCGCTTCTCCGGCCCGCCGTGGAAAGTGACCTCACCGAAATCTCGCGAATCGAGCGAGCGTCCTTTGCGGATCCCTGGACGGAGGAGTCGTTTCGCCGGCTCATGGACGTCGAACCGGCTATCTTTCTGGTAGCGGAAAGCGATCCCGCTGCAACTGTCGCTGGATACGTTGCCGCGTTCTCGGTGGGAGAAGATGGCGAGATCCTGAATGTCGCCGTCGGATCTGGTTTTCGGGGTCGTGGTCTGGCGGGCCAGATGCTGGATGCTGTCCTGATCGAGCTGGCGGCGCGCGGTGTGAGGACCGCTTTCCTGGAAGTTCGGGAATCGAACGGGGCGGCGCGTGTCTTATATGGCTCGCGTGGTTTCACGGAGATCGGGCGCAGGCGCGGATATTACCGGCGCCCCGTCGAGGACGCGCTCGTGATGCGGCGGGTTCTGGAAGTAGCGGACGGAGAGGAGCACGCGTCCGCGGGCACTTTTGCTGATCTTTGAAATAGTTGGTTTGCGGGCGGTCTGGAGCCCACCTATACTATTCTGGGCGAGCACCAAAACTCTCGTCGGGAGGCACAGTGAGTCGAAGTCTGAACAAAGTCATGCTGATCGGGAACCTGGGGAGCGACCCCGAAGTCCGCTCGACCACCGGCGGAAACCGGGTCGGGACTTTCTCGCTCGCGACCAGCCGCTCATGGAATGCGGCCAATGGTGAGAAGCAGGAAAAGACCGAGTGGCACCGGTGCGTCGTGTGGAACGCCAAAGGGTCGGGCCTGGCCGACGTGGTCGAGAAGTATTGCAAAAAGGGCGACAAGGTTTTCGTGGAAGGACGCATCGAGTACCGGCAGTGGCAGGACAAGGAAAACCAGACCCGGTACAGCACAGAGATCAATGTCCGGGAGCTTGTAATGCTCGGCGGCGGACGTGGTGCTGGGGTTGGGGGGAGCGGCGGGGACTTCGAGGGCGAAGCAGCCGGGCGGAACCGCGCGCCCGCGGCGGCGGGGGCCAAGGCCGGGGCTGCCGGGGGCGGGGCGACGGATTTCGAGGACTTTCCTGGCGCGCTGGAAGACGCGGACGACGACCTTCCTTTCTAGATCATCTAGATCACGATCGGTGGAAGAGGCGGCCCGCGAGGGCCGCTTCTTTTGTCAGTGGTTGTCAGTGGTTGTCAGTGGTTGCGCGGCCAACTGCCAACCACTGGTAACTGACCCACTAACCATCTGACAACTCAGGACTTGGATCCCCTCCGCTCCAGGGCCGGACTTTCGGCCGTCCCATCCGCCCCCTCCGTGACGTAAAGCCCTCTCTTCCAGTCAAGTAGGTTGACCCGCCCAAGGCGTCCTATCCATCCGTCAAGCTACGGGAGCACGTGTGACTGGTAATTTTTTCGCAATCTCGAAGACCGCGGCTCGATCCGCCATTATGGGTGCGGCCATCGCCCTGTCCCTCGCTGCGGCGGGCGAAGCGCTCGCGCAGGTCATCACCGTTCCCAATACTGCACGGGCCGACTCGGCCGTTGCGAGAGCCGACACCGCCGAGGAAGTATCGCACACGGTGAAAAAGGGGGACACGCTCTGGGACCTCGCCCAGTACTACCTCAAGGATCCGTTTCGCTGGCCAGAGATCTTCCGGCGCAACACTGACGTCGTCGAGAACCCGCACTGGATTTACCCCGGCGAGATCATTCGCATCTGGGGCGACGAAGTAAGACCTGACGCTCTGGCGCGCGCGGACAGCGCGGGCAATGTCGTTTCACACATAATCACCCGTCCCGCTCCGTCTGTCACGCCGCAGTCCGGCGCCCCGGAGCTCACGGTTTTTGCTTCGCCACTGAGCCGCGCGGCGGCAGAGATAGGAGCGCAGGTGATCGGTCGCTCGCGCGCCTCCGGCGTTCGACGCGGCGAGGTGGAAGCTGCTCCCTACATGGAGCGGCGCGGTGGACCCGCTGGCGCGGGCAGGCTCGTCGCCAGCTTCGACAGGCTGGGAATCCAGTCCACCAGCGTCGAAGCGCGCTTTCAGCTGAACGACCGCCTCTATGTCGAGCTGCCGCGCGGACTGGTCGCTCGCGCCGGCGACAGGTACCTCACCTACGTAATGGGCGATGAGATCCCCGACGTCGGGCAGGTGCTGGTGCCGACCGGTGTCGTTCGCGTCGAATCCATTACTCCCGGCCAGCCGGCACAGGTGCGCGTCCTGCGCCAGTTCGGTGAGATCAGGGTGGAGCAGGGGCTGATCCCATTCGCCGACGCCATTCTTCCTCCGGCAGGGGCGAGTCCGATCGCGGGCGGGACCACGGGCAAAGTCCTCTATGTGCACAACCAGCCGGTGCTCCCATCGATCGGCCACTACGTCGTGATTTCCCCGAGCTCGCAGAGTGGCGTCCAGGTCGGGGACGAGTTCAGCTTCATCGATGCGGCGACCGGGCGGCGCGATGAGAAAGCCGCTCCTCCGGTAAGCGCTGGAATCGCGCAGGTCGTTCGCGTCACACCGCACGCGACTACCGCGATCATCATCAGCCAGAGCCAACCGACTATTCGAGAGGGGATGCCAGTCAGGCTGACCGGGAAAATGCGGTAGGGCCGCTGCAGCTCCCAGCTAAGTAGCTCGACGCTATACGCCGAATCACGGCGGACCCTCCCCAAGCGGTTAAATTAGGGCGATCACATGATAGCGATCGCCCACTTTGTAGCGGTGACCCTATACCTGAGCGCGGCATCCATTGCCGCGCTTCCGTTCGCCCGCCGGGTCAAGGCGCCCGTGGCGGGAGTGGTCGTCGCGCTCCTGGCCGGTATCGCGGCCCACGCCACCGCGCTTATCGGGCTGAGCCGGGACGCAGGCGCGGCGTCGCTCACGGGTCTGGGTCCCGCCCTGTCCTTCGCTGGACTCGTGCTGGCGGTGTCGCTGGTGATCGTCGAGATCCTGGCGCGGGAGGTAAGCCTCGCGCTCATTGCGGCGCCGCTGACCGCTCTCGTCACGATGGCGGCGAACATCACCGGAATGCAGCCCTTCCTCGATCCGCAGGGCGCCCGGGCAGTGTGGCTGACGCTGCACATCGTACTGAGCTTTGCCGGGTTGGCTGCGTACGCGACGGCGGCGGCGGCGGGTACGATGTACCTGATCGCGCGGCGCGAGCTCAAGTCGGGCCGCTTCGGTCCGATCTTCCGGTTCTTTCCCCCGCTCGAGACGCTAGATCGCGTGAATCACCTCGCCTCGATCACCGGGTTTCTCGTGCTTACATTGGGCCTCGCCCTCGCTGCCGGCTACTCGTTCCAGTACCGGGCTTTGGTGCTGCCGCAGATCATCTGGGGCATGAGTGCGTGGTTCGGCATAGCGGCACTCGCCTTCGGCCGACTGCGCCGCGGGTGGCCGGCTCGCCGCGCCGCGCTCGTGTCGGCGGTGAGCTTCGCCAGCGTACTCGCGCTCTACGTCGTGTTTCGCGTCGCATTGCCGGGCGGGGGCCGGTTCCTGTGAGCGCGTTGCCGATCGCACTCAACGGTGAGCATGTGCGCGCCCTCGTTGTCGGCGGAGGGTTGGTAGGCACGAGGAAAGCGTTGGCACTACTCGAGGCGGGCGCCCAGGTACGCGTTGTCGCGCTTGAAGTCAGCGCGCAACTCGCCAAGGCCGAAGCCGAGAACCGTTTGGTGGTGCGACGCGAGCCGTACGCGCCCGACGCGCTCGCCGATGCGAATGTCGTCATCGCCGCCACGAGCTCGCGTGATGTCAATTCACTCGTTGCGGCCGACGCGCGCGCTCGCGGCATGCTGGTTAACGTCGCGGACTCACCCGAGGACGGCGACTTCCACAGCATGGCTGTCCACCGCAGCGGGGATCTCACCGTCGCCGTGTCGACGGGCGGAGTTCCCACCGCCGCGGTGCGAATTCGGGACGCCCTGGCGAGCCGCTTCGACTCGCGCTATGCGCGCGCGCTTTCCGCTCTGCGCCGCTTGCGCCTCAATCTGCGCGCCGCCGAAGGCGACGCCTGGCAGCGCGCGGCGACAGAGTTGATAGGAGAGAATTTCTGCGAGTCGGTGGAGAGCGGAGCGCATTCCGACAAGGTGGCCGCGTGGCGCTGATCGTCGTGGGAGTCAACCACACCACCGCTTCGGTCGAGGTGCGGGAGAAGCTCGCGTTCCGGCCACCGGAAACGCTCGTGGCGCTGGCGCAATTCCGAGCGGATGGGGTTTCACGCGAGGGCGTGGTGTTATCCACGTGCAACCGAACGGAGGTGTATCTGGTCGAACAGAACGGTGACGCGTTCGGCCATATCTGCGCGATGCTAGCGGCACGCCTCGGTGAGGACGCTGCTCCGTTCGTCTACGCGCATCGCGACAGGGAGGCGGTGACGCACCTGTTCGCGGTGGCCGCCGGGCTCGATTCGATGATTCTTGGCGAAGCCCAGATTCACGGACAGGTGAAGGAAGCCTGGGAGCGCTGCCGTGGCGAGTCCGGGCCTCTGCTCAACAGAATGTTTCAGAGCGCACTGTTGGCCGCTTCGCGGGCGCGGACCGAAACGGGAATCGGCCGAGGCGCGGCTTCGGTCAGCTCCGCGGCTGTGCAGGTGGCGAAGAAGATATTCGGCAGTCTGGCGGGAAGACGCGCAATGATACTCGGCGCCGGAGACGCTGCCGAGATAGCGCTCCGGTGCCTGCTGAACGAAGGAGTGAAGGTGGCCATAGTGGCGAATCGGACCCATGGGCGTGCACTTGCGCTTGCCAAGGAATACGGGGCGACCGCCATGCACTACGACCAGTGCTGGGCATCGCTTCGGGAAGTGGATGTGCTGTTGTGCTCCACCGCTTCGCCCGTTCCAGTGGTGACGGTCGAACGTGTGAAGGCCAGCGTTGCGGCGCGCGGTGACCGGCCGCTCTGTATTCTCGACATCGCGTTGCCCCGCGACGTGGAGGCCGCGGTCGGAGACATCGACGACGTCTTTCTGTACGACCTCGACGACCTGAAAGCCGCCGCCGCGGCGAACCTCGAGCGACGCGAGGAGGACCTTCCAGCGGCGCGCAAAGTGATCGCCGAGGAAGTCGGGAAATACTGGGAATGGGTGGCGGGACTTGCCGCGGTGCCGGTTGTTCGCGGATTCAGGGAAGAGATGGACAGATTGCGAACCGCGGAGCTCGCGACGGCCATGCGCCGGTTGGGGCCATTGTCACCGCAGCAGGCGGAAGCGATTGAGCATTTCTCCAAGAGTCTGATGAACAAATTTCTGCACGAGCCGAGCGTGCGCCTGCGGGCCGCGGCAGCGAACGGGCATGGACTCGGCGTAGTAGATGCCGCGCGTTACCTCTTCGCGCTCGAAGGAAAGATCGCCGCAACGACGGAGGCAGACCGTGAGCGCGACGATGCGTAAGAGCATTCTCATCACGGGCGGCGCCGGGTTCATCGGGTCCCACGTCGCCGATCTCTTTCTGGCCGAAGGATGGGATGTCAGTATCGTCGACGATCTGTCTTCCGGAAAGCGCGAGAACCTTCCGGAAAAAGCCCGGTTTCACGAGCTGAGCATCACTTCCCGGGAGCTCCCGAAGATCGTGGGCGAGGGAAAGTTCGATGTTATCGCGCACCTGGCCGCGCAGATGGACGTGCGAAAGAGCGTGGACGATCCGATATTCGATGCCACGACCAATGTCGTGGGGACTCTCAATCTGTTGGAGGGCATCCGGGCGCTGGGCGCGAGAACGCTCACTGTCTTCGCCTCCACGGGCGGAGCCCTGTATGGCAATTCGGCAAAGCCGCCGAATCACGAGACAAACCCCAAGGATCCTGAGTCGCCGTACGCGGTGTCGAAGCTGAGCGTCGAGTACTATCTCGCCTATTACGGGCGGGTTCACCGCAGCGAAACGGTGGCGCTTCGCTTCGGGAACGTCTACGGTCCCCGTCAGGATCCGCACGGTGAAGCCGGAGTCGTCGCAATCTTCTGCGGGAGAATTGGTCGCGGCGAGCCGCTTACCATCTTCGGCGACGGGCTGCAGACGCGGGACTACGTGTACGTCGGAGATGTCGCCCGCGCGGTCTTTGCCGCGGCGACCAGGCCCCTCCCCGTCGGAGGAGGAATCGATGCGCGCGCGTTCAACATTGGTACGGGAAGAGGGACGAGCGTGATCGAGCTCGCCAGGCTC
The DNA here is from genome assembly GCA_031390205.1 of Gemmatimonadota bacterium. Classification (GTDB taxonomy): domain Bacteria; phylum Gemmatimonadota; class Gemmatimonadetes; order Gemmatimonadales; family Gemmatimonadaceae; genus UBA4720. The sequence continues at coordinate 12,379 of JANMTG010000059.1, forward strand.
CTCCAATCGGCGGCAGCGAGCAATGTCCCGGTAGAGTTCGGCCCACACCGTGCGGGCGAGGTACAGGACTCCTTTCTCACCTGCACAAAAGCCCATGAGCTGATGGGCTGGAAGCCTGAGGTGACACTCGCCGAAGGTTTGAAGCGAACCTATTCCTGGTTTTCGCAACAGAATCACGGAGCCGCTGCCTGATGTTGTTCCTGTTGCTTCAGGTGCCCGACGCAATTCCCACGTCGCCCGCCGAGCTCGTGACGGCGTCATCCGTCGCGACAAAGATCGTCCTCATCTCGCTCGCCGCGCTCTCCCTGGTGAGCTGGTGGATCATCTTCGCGAAGTGGCTGGAGCTGCGCACAGCCTCACGCATCACCCGCTCGTTCGCGCACGAGTTCGCGGGCGCGCATACCGTCGACGGCGCGGCCCAGATGGCGCGGAGCACCAACGGACCTCCCGCCACGATCATGGAGCGCGCGATGCGCTTCATCGAGGAAACGACCCCCGCGCTGTCGGGTACCGCCGAGCGAACGGCTCGATTCAGCGGCTCGCAGGTCGAGGCGTTGCGACTCGTGCTCGACGCCGAGACGACCGCGGAACGGGATCGCCTGAGCCGCTGGCTGCCTTCGCTCGCCACAATCGGATCGGTGAGCCCCCTCATCGGTCTCCTCGGCACGGTGCTCGGCGTCATTGATGCGTTCATCGGAATAGCGGCGAAGGGATCGGGAAATATCGGGGCCGTCGCGCCTGGAGTCGCCGAAGCTCTCATCGCCACCGCGGCAGCGCTCAGTGTCGCCATACCGGCCGTTTTCGCCTACAACAACTTCGCTTCACGACTCAACAGGATCGAGGGCGAGCTGGAGAGCTTTGGCTCGGAGCTCATCGCGCTCATGGTTCGCGAGGGCAAGATCTGATGTCCCGCCGCGGCCGCAACAGGGACCGGATGGTGCTGAACGCCGAGATCAACGTCGTCAGCCTCATAGACGTGATGATGCTGCTGATGATCATCTTCATGATCACCGCTCCCATGATGCAGGGCGGTGTTGACATCTCGCTGCCACAGGCCCAGGCTCGGCCTCTCGAGTCGAAGAGCGGCCTCACCGTAACTATCGACAGGGCCGGTACGATCTTCGTCGACGAGACCCGGCTTTCTCTCGCTGAGTTCAGCTCCAGCTTCAAGGCTCTGGCGCAGCGGCGCGGACCCGGCGGGATATACCTTCGCGCGGATGATCGGGTGCCATACGGATCGGTGGTGAAGGTTCTCGCCATCATGCGCGCGAGCGGCGTCGGCGATGTCGGGCTCGTGGCCGAACCGACCGAGGTAAGGTGATCGCGCGCCGGGACAATGAGTCCCGACACCTCGGCTCGTTCGCGCTCTCCGCGCTGTTTCACGCCGCGCTCGCGATGTTCGCCTTTCAGTCGCTGAAACAGCCGAAGCCAGTGGCACTGCCACCGATGTATCGAGTCAACATCGTCGCGGCGCCGGCGGGTGAGCGCGCGATCGGAGTGGTGAAGACCGCGGAGGCTGAGCCGGTGACGCCCGTTACCCAGCCCAGCACACCGCAGTCATCGGTCAAGGAGATGCCGCTCCCGCAGGCGAAGCCAGTTCCGAAGCCACCGGTCCGCGCGACTCCGACGGAAGCGAAGGTTGCTCCGACTCCAAAGGCAAGCACAGCTCCCCCGGCAGAAGCGAAACCGGTTTCTCAGGTCGAGACCGACGCGCCGAAAGCCGGGGGTGGGCCTGTAGGAGGAAAGGGAACCGACGTTGCAACTGTACGCAGTGACGGGATCGAGTTCCCGTTTCCAGGGTATCTCAACAACATAGTTCGTCAGATTGCGCTCAACTTCAAACCGCGGACCGACGCGAAACTCAAGGCGGAGGTCAGATTTCTGATCCACCGCGACGGCTCGGTTTCCGGACTGGATTTTGTCAGACGATCCGGTGTCTTCTCCTTCGACCTGGAAGCCCAGGGGGCAGTGGAGGCGGCGTCGAGCTCGCGTCGGTTCGGACCGTTGCCCGCCGGATTTCCGGATGATGTGCTTCCGGTTGTATTCAGCTTCGACCCCGAGTTTCTGAGATGAGAATGAGAGCCCGTTACGCAGCGCTTGGAATTGTTCTGCTCGCGAGCCTGGGCTCCGTCACCGGGGCGCAGGACACTACCGGCGTCCGGCTCGGGCTCACTTACGCAGCCGGGACCAAGCCCGGCGTGATCGTCCTGCCCGTGCGCGACGACTACGACGATTCGCTGCGCGTCATCGTGCAGCGCGACTTCGATTACAGCGACCGTCTCACGCCGATCGTGCTCGACGATGTCACGCTGAGCGGCCTCGTCCCGCCGCCGGGGGGCGACGTGAACTACTCCCTCGTCGCCGGGTTCGGCGCCGCCCTGCTCATTCACATGGTACCTACCGAATCAGGGCTCCAGGTATCGGCCTACGACGTGGCGCGGAAGAGGCTGCTCCAGTCCGAGCAGTTCCTCTTCGACCGGCGCGACCGCGACTGGAGGTTTGCGCTGCACGGAGTATCCGATCAGATCGAACACTGGGTTTTCGGAAAGCGCGGCATCGCGCAGACACGAATTGCCTACATCGCCAACGGAACCATGCGCATCGTAGACAGCGACGGTGCCGTGGCCAAGACCATCACCACGGGCCGAGGCGCGCTCTCTCCGGCGTGGTCGCCAAGGGGCGAGTCGATCGTCTTCACCGTTCTCGGAAACACGGGGACGCAAGTGCAGCAGCTCGACGTGCGCACGGGACGGACGCGCCGGATCAGTCAGATCTCGACGGGCCTCAACATCACGCCGATCTACCAACCCGACGGCAACGCCATTCTGTACGCTCAGGGCACCGGCAACGGCACCGACCTCATCCTGGCCAGCCTCGACACCAACGAGCGGCGCCGAATTACCCTTGGACGGGGCACCGACAACACCAATCCATCGTACAGTCCCGATGGCAGTCAGATCGCTTTCATTTCGGGCAAGTCGGGACAACCCCAGGTTTATATTATGGATGCGGACGGATCGAACGTTCAGCTGCTGACGGCCTATCGGCCGGGCGTGCGCAGCTATCGGTCGAGCCCCGACTGGTCGCCGGACGGGCGGCTCATCACGTACCAGCAGCAGATGGGTGACTTTCAGATCTGGATGATGGATCTGCGCGACCGGATACCGAAGCAGCTGACGAGCGAGGCGGAGAACGAGGATCCCTCGTGGGCCCCGGACAGCCGCCATATTGTGTTTGCATCGACGCGGAGCAGGCAGAAGCAGCTATGGGTGCTGGATACGGAGTCAGGTCGCACGCGCCAACTCACCCGCACGCCGGGAGCGCGCCTGGCTGCCTGGTCGCCGGTCCTCGCGAATCCCGAGGTGGGAACGTACTCTCAGGAATGATGAAATCCGCCCCGTTCGTTCTGGCCTGCGCGATGATCGCGTCTACCGGATGCTTTGCGTCCAAGACCGACTTCCTCAGGCTCCAGGACGAAGTCACCGCGACGCGCGCGAGCAACAGCGCCGCTGACTCGGCTCAGCAAGAGCAGCTCGCCGGGGTGAGTCGTTCGTTGAAAGCCGTGACTGATTCGCTCTCCGCGCTCAATCGGAAGGTGACCGCCATGCGCTCGACGAGCGAGACCGACCTCGCCGCGATCAGGCAGGACGTCTCCCAGCTCCAGGACCTGAGCGGTCAGAGCGAGCAGAGGCTCAGGGACATGCGGGCGTCGATAGAGGAGAAGACGCGCCAGCCAGATCCGTTGGTGACCGGGGAGAATGCACAGCCAGCGAGTCCGGCATCGGGCGCGGAGCCCGCGGGCCCCGGACCCGCGCAGCTGCTGCAGGCGGGACGCGACCAACTGGTGAAGGGCGGAAATGCCGCCGCGCGCAGCGCCTTCAATGAGCTGGTGGCCCGGTACCCGAACTCCGAGTATGCACCCGAGGCCATTTTCTATACCGCGCAATCGTTCACGGCGGAGCGGAACACCGGCGCCGCGGATTCGACGTACGTGGTCCTGATCGACCGCTTTCCCAACTCCCCGCGCGTACCGACGGCGATGTACAAGCGCGCGCAACAGATGCAGGCGGCGCGACGCACGCCCCAGGCACGACAGCTTTATCAGGCAATCATCAGGCGATTCCCTCGCTCCGACGAGGCTGCCCTCGCTGAAGAGCGACTCCAGTCGCTCCGGTAGCACCACGAAGCGGTATGAGAAAAGCTCCGGTTCACGAGATGCCTTTCCTGGACCACCTGGAGGAGCTGCGCAAACGGCTCTTCTGGATGGCGGGTGCTGTTTTCGTCGGAGTGGGCGTCGCCTTCGTCCTGCTCTCGAAGCTGGACATCATCCGACTGCTCGAGCGCCCCATTCTTCCCCTGTTGAATGGGCAGAAGCTGATCTACACCGCGCCGGGAACCTCCTTCAAGATCCTGCTCACCACTTCGCTGGTCCTCGGGATACTGCTGGCGGCGCCGGTGATCGTCGGGCAGATCTGGGGCTTTCTGTCGCCCGCGCTGTACCGGCACGAGAAGCGGGTGATCATCCCCGTGCTGTTTGCGATGGTGGCACTTTTCCTGGCCGGGGTCTCGCTCAGCTACTTCGTCGTCCTGCCGCTGACGCTCGAATTTCTCATGAGCATCGAGTCCACATCGCTGACGCCGATGATAACGGCAACGGCGTATTTCGATCTCGCCATCAGCATGTGTCTGGCGTTCGGCTTGATCTTCGAGGTGCCCATCGCGGTTGTCCTGCTCACCGCGCTCGGCATCGTCACTCCTGCGTTTCTCTCCAGGTACCGGCGCCATGCGATCCTGATCTGTGTGATCGCTGCCGCGTTCATCACGCCCGGAGCGGACCCGTATTCGCTTGTCGCGCTGACAGTACCGCTTTATCTGCTGTACGAGCTCAGCGTTTTCGTGGCCAGATTCATATTTCGGGGACGCGAGAAGCGTGAAGCGCGCCGGGAAGCGGAAAAAGCCTTGAGCGCGAGGGCCCCAGCGTGAGGTGGCTACCCGCGTTACTGATCGGCGCGGTTCTGCTGGTGCCGTGTGGCACGGCGGCGGCGCAGGTCCGGAGCGTGGTGCCAATGCCTCGCGACAGCCTCCGCGCCCGGCCCGAGACGACCCGAACCGATTCTCTCCGGCCCGACTCTACCCGGCTTCGGGAGCTCGTCAAATGGAACGAGTCCGACTCGGTGATGCAGGCACTGATGGCGAGGCAAGGCTACAGCGCCACCCGCTATCAGGGAGACAAGGTCGTATTCCACGCCCAGTCACGCACTCTCGACCTGGATGGCAAGCGCGCCGCGATCGGACGCGACCAGACGCTGCTCGTCGCCGACAGCATCACCTACAACGATTCCACCAAGCTGATCTTCGCCAGAGGAGACACGGTGGTGCTGCGCGACCCGAAGCAAGCCGCCTCCGACGTCGTCGCGCTTGGGCGGATGACCTACAACGTCGCGGCCAGGCGCGGGAGCGTAACCAACATCAGCACCTCTGTTGAAACGGGGCAGACCTGGTATGTCAAAGGACCACAGGCTGCCTTCGTCGGCGATACGGCGCGCGGCGGACAGACGGCGTTTTACGCCCGCAACGGCTCTATCACCAGCTGCGACGACGAGGTACCCGACTATCACTTCGAAGCGAAGGAGATAAAGCTCGTCTCGAAGAACATCCTCGTCGCGCGTCCCGCCGTCCTTTACATCGGCGACGTCCCGGTGATGTGGCTTCCGTTCATCTTCCAGGACATGCGCTCGGGGAGGCGGAGCGGGGTGTTGACCCCGCGATTCGGGGTGAGCGAGCTGTTCCGCAACAGTCCCACCTACAGGCGTCATGCGGAAAACCTGGGCTACTACTTCGCGATCAGCGACTACATGGACGCCGAGCTCTCGTTCGACTGGAGGAGCGGCAGCAGGCCTTCTCAAGGGGATCCCGGCTGGGTGCGGTTCAACGGCGCCTGGCAGTACCGGTGGCTCGATCGATTCCTCTCGGGCGGCGTGCGCACGTCGCACCACGCCCAGCGCGACGGCTCTACCAATACCTCCGTATCGTGGAGCCACTCCCAGAGCTTTTCCCAGGCGACGAGCCTCTCCACGAACATCAACTTCGTAACGAACACTACCGTGCAGCGCACCACGACCTTCGATCCGCGCCAGGTGCTCGCCACGATCAGGTCGGACGCGAGTTATCAGACGCAGTTCGGCCAGACGAGGGTCGCCGTCGGTGGAAGCCGGACGCAGTATCCGGGGCGCAAGCAAGTCACCCAGTCTTTGCCAAACTTCAGCATCAGCTCGCCGACGATCGCGGTTACTCGCTGGCTCGACTGGACTCCGTCGTTCGATCTCCAGAACAGCCAGGAGTTCAACATCGACCAGGCGGGCGAGTTTCTCTACAGGTATCGCGTCCGCTCCGATGGGGAACCCGACAGCGTGCTTCGCAAGCGCGACAATCGCATTACATCGGCAAACCTCAGCACGCCGCTCAAGATCGGCGGCTTCAGCCTCACGACCACTCTTCGCGCGTCCGACACGGATCAGGACTATCCCTCGACGGTAGTGCTGCTCGATCCGGCCGACACCGCGAGGCGGATTAACCGGATTTTCGCCAGAAGATTCAGGTCCGAATTCGATTGGCGAAGCAGCTTCAGCCTGCCGAGCATCGGTCAAGGCTCGCTCAACCTCACGCCATCGTTGTCCTTCGACAACGTCGATCCGGGGCCTTACTGGGTACGCACCGAGCTGAGCGGAGGGCGGTTCGTCCACCAGTCAAAGCGAGCCCGCGCCGGACTGAGCGCATCTCCGACACTCTTCGCGCTGTTTCCCGGCTTCGGCCCGGTGTCGCGCTTCAGGCACGCCATTACGCCGGGTATCAGCTACTCGTACGCACCCAAGGCGACCGTCAGCGAGGAATACCTTCGCGCATTGAATACAAATCCCGCCGGGTACCTCGGGGCGTACGCGCAGAACATGCTCACCCTGGGCTTGTCCCACGTGCTGGAGGCCAAGCTGGCGTCACGTGACACTGCGGCCGGCGCCGAGCCCAGGAAGATCAAGGTTCTGGCGATGAACTTCAGCTCGCTCGCCTACGATTTCGAGCGGGCGCGCCAGACGGGCCGCTCCGGCTTCGCGACCGATCGCTTCTCGTACGATCTCACTTCCGATCTCCTTCCCAGCTTTCGCGGATCCGTGGGTTATTCGCTCTATCAGGGGAGCATCCTGAGCGACACCGCCCGCTTCCAGCCGTATCGCGAGAGCATCGACGCGTCGTTCGCCTTGAACAGCCAGTCGGGAATCTTTGCCGCGCTCAACCGCGTATTCGGTCGCGCCGTGCGGCAGGGATCACCGTCCATCGAGCGCGTGACGCCGTCGCCCGACGACGCGCAGGCCAACGCTGTCGCCTCGACTCCGTCGGCGGGCGCCTCCGTTCGCAACCGCCAATCCGGTATTCCCCCTACCCAGGGCTGGCAGGCACAGTTCACCTTCAGCTCGCAGCGGCAGCGTCCACCCACCGGTAACGGAATCGTGGTCGAGCACGACCCGACCGCCATATGCCTTCCGTACCAGATCAATCCCATTCAATACCAGGCGTGCATCGAAGAGCAAACGGCGAGGCCGACGGGAGGTGTTCCTTTCGGGAGCACGACGGCTGGTGGCCCTTTCATCCGGACCCCAGCGCGCGACAACATTCAGTCGCAAATGAGCTTCAACATCACACCGAAATGGTCGGCGGCGTGGGGAACCAACTACGATTTCAACGCTCGCAAGTTCGGTAGCCACGCGGTGACGCTGCAGCGCCAGCTCCATGACTGGAACGCGATTTTTTCATTCAATCAGGCGCCCAACGGCAACTTCGCTTTCAGCTTCTTCATTGCCCTCAATGCTCAGCCTGACCTAAAATTCAATTATGACAAACAGACTTATCGGCCCGTAACCCGCTGACATTGAAGAAGCGGCTTAATATCACCAACGGTGACAGCGCAGTCGCCAAACTGCGGGAGGCTGGGGTTCACGGCGAAATCATCCCGTGGCGCGATGTTCTGCACGAGGGACCGGTCAACGCTTCGCTGTCGCTCCACGAGCTCAGCGAGCTGAGAGCGCTTTTCATCGCGGAGCGGGGCTGGGACGATTTCGCGCACGTGAGCGGCGACTTCGACCAGCGCGACCTGACGCTAAAAAACCTGGGTGCCTTCGACGAGATCGTGCTCTGGTTCGAGGACGATCTGTACGACCAGCTACAACTGCTGCAGCTTCTCGATTTCTTCGCCAGAAGTCAAAGTCGCAAGGAGAAGCTCTCCCTCATAGTCGTCGATGGATTTCTGCCTTCGCTCAGTCTCGACCGGCTCGCCGAGCTCGAGCCCAAGCGGACCCCTGTCAGCCCCGCTCAGCTGGACCTGGCCAAACGCGCATGGGGGGCGTTCGGCTCAGCGGATCCGAGCGCGATCGCGCGAATCATCGGGGAAGACACCTCCGCGCTGCCGTTTCTTGCCCACGCGCTGACGCGGCACCTCGAAGAGTTCCCGAGCTCGACGAGCGGACTCTCCCGCTCCGAGACGGAAGCGCTGGTGGCGATAGAAGCCGGGCACTCGACGCCAGTTGCGGTGTTCCTCGAGGTGGCAAAGCAACAGCACAGCCTGTTCCTCGGAGACATCGTGTTCTACTGGTACCTGGAGAGGCTGAGCGACAGCGACACGCCACTGGTGACGTGGAAGGATGGCTCGCGCGTCGTTGCTCCCCGGGGAAAGGAGGATTCGCGCGAATTCGTCACGGGCGAGCTGGCAGTGACCGAACTCGGCCGCCAGGTGCTCGCCGGCAAACACGACTGGCAAGGGGTCAACAAAAATTCGCGCTGGCTGGGTGGCGTCGAGATCAAGCCAGGCGCGGGCGGCTGGCGCTGGGATTCGTCCGCGAAAGAGCTCGTCCACGCTGGACGGTGACCGATAAACTCCTCATCGATGGCGACACGCTCACCATCGATGATGCTTATTCAGTCGCCGTCGAGAGGCGTAGGGTCGGCCTCGCATCCCGGGCGCGCGAGCGCATGGTTCGCACGCGCAAGGTCGTCGACGATATCGTAGAGAGGAATGACGTCGTCTACGGCGTCACCACCGGGTTCGGGAAGCTTTCCGAAGTCGCCATTTCCCCCGACCGCCTCGCCGAGCTCCAGGTGAATCTGGTGCGGAGTCATGCCTGTGGCGTCGGTGACCGGCTCCCCGAGCGCGAGGCGCGGGCGATGATGCTGCTCCGCGCAAACGTCATCGCGAAGGGTTATTCCGGAGCGCGCCCGGAGCTGGTGGATCTGCTGCTCGACATGCTCAACGCGGATGTGTACTCGCCCATTCCGGAGCAGGGAAGCGTAGGCGCCAGCGGCGACCTGGCGCCGCTCGCGCACCTCGCGCTCGGAATGATCGGTGAAGGCACGCTTCTTCAGGGAAGCCGGGAGTTGCCGGCGGCGACATTGCTGCGCGAGGCCGGCATCAAGCCGGTGGTGCTGGCGCCGAAGGAAGGGATAACTCTCATCAACGGTACCCAGGCACACACGGCGGTAGCGCTCATCGCGATCGTACACGCGAAGGCGCTGTGGCGCACGGCGCACGTCGCCGGCGCGATGTCGCTCGAGGCGCTGCTCGGCACACCCAGCGCGTTCGACGAGCGCATTCACGAGGCGCGCGGCCAGCTTGGACAGTCGCGCTCCGCCGCGCTCCTGAGAGACCTGCTCGCCGACAGCGAGCTCCGCGAATCGCACCGCCATGGCGATCCGCGCGTCCAGGATCCTTATGCGCTGCGCTGCATGCCCCAGGTGCACGGGCCCGTTCTCGATGCCCTCGACTGGATCGAGCAAGCCGTGTCACGCGAGCTCAATGCGGCGACCGACAATCCGCTGGTGTTCGAGAACGGCGAAACGCTGAGCGGAGGCAACTTTCACGGTCTCGTAGTAGCCACGGCGCTCGATCTCCTCGCGATCGTCCTGACGCACCTCGCGACAATCGCGGAGCGTCGCATCGATCGACTCGTCAATCCAGATCTCAATCAGGGAATGCCGCCCTTTCTCAGTCCCGACGCCGGCGTGAACTCCGGCTTCATGATCGCGCAGGTCACGGCGGCCGCGCTGGCTAGCGAGTGTAAGGTGCTATCCCACCCGGCCAGCGTCGACAGCATTCCAACCAATGGCAACAGGGAGGACGTCGTCCCGATGGCGATGGGCGCCGCCTGGAAGGCGCGCCGGGTGCTCAGGAATCTGGAGAACATCCTCGCTATCGAGCTGATGTGCGGAGCGCAGGGCATTGATTTCAGGGCGCCGCTCGCGCCCGGCCGCGGGGTGAGAGCCGCACACGCCCGTGTGCGCGAGCTCGTGCCGCGATTGGAGAAGGACCGTGTGCTGAGCACCGATATCGAGGTGCTCGTGGCGGCCGTCGCGAGCCGCCGCTTCGCAGATATCGGAGCGGTGAGCTGACCGACGTGCAAGTGAAGCCTGCGACGAAACGCGATCCGGCCGTCAGCCGCGCCGCGATTCGCGCGCCGCGCGGAACGAAGATCTCCTGCCAGGGGTGGCAGCAGGAGGCCGCGCTCCGGATGCTGATGAACAATCTTGACCCCGACGTGGCGGAGCGGCCTGAGGATCTCGTCGTCTACGGCGGAACGGGAAAGGCCGCGCGCAACTGGGAATGCTTCGACGCCATCGTCCGCGAGCTCAGAAATCTCGGGCACGATGAGACGCTCCTCGTGCAGAGCGGCAAGCCGGTCGGAGTGTTCCGCACCCATCCCGGCGCTCCACGCGTCCTCATCGCCAACAGCAACCTGGTCGGGCGCTGGGCCACGTGGGATCACTTTCGCGACCTGGAACGCAAGGGGCTGATGATGTACGGCCAGATGACGGCCGGCTCCTGGATCTACATTGGCTCGCAGGGAATTGTGCAGGGCACCTACGAAACTCTCGGCGCCGTCGCCCGGCGACATTTCGGCGGGACACTCAAGGGCCGCTTTGTACTCACCGCGGGACTGGGCGGGATGGGCGGCGCGCAACCATTGGCCGCGACGATGCAAGGCGCCGCGGCCCTGATCGTGGAGATCGACGAATCGCGCATCGACAAGCGACTCTCGACCCGGTATCTCGACCGTAAGGCTGCGAGTCTTGACGAAGCGCTGAAGCTCATCGCGTCAGCAGTCCGCGGTGGCGAAGCAATTTCTGTGGGCCTCCTCGGTAACGCGGCCGAAGTACTCCCCGAGCTGGTCGAGCGGGGCGTCAATCCCGATGTGTTGACCGATCAGACGAGCGCGCACGACATGCTCGAGGGTTACGTGCCCGCCGGGATGCCATTGACCGCAGCCGTTGCGCTCCGGCAGAGTGATCCCCAGGAGTACGTACGACGCGCGACGGACTCGGCGGTCCAGCACGTCGCCGCCATGCTCGAGATGCAGAAGCGGGGAGCGGTCACGTTTGATTACGGCAACAACATCCGCACGGTCGCGTTCGACGCGGGACTGGAGCGGGCGTTCGACATTCCGGGGTTCGTCCCCGAGTACATCAGGCCGCTCTTCTGCGAGGGCAAGGGTCCCTTTCGCTGGGTCGCGCTGTCGGGCGACCCGAAAGACATTGCGCGCACCGACGCGCTCGCGCTCGAGCTTTTCCCGTCCGACGAGCACCTCCGCCGCTGGATCTCGCTGGCGCAGGAAAGGATAGAATTTCAGGGCCTCCCCGCCCGCATCTGCTGGCTCGGACAGTCCGACCGCGCCAGGTTCGGCGTCGCCATCAACGACCTCGTCGCCTCCGGCGAGATATCCGCGCCTGTCGCCATCGGCCGCGATCACCTGGACACCGGAAGCGTCGCATCGCCGTTCCGCGAGACAGAGGGCATGCGCGATGGCACGGACGCCGTCGCTGACTGGCCGCTCCTCAACGCCATGCTCAACGTGGCGAGCGGCGCCACCTGGGTCTCATTTCATCACGGCGGTGGCGTAGGAATCGGAAACTCGCTCCACGCCGGACAAGTCGTCGTTGCCGATGGAACTCCCGAAATGCGGATCCGGCTCGAGCGCGTGCTGACCAACGATCCAGGGATAGGCGTCGCGCGGCACGCCGACGCCGGTTACGAGAAGGCGATTTCCACCGCCCGCGCTCACGGGCTCCACCTGCCGATGAGCGACTGAGATGCTCACCGCCGAGTTCAAGCCGTGGCACGTACCGCTGTTTCTCGCCAAGTACGCGTACCTGACCGTCACACGCCGCCCGATACTCGTGCACTTCGAGGTGACGACGCGCTGCAACGCGCGCTGCGGCTTCTGCGACTACTGGAAGACCGATCCATCGGCAAAGGCGTCCGAGCTTGCCTCCTTCGCCGACGCGGCGCGCTTCTTCAATCCGATGCTCATCACCTTTACGGGTGGGGAGCCGATTCTGAGACGCGATCTCGAAGACCTGGTCGCGGGCGTGAATGCCGCGGTAAGACTCAAGTACGTCACTCTTCTCACCCACGGTGCGATGCTCACACCCGAGCGGGCGCGCTCACTCTGGAAGGCGGGAATCAATCAGTTCAACATTTCCCTCGACTACCTCGACGCTCGCCACGACGAGGCGCGCGGGATTCCCGGCCTGACCGCGAAGATCATGGCCACCGTGCCGCGCATGCGCGAGATGGGAATTACCGGTATCCGCTTCAACACCGTCATCAAGCGCGACAACCTCGATCAGCTGCTTCCGATCGCGCTGCGCGCGCGCGAGCTGGGGTGCGGCGTCAACTTCAGCTGCTACACCGATGCCAAGAATGGAAACCGCGATGGCCTGATCGACCGGGACAAGACGGAGAGCCTCGACGAGGTCATCGCGGAGCTGCTGGCATTCAAGAAGAGAAAACGTGGCGTCATCACCAACTCCGATTACTACCTCGAGCAGATTCCGCGCTATGTGCGCGGCGAGATCACGGAGCCGTGCCGATCCGGAATGCGGACAATCCACCTCGATCCGACGGGCCACGTGAAGCGGTGTCCCGACTTCCCGCCCGACTTTCACTGGACGGCTTTTCGCAAGTACGAGCCAATCAACTGCAACGCCTGCTACTACGCTTGCAGGGGGGAGGCGCAAGCGCCATTGAGACTCTCGCGAATACGGGATGTGATGGCGTGAAATGACAACTGAAACTGAAGACTACCGGCCAGGTGCTTTGGGCCCCAATGCTGCGGGCTCCGAGCAATGCTGGAGGAATCGCGTGCGGGCGCCCGCAGCCAACAGCCCTGGGGCCGAACGCTCCTGGCAGGTAGTCTTCAGTTCGTTATTCCTGCCATGACCAACCTCCTCTTCGTTAACGCGGCCCAGGTCGTCACCTGCGCCGGCCCGCCCCGAGCGCGGAAGGGACGTGAGATGGCCGACGCCGGCGTTGTCTCCGGCGTCGCCGTAGCGGTGACAGACGGACGGATTGCCGCACTCGGCTCCGCACAGCATCTCC
>JANMTG010000080.1:0-1987 GCA_031390205.1 Gemmatimonadota bacterium
GCGCGCGGACAATCTTTTCCCAGGAATAGTGTCCCGTCGCCGACGTGAGCACGACGCCCGGAGACAATGGGTCTCCGAACTCGGAGGCCAGGCTTCGCGTGTAGTCCTGATAACCGAGCGTCGCGAGGGACCGATTGCGCAATGCTCCTGCCACATCCGAGATGGGAGCTGATGCCCACAACTGATCCCACAAATCGAGCGAAGAGGATGTACTGATGTTGAGCAGCTCCCATAACTCGAGCTGATCGATTCTCCCGATCGACCCGTCGGGCAGAGAGACGGGTACGCTTAGCCCGAGATCTCGCGCGGCGAGAGCGACCGCGACAGGATGATAGAGAACGTTTCGGGCGATCCAGAGGGCTTCGAAGTTCGCGAGGGTGCCGCCAGACGTCAGATGTCCCCAACAGGTGTCGACGTCATACCCGATCATCCGTGCGAGCTGAGCGGCGACTTCTCCTTCGAGCCGAGTCGTCACCGGTGACACCTCCGGTGACACGTTGTTCGGGTCGTAGAGCATCGCCGCGAAATACGCAGCCTGCGAAGCGATCGTCTGTTCGGACAGCATGTGACCGTTGTAGCGACCATGGAAGCTTGGAACGCTTGAGCGCAAATCCGTCAACAGAGAAAAGAACTGACGCTTCATGTCTGTGGCGTCGCGCCTGAACTCAGCCGATTGGCGATCTTCCGTCAACGGCGAAGGATCTTCGGGATGAAAGCTGCGCCGCCAGGAAATGTGCTCGCGCAGAGCGGAGCTGATCAGGTCGATCAGGAGATCCTCGTTCTCGCCTTTCGGCCCGAGGAACCATGTCGGATTCAGATTCAGTCGTGTCCGCATGTCACTGGCGGCGACCGCAGCGAGTGTTTTGCGAGTCGATCGTCAGTACCGCTTTTCCTACGATCGGCATCTGGCTCTCGATTCTCGCGGGCACTCTGCAGGCGTCATCGGTGAGGTGGATTCGAATGATCCCCTCGCCCTTGTAATGCCGAGCGTCACGAACACGCATCTCCACGAGGAACGTGCGCAGCTCTCCCATTGGCGTGGGAATCATCTCTCGACGGATCATGCGCACGGTTATCGGATTCCGTGAAAGATCGAAGTGGCGGTCAAACCGATGGACTGCCCCTGGATTGAGCGGAAGTGTGCGAATGAAATACATGAAGGAGAGCTCGTCCAGCGGGAGGTCACCGGGACTTTCTCCTGTCGCTCCTGCCGCGGCTTTCCATCGCTTTTCGGCCGGATACATATCCACGGATTCGTCGTGACGAGTGATGGGATTCCGCTCGTGTTTGAAATACCGGAGGGAGGAACCACGCACCGGATCGAACCAGGAGGAGCTGCGGCTGACGCCGCTGACAAAGGCGACTTTGATTCGGGAATCGAAGCGCAGCAAATACGTGGCAGTGCCGCGCACATCAATTGGGCCTTCGACCCACATTGTTGCTCGTCCCACCTTGCCCGCTTTCTCGGCGCTTACCTCATACGTCAACCGCTCGCCAATGGAGAATGGCAGACTTTCGGTGACGTCGATGCGCCAGCCGCCAGCACAAACTCCAGCCAGGAGTAGCGCAAATAAACCGGGAGTCCGGAACGGGCTGGCTGAATGTGTCGGGCTGCCCGGTATTGTTGCGGTTGGGAAAGAGGCGACGGACGTCATGCTGTAAAGATGCCGGGAGCCGCTACGCTGGTCTGTCGGGAAGTCGGAGACATCCCCGGGTAAAACAGGCGGCGCCCGTGAGGGAAAACCTTACGTGTGACGGGCGCGAGTTACTTCAGGATTTTCCCCTGCTCCGCCCGCGACCAGCGAGCGGCTCCGGCAATTCCAGATCAGGTATAGATGACCTTTGGAAGCTTGCCGATTCCGGCACTTCTGAACGCCCACACAGCGAGGGCTGCCGCGCCGATCGCCGCAAAACCCGATAGGGCCCAAGGCACGCCCCACGCGCCGATCTGCATCGGGAGGCCAAGCACGAAACGCCATGCGTGCAT
>JANMTG010000083.1:0-3671 GCA_031390205.1 Gemmatimonadota bacterium
ATAGAGGGCGAAGGTAAACCGGACATCTCGCACGGTCACGGGTTTTCCGTCGTGCCACCTGGCGCCGGGATTCAGGTGAAACGCTATGGACAGCGAATCGCTCGACCACCGCCATCCGTCAGCTAGTTGCTGGCGGAAGCCTTCGTCGCCGCGCGTGTTCATTCCGGGCCCTACATCGGCGAGGTAATCGTATATCTGCTCGGTGATCTGCCTCGCTTGCGTGGTCAGTATGAGGGGCGGGAAGAGCGATCCCGGATCCGCCGTAGTAGATATCACCAGGGTCCCTCCCGTGTCGCCTTCCGCACCCACCGGAGGGGTTTCGGCGCAGGCCGTCACGAGATAGATGATCGACAACACAGCGTATCGTTTCATCGGCAGAGAAGGTAATGAACTCGGCCGCACGTGAAAGGGATCTGCGGCGCCACTGCTAGAAAAACGACAGTTGGCGATTATGAAATCGACATAGTCCTTCCCCAACCCTCGGAGAATATTAAAGTGCATGGGAGATCGCCCGCCTTCCAGCGCGCCGCCGCCTCGCCCTCGACTGCGGCACCGGCAATGGGCAGGCAGCGGTGGGACTTGCACGCCACTTCGACCGCGTAGTCGCCACTGATGGAAGCCGCGAGCAGCTCCAACACGCGAGACCCGCCCCGAACGTGGACTACCGCTGCGCACCGGCGGAAGAAAGCGGACTTCCCGATCGATCGGTCGATCTCGTGACCGCCGCGCAAGCGCTTCACTGGTTCAACATCGATGCGTTCTTCCGGGAAGCGCAGCGAGTGCTTGTCCCCGGCGGCGTGATTGCGGTATGGGGGTACGGCGATCCCAGTGTCGACGAGCCCTCACTTCAGGCGATACTGCACGAGTTCAACCGGGAAACGCTCGAGCACCATTGGACGCTGCGCCAGCTCACGGGTCTCCTCCGCACCTGGTCCGCGACCGCGCGCTATGCCGCTCAGCACCGGCGCGACCCGGTCATCGAGGTCGAGACGGCCTTGGGGCGGTTGAAACCAGGGGCGCCTGTGGCAATACTGCATGGATGAGAACAATGCGATCATGGGTTGGACCGATTGGCGCGATCGCGCTGAGCGCGGCGCTGACCTTGCCCTCCCCCGCGGTATCGCAGCACCGGCACAACCCGCCACCGGGGAACGTGGCCGGAGATACTCTCGCCTCGGCGCCGACGACGCCGGACCGCCCGGTGACAGACTCCGCCCGGGTTGCGGACTCGCTCCTCCGGGTGTGCCGTCCCCACGCCAGCCACTCCGTCGACGCGTACTCCGCATGCATCGGGAGCGGACTTTCCGCGCTCTCCGCGGCGGGAAACATCGCGCTCGCCCTCGGGACACTCGACCGGATAGTCAATACCGACCGCTCGCTGGTCCTGATCGCGCACCCTCTTGCGCACGCGCTGGGCTACGCGGTGCTATCGACGCCCGGGACCACCTCCCTGCTGCTCGCGCAGTGCGACGAGCGGTACCAATCGGGGTGTTATCACGGGATTCTTCAACGCTACTTCTCGACGCGGATGGGACTTCCGCTGTCCCAGAGCGTTCTCCTGGCACCGTGCGAGGCGTTCCGCGGCACTTCCCAGCAGTTCCGGCTTTTCGACTGCCTGCACGGTACCGGTCACGGGCTCATGATGTACCACCGCTACGACGCCCGCGCCGCACTCCCCGACTGCGATCGGCTTGCTACCGACTGGGATCGCTCCAGCTGTTACGGGGGAGTGTTCATGGAGCACAACATGGGCGTGCGAATGCAGGCGTTCGGCGACGGGGAATTCGGGATGCACCGCCATTCGACACCGACAGCCGCCGTCACGCTGTTCAAACCCGACGATCTGCACTATCCCTGCAATGTGATTCCGGAGCGCTACCGGAAAGAATGCTATGCGCAGCAGGCGGACGTTATTCTTCCGGCAATGAAGCAGGACTACCTGAGGGCCGGCAAAGTCTGTGACGCAGCGGGGTCGCCGGCGCTGGTGCGCGCCTGTTACGCGGGGCTGGGTAGAAACGCATCCGGTGCGGCTGCGTTCGGTTTCGAGGGAATCAAGCGGCGATGCGCCAGCGCTTCGCCGTTGGGCGCACCGTTTTGTTACGAAGGCGCGGTGAGACACCTCGCCTACGCGCCGAGTGAGCTGTCGCGGGGGGTATCGTTCTGCAGGACGATTCCCGATGGCGCGCTCCGCTCACGGTGCTGGGGAGGGCTCGGGTTGCAGATCGGCGGATTTTTTTCCGATATGGTATCGCGGCGGAAGGCATGTGAATCGGACAGGCCAGCGGATGTCGCGCCGTGCATCAATGGAGCTGGGGCCACCGCGGGCCCGGCCGAAGAGGAAGTACTGTGAGGCCAGTACAGCGTGCTGCACGCCGCGTGTTGACGGCGAACTAACTGGCGCGTGGCGTGTAGGACAGCGACGCACTAAATTCAGGGCGCGCAACACAATCATCGACCGGAGATATCGTGAACCGTTTATTCATCGCATCAATAGTGGCCGGCCTGGCCATCAGCGCTTCCGCAAGGGACGCGGGGGCGCAGGATTTCAACCCATTCGAGATCGGTGGCGCCCTTGGCGCGGCCGTGCCGGTGGGTGACCTGGGCGACGTCGCCGATCTGGGCTACAACGCGACCTTTATCCTGGGCTACAAGCCCCAGTTCTCACCGCTCGGCTTTCGTTTCGACGCCGCCTACAATGAATTTGCAATTACGGGCAGTAGCGGCGGCAAGATCGACATCCCGAGCTTCACGGCCAACGCAGTATTCGACCTCCCCACCGGCGGATTCTCGCCGTATCTGATCGGGGGAGGCGGGCTCTATCGTCTCGGCAGCAACATTTTTGTAGCCGGCGAAACGCAGAACAAGTTCGGCTTCAACGTTGGCGGTGGCATCAGCATGCGGCTCAGCGGGTTCAAGGTCTTCGTCGAGGCCCGGTACAATCACGTGAGCGCCGACGGTGGCACGGTGAGCTTCGTTCCGATCACAGTCGGAGCGATTTTCTAGGGCGTCGCGACTGTACCGCACAACAAAAGAGGCCAGCCCCTTCGGGGCTGGCCTCTTATTTTTTGGATCGCTACGGTCTACTGCACCGCGTTGATCATGTCGAAGATAGGGAGGTACATGGCCACGACCATCCCACCGACGACGACGCCGAGGAACACGATCATGATCGGCTCGAGCAGCGAGAGCAGGTTGCTCACCGCGGCGTCGACCTCTTCGTCGTAGAAGTCCGCGATCTTGGACAACATCTCGTCCAGTCCACCTGTCTGCTCACCGACGGCGATCATCGAGATTACCATCGGGGGAAACACCTTCGACTTCTGGAGCGGCTGCGCGATCGTGTCACCGCCGGCGATGGACGCCCGCGACGCCATGATCGCATCCTGAATGACGCGGTTACCCGCGGTTTTCGCCGTGATCTCGAGACCCTCGAGGATGCTCACGCCGGAGCTGATGAGCGTGCCCAGCGTTCGGGTGAAGCGCGACACCGCCGACTTGCGGAGCACGTCACCGAGCACGGGAACCTTGAGCATCACGCGGTCGATGACAAGCTTGCCGCTGGACGAGGCGTAATACCGTTTGAACAGGAACCCGCCTGCCATGATGCCGGCGCCCAGCACCCACCAGTACGAGTTGAGGAACTTTGAAGCTGCGATGACGATACGGGTCGG
>JANMTG010000085.1:0-7757 GCA_031390205.1 Gemmatimonadota bacterium
CTAGAGGCTGAACTACAACCGCAACTGGACACGAGGTCAGCGGACAGTTTGAAGCTGTCCGATTCGACTTGTATCACAGTCAGGGGAGGCGAGGGTATCCTCACCTCCCCTGACAATATTCGCTGCCGCTGCCCCGCGCCAAGGGCGAGGCTCGATGCGTGTAAGCGAGCAGCCGCGAAGTACCGCCCCCCTCCGACGCACCGGTGAAGATGCAAAAAGTCAGACGCTATTCCTCGTGCGCCCGATCGATCTTTTTCGCCAGATCGAGATCCTTTTGCGTGATCCCACCCGCCGAGTGCGTGCTCAATGAGCACGTAATCTTCGTGTAGCGGATGTCGATGTCGGGGTGGTGGTCCACGGCTTCCGCCGCTTTCGCCACCGCGTTCACGAACTCGATTCCGGTGAGAAAATCCCGGAACTGAAACGTCTTGGTGATCACTTCGCCGCGCCTGCTCCAACCCGGAAGACTTCCGAGCTCCCGCTGGATGGCGATGTCAGATAGCTGCTCGGTCGTCAATGTCTGGCTCCGATTCCGTGTCCGGTGTCCGTGATTTAGCGAAGAAAATAGCAGCTTTGGCACCGGTTTGTGTTTCGGGTTATATTCGGTCCATATGGGGAGCGCAAAGCTGTTTGAGCCGGGGCTTTTCGGGAGCGAGTACGACCGGGTGTCACGCCAGCTCCCGGTGATCGGGGAGCAGAAAGACATCCGCTACTACTCGTCGCCGGCAAAAAGCATCCTGAACGGACCCGAGACGACCGGGATGGGGTTCTGGTCAATCAATCCGTACATCGGCTGCGCGTTCGGGTGCGCTTACTGCTACGCGCGGTACGCGCATCGGTATGTGATGGAGCGCGCCGCTTCCGACGAGAGGATGACGAGCGAGCTTGGCATCGCTTATGAAAAACTTCCGCCCTGGCTCGCGTTCGAGCGGAACATCTTCGTCAAGAAAAATGCTCCCGAAGTTCTGAGCCGTACACTGCGGTTTGGGAGCGACAGGCATCTCAAGCTGCTCGAGGGCGAGACGATCGTCATCGGCACGGCGACGGATCCGTATCAGCCCGCCGAGCGGCGATTCCGCGTCACCAGGGGAATTCTGGAAGTCCTCGCCGATCACCCCGGACTGAGCGTGGTGGTGATCACCAAGAGCCCGCTCGTCACCCGCGACATCGATTTGCTCTCCCGGATAGGGCGGCAGTCCGATCTCTCGATCCACATCTCGCTCATCACGCTCAACCGCGAGCTCGCGCGGCGGATAGAGCCGCGCGCGCCGACACCGGAGGCGAGAGTGCGCGCCCTGGCGCGTCTGCGCGAAGCGGGAATCAACGCGGGAATCAACTGCATGCCGGTTCTTCCGGGAATCACCGACAACCCTTCCGATCTCGAGGCGCTCGTCAAGCGGGTTGCGGAGGCGGGGGCTACCTATGTGGGAGCGTGCGCGGTCCGGCTCCAGTCCGCGGCGCGGACGCGCTACATCCCGTTCATAGAGCAGGAATTTCCGCACTTGGCGGAGAGGTATCGCAACACCTATGGGTCGAGCCCGGACGCGGGGGAGAAATACCGTGAGGGGTTGTCCCGTTTTTTCGAGAAGCTCTGCGCCAGGTATGGAGTGAGAAGCTGGTCGAGGGGGGACGATGCCAACGAGGACGAGGAGCCTGGTTTTCCGGCCCTCGTCCCCGATTTGCAGCTGTCCCTCGAACTATAGCCCGCGCCGGAGATCAGGGGTCGGCCCTGACCCTCATGCGCATAGAGAGTCCCGGGTTGGGCAGCGGGGATTCAAGTCTTGAGTTGTCAGTTGGTTAGTTGGTCAGTCGTCCGTGGTTTTCAGTTGGCCGCATCGACCACTGACAACCACTGACCACCATTGACACACTGACAGCTCAAAACTGTCCACTCAAAACTTGGATCCCCCGTAGGTTCTCACGTGGTCAGAATCCCCCACCGAGTATCCCAGCCCTACGAGGAGCTATGCAACCCTATACGAGGAGCTACTACTCCCCGCTCGTGCCGGTTGGCGGTGTGTCGCCCGGGCCGAAGCCGATGTTCATCGCTGCGAGGACCGCAGCCGCATTGTTCGCTGAGTTGAACTTCTTGGCGCAGGCCGCTATCGCGCGGCGAGTCTGGGGCCCGTACCGGCCGTCCACGTTTGTCACGCCGCAGCCCTGATCTCTCAGCTCCTGCTGCAGAGCGAGAAACTGGATGCGGCCTAAGCCAGCCTGTGCAGAAGCAAGCGCTGGGACGGTCAGAAGAGCAACTACAGCCATGGTCTTACGGTTCATCTTCGATGCCTCCGGTCGGGAATTGACTCTACTCTAAGTATAGAGTTGTGGGAGCGTTGCAAGGTCCGCGCCGATTTCATGCCATTCGGCTCGTATGTAATGGACAAAAAAAACGCCCGGCTCGCAAGGAGTCGGGCGTCTTTTTACTGGAAAGACTTTATTGCCGTCAGCTGATCATCGTGATGACGAGGGCGCCTGCCGCAAGCAGACCGGCGGCGATGGCGAGAGCCGATAAGGGCGTCATCGTCACCCGCTGTTTCCACCAGCTCGAGGCAGTACCGGGGGCCTCGGGGAGGGAAGCCATGATGCGCTGCTGAACGTGCATTGGCGTGACGCGGCGGCGAAGCATCTCGCTTTCAGCGTTGATACGCGTCCAAAGCTCGACCTTGGAGGCCCCTTCGGACTCGCTCGCGCGCATGACGTCGACTTCACCATCAAGCCAGTCGTGCAGCATCGATCTGCCGATCCCGGTGAGCGGAACCTCGCGATCGTACAGCTGCTCGGCGGCCTTGTCCTTCCGTTGAGCGGGCTCGCGGCCCGTGGTCTTGTCGTTTCTCTCGAAACCTGCGTCGTCCAGCATCATGAGTACTTCTCCTCGAGCAGTTGTTGGAGCGCCTCTCGCGCCCGATGCACTCGCATCTTTAGCGCGCCAACAGTCGTTTCCAGTAACAGCGCCATCTCTTCGTATGACCTTCCTTCCACGTGCTTCATCACGAACGCTTCACGCAGGGAGGGGGCGAGCCGAGCGAGTGCGTATTCGAGATCCGTTCGCAGCTCATTGCGGTCCATCTCCTCTTCCGGCGTCGAGTACGTCGAGGGCTGATCGTCCTCGTCATAACTCACGTGCGTTCGCCGAATGTTCTTCAGCCAATCCTTGCAAGAGTTGGCGACGATTCGGAAAACCCAGGCGTCGAAACGCCCCCGAACTTCGCCCAGATGCTGAAAGGCTTTAATAAAAGACGCTTGGAGTATGTCTTCCGCCACATCCGGGCTTCCGGTCATCCCCAGAGCGTGCCGGTACAAGGGGTCGCTGTAACGGGTTATGAGTATCCCGAACGCATCCTTGTGGCCTGCCAGGACCTTGGCGATGATCTCCTGATCGGCATCGATTCCCGGCACCCCAGCCGCTGGTGTCGGGCTCCCCGCGCCCGAGTTCTGGGCACTCTGATTCTGCATCGGTGCGGCTGTCATCTTCACAGCCCTAGTGTAATCCGTTTGCCACCCGGTGTATAGACCCGACTGGCTCGTAGACGACACCGTTTCACCGATACAGTGGTCACGACGATCGAGGCTCGTGGAAGCAACCAAGCCTACCGAAGTTGGACGAGATAGAGGTGCTCGACGGCTCGGTCCAGGTGGTAATGCCTGCCGTCCCGCTCGCTGTCAGCCCGGTAGCGGCGATAGCCCTGGGTGAAGTGGGCGACTTCCCCATCCACCGCGGCTTCGGCGAGCAGCGCCTGGAGCGCCTTCGGCGCCAGATGGCCCTCCGAGTTGAAGCTGACGAGCGCGTGCCGGGCTTTGGTGGCTGAGAGGAGTCCGGAAAAGAGCTTCTGAACCCGACGGCCATGCGACCAGTCGCTGCGCCCCTCCTTTCCGGCCAGGAGGCCGACCTTTCCGCGTACCGCCGGCCCCGAGTCCGTCCACCCGCGGGCAATGATCTCGGGGATGTGATAATAGGCAACGTACTGCCTCGAGTTGTACGGCGGATCGATGTAAATGAGATCGACTTTTCCGATCGCGCGCGCGGCTTGAGTTGCATCCTTTAGATGGGCGGTTGCTCCGGCATCTCCCGCACCCGGTGTTTCGGGCTCGATCTCGAATCGCCGCCGGGCGTTGGGTTGCCACCGCTTCATGAAGGAGGCGTACACACCAGCGGTGTTCGCGACGCGATCCGCCCCCTCGATGATGGCAGCAAGGAGCATATAGTATGTGTCCTCCCCCACCACGCCGTTGCGATACCAGCTCTCGAGCTCTTCGCGGCTGGCGTCGATGCGTCCGGCGTTTTCGGGTGTGAAGTACATCCGCTCCCCCTCCCCCGCCCCCCCTGGAGAGAAGTGTCGCGTGATGAAGCCTTCCCTGGGTGGCAACGCCGACAGCTCGCGCGCAAATCGAGCGAGCGACCGATCCGCTGAACGCGCGACGACGTAGGCGCGCTGAAAGACGTAGGAGGAGAGGAGCAGATCGCTAGAGTGTACCTGCCACCCGCGGGCCTTGAGAGCGCGCCCCACGCTGGCGGTGCCGGCGAAAGCGTCGTGCACCGCGCCTTTGACGATTCCTCTCGTCTTGAGGACGCGAAGGATGAACGGGAGCAGGCGGGTTTTGTTCCCGATGTACCTCATGCTGCAAAGAGGGCGAGGTTGTTGGCCTCGCCCTCGCAGGTCGGTGTTTGCTTCACGCTACGGGCAGAGTTGTGCTGCTGTCAACACGGGCTGCTGATTCGTCGGAATCTCGAAGTCGTACTGAGCGTTGAGGGCGTCAGCGGCCGCATTGGCTATTGCCTGCTGTCCGTCTACCGAAGGGTGGATGCCATCGAGGGTGATGTACTGCCCGAACGGTCTGGGGCAGGAGAGAAATCTGGACAGGCTGAACTGCTGCTTCTGTGCCACGAAAGAAGCCAACGCGGTGTTGAGGTCCAGATAGGCCCACGAATGGGATGTGGCCTGCGATTGAATTCGCGCATTCATCCCACGTATCAGTCCATTCAGGAACGTGGTGTCGCTCTGAGTGAGGACGAAGTCGGCCGCCGCAGGATTGTTCGTACACACAAAGCTGTAGGGCTTGGGACTCGCCAGCGCCGTCAGCACCTTTCCAAAAGCATAGATCTGGTTCTGGTTTGCCGTGCAATCCGCATTGACGACAATGCCGAACGATTGAAAAGCGGCGCGGTCCTGCCAGAAGTCGTCTCCCGGATATACGCCAACGAGGTTCGGGATAAGCGGAACCGAGACGAGAAGCGCTTTCGCGCCGGTCTTCGCCACGCTGTCTACCACCGCATCGTACTGCGGCTGCCAGAGGGCGTTCGGGTAGTAGGTGAAGGTGTTGTCGGGCTGGCGGTACGCTGCCGCGGGGATGAGGATGCCCGAGGTGACAGTGCGGAGAGCTTCGTTGGCGCCAAGTTCCACCGACACCAGAGTGGGGTTCTGCGCCATCATCGAGGTCACCTGGCTCTTACCCGGAGCGAACACGGCTCTGTACAGACGCTTTCTCTGATCGGGGTCGACACTGGTAGGCGAAGTTGCCGTCGATTCGGGCGTGATTCGGAGCGCGTAGTAGGTGTTGGCTCCATCGACCGCAACGTTGTTCGTCGGGAGTGTGATGTTCGGGTACAGGGCGCACACCTGATCCTGCGCGTTGATCGCGGGATACTGCGCTCCGCTCAAACGCCGTTGGAACTGGATTGGAGCGATGAGCGGTGAATAGCAACCCGGTCCCTGGATGAGCGGGATCGTAAAGTTCGCGCTGGAAAAAGCCTGGTGAGCGAGAAGAGCTGGCCACGCGTGTTGCTGGGTGGCGTAAAAGACCCCGTCGGATTGAATCCCCATGCTGACGCTCGTGCCGATGGACACGTACCGCTCGAAAGCTTCCTGGCCTCTGGGTCCGATCACGTCCTTGTCGCCGCTGCAAGCGCCAACCAGGACGACTGAGAGCAGGACGGCAGAAACCGACCAGTTACGCTTCATTCGATTCCTCTGGGTTGTGAGCATCCCCGGGAGTAGCTCGCGCGGGGAGAGAATATCTGTCAGGCCTGAAATGCGCGCCACCCCAGAGACCTCAGCTCGTCGCCGTGCTCGTCGAGTCTGGGAGGTGGCATTCGTACGCTTCCGGACACGCTCGAAGGGACGCCGGTTCGCGGCGATGCAGCGGTGTCGGCGAGAGCTTCGGCCACACTCTGCACCAATCCGCAAGCAACACCTTTCGCCTCGAGTCGCTCGATCCAGTAGCGGGCGGGCTGCTCCAGCACACGACTGGAAATGCCTCCGACAACGCGCTCGCGATTCCCAACGCGTCCGGCGTTGGTGGCGAGGTCCTCGTCGGCAGCGAGCTCCTTCATGCCGAGTGCGAGCGCGCAGGCGCGCCATTGCTCATCGCTTCCGACCGCGATGACGAAAGGCCGGTCGGCGGCATCGAAAAGCTGATACGGAACGAGATTCGGGTGGCCGTTCCCCCATCGGGCCGCGTCTCGCCCGGAGACGAGAACATTCTGAGCAACGTTCACCAGCGCGGCGCGGGCGGAATCGGCCAGGGAAATGTCGAGCCTGCGGCGATGCACGGGCAGGGGCCCGCCGACGCGTTCGGCCAGGGCCGCAAGAATGGCAATCGTGGCGTCCTTTCCAGCGATCACATCCGCGAGAGCGACACCGTGCTTGGTTGGTTGTCCTTCCACCGGTCCGGTGATCGACATCCACCCACATTCGGCCTGCGTGACGAAGTCGTAACCGGGGCGGCGACTGGTCGGTCCGTATCCGGAGATAGTGCACCAGATGAGGGAGGGGTGTGCTTCAAGAATCCGGTCGCGGTCGATTCCCATCCGCGCGAGTGATCCGGGCAGGAAATTATCGATCGCGATATCTGCTTCGCTCAGGAGTCCCAAAACGAGGGCGAGATCCTGTGGCGATCTGAGGTCCGCAGCCAGGCTCTTCTTATTGCGATTGACGCTCAGGAAGTAAGCGCTCTCGCCTTCAGCGTCGAAGGGCGGGCCCCAGCCTCGGGTTTCGTCGCCTTGGCCCGGGCGCTCGACTTTGATCACATCGGCCCCGAGATCGCCAAGAATCATCGAGCAGAGCGGCCCGGCGAGGACGCGCGTAAAATCCAGCACTTTAGCCCTCAACTCGCTATCCTGACGCATGACTGGGTCGTTAGTGTGCCGTCAATGGCGCTATTGCTGTGGTTAAAGCTTCCCAGAAATCTGTGTGCGAACAGAGTTTACCCCACCTTGCTTTAGTGACGAAAAATCATATACTTAGCGCCGTTCGAGCCTGTCCGTGCCGCCAACAGCGATTAAGTGAAAACCCACGGCTCAGCCAACTCCCCATATTGCTTCCCAGCCCTAAAAAGGGCACCGGAGCCCATAAATGCCCGATAAAGGAAAACCCCGAGCAGTTGCTACCCTCCCGGCACCTGCCCCTGCCCTCGCCCTCGCCCTCGCCACCGCCACCGCCACCGCCCCCACCCCCGGCACACCCCCGGTCCCGCCAAGGAGAAGTCCGGGCCACCGCGGCGCCGATGTAAAAGATACCGTCGCCGAGATGGCGGCAAAGGCGCATGAGATCAGCCTCGAGGCCGGCAGCAAGATGGCGGCGGCGATGAAGGACGTGGTCGGCGCCGCGGCCGGACTCACCGGTCTGGTCGTCGAGAGTGCGCGCGATCTCCTCCAGTATATGGTTCGTCGCGGCCAGATGACCCAGGACGAGGCCGACAAGCTCATGCGCGAGGTGGAATCGTCCCATGGCTTGAAGAGGAAGGCCCCAACCCCTTTCCCC
>JANMTG010000095.1:0-8604 GCA_031390205.1 Gemmatimonadota bacterium
GGCACCCGGGAGCCGAACTACGCTCGCGCCAGCTTCGCTGCCGCTCGCCCGTCTCCTGGTCGCTCGCTGAATGCCGCTACGCAGGACCCTCCTCCGCCTTCCCACAAGCTCCGTATGCGCGCGACTCAGCGTCGCGCGCACTTCGCTGGCGCTCCCCACGTCCGCGTGAATCGCGCGACCCATCTAACCACGCGCTGGTTGTTCTGCCCCGTGCATCCCGACCGGTGGCTCGCCTCCCCAGACAGAGGTGCCAGTCGAAGCGCGCTAGAGATCTCCGGCGCCGATGCTCGCCCAGTCCTCGCCGCGTGCAAGCCGATTGTACGCGTGCTCGAGCATTTCGGGCGTGCCAGCCAGAAAGCGGCAGCGCGCACTCGTGCCGCCGCGGCACTCGATTTCCATTACCGCGACGGGGTAATCGGCCAGACACCCAAGGAATCCGGCGAGCGTTCCGGTGGTGAGGTGGCAACCGGTCTCACCTTCGCCATGCAGCTCCGCTTCCCAGCATCCTTCGATGTCCATCACCGCCAGCGCATCGTGCAGAGACCGGAACGACACCTTGCCCCAGCCGGCGCGCTCAAAAAACTCCGCCGCGCGGGAAGAGAACTCGTCGACTGGCATCTCTATCACCGACTCGACGCCCAGGTCGGAAGCCCAGGCCTCGAATGCGTGGAAGAGCGATTCGGCGCCGGCATAACCTGCTTCGCGAAGCGCATCGGCGCCGCCCCCGCTCGCGCCGGCGACGCGCAAGCGAAGGTCGCGCAGCGTGCGGTGCGCGAAGCCTATCAGCTCGGGAGCTTCTGAAATTGTCATGCGAGTTAGGACGATCTCACGACGAAGATGTTGCGGAGGATCGAGTCCGGCGCAAGAGGCCGGCCTCGTCAATTATTTCGACTCCCAGCGATTTTGCCTTCTCGAGCTTGCTCCCTGCCTCCTCGCCAGCGACGAGCAGACTCGTGGACTTGGAGACCGAACCCGTCAACCGACCGCCGGCGGCTTCGATCAGCGCGGTGGCTTTCGCGCGGGTGAGCGTGGGAAGGGTGCCGGTAATCACCACCGTCATTCCGCTCAGAGGGCCGCCCGCCGCGACGGCCCGGGGCTCGATGAGGTTGACGCCCGCGGAGCGCAGCTTCTGAACGAGGGCCTTTCCCCCCGGATCCGAGAAATACCCGACCACGCCGTTCGCGATCGTCGCGCCGATCCCTCGCACGCTCAGGATTTTCTCCGTTGATGCGGCCATGATCGCATCGAGAGTTCCGAAGTGCTGCGCCAGCAGCTGCGCGGCTATCGACCCGACATGTCTGATCCCCAAGGCATGCAGAAGTCTCGACAGCGGCTGCGATTTGGAGGCCTGAATGGCGGCGAGGAGCGCGTCAGCTCCTTTCGCGGCGTAGCCCTCCAGCTCGAGCAGGCTCGCCCGCCTGAGTGAGAAGATGTCCCCGGCATCCCGCACCAGGCCTTCGCTCACAAGCTGCTGGATCCGCGCGTAGGAAAGACCGCGTATGTCCATCGCCCCGCGGGACGTGAAATGGACGAGCCCCTCGAGCTGTCTCCCGGGGCAGGCGATGTTCGGGCAGTAGATCGCCGCCTCCCCCTCCTCGCGCGTCGCGGGGGTGCCGCAGGCGGGACACTTCGCGGGCATTCGCCAGGGTATTTCTGCGCCGGTTCTTTTTTCGGGAACTGGCGCGATGATCTGCGGAATCACTTCCCCCGCGCGCTTGACCTGAACCCAGTCGCCAACGCGAAGATCCTTGGAGATGACCAGGTCTTCGTTGTGCAGCGTCGCGAGCTTGACGATGACGCCACCGATCTCAACCGGCTCCAGCACGGCGAACGGGTTCATGGCGCCGGTGCGCCCGACGTTCACCTCGATCGCCAGCAATCTCGTTTCAGCGATGTCCGGCGCGAACTTTCGGGCAATCGCCCAGCGCGGCTCGCGTCCCCCTACTACTCCGAGCTCTTCCTGCAGGCGGAGCGAGTCGACTTTCACGACGCCGCCATCGATCGCGAAATTGAGCGTCGCCCTCACGTCGTGCTCTATCTCGTGCGCCCAGCTCTCGACTTCCGCGAGCGTGGGGCAGCGCCGCCGATTTGGCGCCACCGGCACGCCCCACCGCACCAGGGCGGCGAGCAGATCGGATTGAGTCTCGAACGGCAGCGCCTCACCATCGGGCGCCGCAACTGAATACCCGTAGAATCTCAACGGACGCGAGGCCGTGATCGCCGGATCAAGCTGGCGCAGACTTCCCGCCGCGGCATTGCGCGGATTGGCGAACACCGAATCGCCAGCCCGCGCGCGCTCGGCGTTCATTTTCTCGAAACGGTCGAAGGGAAAGTAGACCTCGCCCCGGATTTCGATCTTTCCGGCGGGAGCGCTCTCGTGCAACCGCAGCGGCACGTCGCGCACCGTGCGGAGATTTACCGTCACGTCTTCGCCGATGATTCCGTTGCCGCGTGTCGCGCCCATCACGAACAGGTGGCTCTCGTAGGTGAGGGCGACCGCCGTTCCATCGATCTTGAGCTCGGCGGTGTATCCGGACTGCCTCACCTCGCTTCCGGCGATCCGGAGCAGTCTCTCTTCCCAGGCGCGGAGCTCGTCGTCGTCGAACGCGTTGCCCAGTGACAGCATCGCTCGCAGGTGCTCGTGCTTGGCGAGTTGGCTTTGCGGCTCCACCCCGACGCGCCGCGTGGGGGAATCAGCCGCGCAGAGGTCCGGAAAGGCCGCTTCCAGCTCCACCAGCTCCCGGAACATTTTATCGTACGCCGAGTCCGCGATCGCCGGACTGTCGAGAACGTAGTACTCGTGAGCCGCGCGGTTCAGTGCCGCTCTCAGCTCGGCGGCGCGCTTATGCGGTTCGCTGTTCCGATTGGGCGTGTGACTCGGGCTGGGTTGGAGTGCTTGGTCCCCCTCCCCCCCGTCCTGTTGCTTCCGTGGCCGGCGTGTCGCCATTCGACGTCGTTTTTCCCTGCATGTGTGCGTTGAAATCGGCGCTGTCGAAGCGCACCACCCGGTTGCGCCCGGTCTCCTTCGCTACGTAGAGCGCGTCGTCCGCCGCTCTCAGCAGCCCTTCCTGATCTTTCACTCGCGGGTGAGGCGAGGCTCCCACGCCGCAGCTCATCGTCCGCGTGAGCGTGCCGCCCGTGTACAAAAATGTATGGCTCGCGACCTTCTCGCGCAGCCGCTCCGCGAAGGTGACAGCCGCATCCAGAACCGTGCCGGGGAGAATGAGCAGAAACTCCTCTCCTCCGTACCTGCCCACCCGATCGATCTCGCGCGCCTCATCCTTCAGGAGCCGGGCAAACTGCTGCAGCACCGCGTCGCCGGCCTGGTGGCCGTAGTTGTCGTTTACGCTCTTGAATTTGTCGATGTCGCACATCACGACCGAGATCGGCTCGTGAAGGCGCACCGAATGCTCCCACATCTCGTGCAGCCGCTCTCCCAGCGCGCGGCGGTTGTCAACCTTGGTCAAACCGTCGGTGAGCGAGATCTCGAGCAACTGGGCGTTCGCCTTGGATAGCTCCTTCTTGTTCGCCTCCAGCTCCACGTTGGCCGCTTTCAGCTCCGATTGCAGCTTCTTGATGCGGAGCATGGACTTCACTCGTGCCTCGAGCTCGACGAAGTTGATTGGCTTGGTGATGTAGTCGTCGGCGCCGGTGTCCAGTCCTTCGGCCTTGTGCTCGGTCGAGTCCAGCGCTGTCTGCATGATCACCGGAATGAACGGCAGGCGGGGATTGCTCTTGAGCCTGCGTACCACTTCCATGCCGTCCATCTTGGGCATCATCCAGTCGAGGAGGATCAGGTCAGGGCACTTCCGCTCTACCGCGTCAAGCGCCTCCTGTCCACCCCCAGCGCCTTCCACCGTGTACCCGCGCGCTTCAAGGCGAGCCCGAAGCAGCTCGACGTTGTCCTCGTGATCGTCTACGACAAGGATCCGGTACTGACTATTGTCCTCACGCCCCATTGTTCTTGCCGAGGAACCGTTGAACCTCGGCCACCACGGCTCTCGGCTCGCATGGCTTGGCGAGATACCCGTCGCATCCAACTTCCATCGCCTTCTCGCGATCCGACGCGAGGGCATGCGCGGTGAGAGCGATGATCGGGATCTGCTTGGTGGCGGGGTCGTGCTTCAACACCTGGGTCGCTTCCCAGCCATCGATGATCGGGATGGAGATATCCATCAGGATCAAATCAGGCTTTTCAGAGCGCGCCTTGGCAATACCTTCCTCACCATTCAGCGCCTCGGTCACCTCGTACCCGAAGTGCTTCAGGATGGTTGAGTAAACGATTCGGTTGTCTTCGTTATCCTCGACCAATAGCACCATCTTACCAGAACTGCTCATTGAGTACCTCGCACGGCTATTGCTGGGTATCCCCAACAGGCAATTATCTTACCAGCACCTTCCATGCTTAATTCCTTCGAGCAGTCCAAGACCGCGCCACCGTCCGCGAAGGCGCCCCCGCCCGGGTCTGTCCCTCAACCCAGATCCGACGGACTTCCCCAAGAGACGGTTCCCGATTGGAGCAACATCGGACTATTCGCCGCGGGCATTGCGGTAGGTGCGGTGCTTGGTGCAGCCGTCGCCCTGCTGATGGCTCCGGCGACCGGTGAGGAAACCCGGCACGGCATCTCGCGCCGGGTGAGAAGGCTGCGAGGCGATGACGACGTGTGGGACGAGCTCGCCGAGGAGCTCGAGCAGGCCGCCGCCGAGAGGCGGGAGAAGGCGGCTGAGGCTACCGCCGAGACCTAGAGCGCGCGGAGGCCTTTGTCGGCCTGGGCCTTGTACCGGCGGTCGTTGTAGTCCGTGATGGGCAGCTTCATCACGGTCTCGAACTCTGCCTTCGCCTTTGTCTTGTTGCCAACGTCGCGGTATATCTCCGCCAGGTCCACGTGGTGAACGATGCGATCCGGCTCCGCCGCCACCGATTCCTCCATGTATCGCTGCGCTTCGGCCCAATTCGCCGAGCCGAATACCTTCCCGCCCAGCAGGTTCTTCGCGAGCATCCGGGAGAAGCCGTTCAGTCTCATCACTTCGGCGTTCCACACACCCATTACGTGCAGGCAGCCGGCATGCCTCGGATTGATCTTCAGACATTCGAGCGCCTGGGCGCGGACATCGGTCGCGTACTTGATGCGCGCCCTGGCGCCCTGGGTGAGAGCGTTCTTTCCCAGCGCGCGGGCGAGATTGAAATGACCCTCGGCGTCGGCGGGATTAGCTTCCACCGCCCGGCGCGCGTACAGCTCGCCGTTCCTGTAAAGAAGTCCGCGCTTCTCGGCGTTGGCCTCGTACGATCCGACATCCACTGCGGTGCGCGATGCCTTCCACAGCGCGTCGTAGTCCCTGGGGTCCGCCGCGATCGCCGCCTCATAGTGTACGAGCGCAGCGGGGGCGTTCATGGCGACGTATTCTTTGTCACCCAGAGCGCCCTGAGATTGCGCAGCCTGCGCCCCGGCGACAGAAGCGATGAGAAGCGGAGCGGCGGAGGCGAATCGTAGAGCGCGCATGTGGACTCCAACGAGCGGCGAGAAGTGACCCTTAAGACTACCCCGGCAGACGGTAAATGATCGTACCCCGCCTGATCGAACGCAAACGGGACGGTCACGCGTTGGACCCTTCCGAGCTGCGCGAGCTGGTGATCGCCTACACAGAGGGTCGAGTGCCCGACTATCAGGTGGCGGCACTGCTCATGGCCATCTACTTCCGCGGCCTCGACCGCACCGAGATGAACGCGTTGATGAACGCCATGCTCGACAGCGGAAAACGCCTTGACCTGTCGCGATTCGCGCTGCCGAGAATCGACAAGCATTCAACCGGGGGAGTGGGCGACAAGGTCTCGATCATTCTTGCTCCTCTCATCGCGTCCCTTGGCGTTGCGGTGCCGATGATGTCGGGACGCGGGCTCGGTCACACCGGCGGGACGCTGGATAAGCTGGAGTCGATTCCAGGATTCAGGACCGGCCTCTCCCTCGAAGAAGCGGAGCGGCAGCTCAGGAAGATCGGCTGTGCGATGCTCAGTCAGACGAGCGAGATCGTTCCCGCCGACCGGAAGCTATACGCGCTCCGCGACGCCACGGCCACCGTCGAAGTGATCCCGTTGATCGCGTCGAGCATCATGAGCAAGAAGATCGCGGAGAGCCTGACGGGTCTCGTTCTCGACATCAAGCGCGGATCGGGGGCGTTCCTTCCCAAGCTCGACGACGAGCTCGCGCTCGCGGCGGCGATGATAGATCTCGGGGCACAGCACGACTGTCCGGTCGTCGCTCTTCTCACGGCAATGGACCGGCCGCTCGGCTGGGCATGCGGAAACGCGCTGGAGGTCGTTGAGGCTGTGGAGATTCTGACGGGGGCGGGCCCCGCCGACCTTCTCGAAGTCACGCTAGCACTGGGTGCGGAGATGCTGCAGCTCGCCGCGGTTTCGTCGAGTCAGGAAGGCGCACGACAACTGATGCGTGATGCGATCGCCTCGGGGAAAGCCCTGAACAAGCTGGGGGAGATCATCACCGCGCAGGGAGGGGACAAGCGAGTGCTGAGCGACCCTTCTCGCCTGCCGCAGGCGCAGTATCGCGCGACGTTCGAGGCACCGCGCGATGGAATCGTTCAGGGGGTCGAGCCGCGCACTGTTGGCTATGGCGTGATCGCGCTGGGTGGCGGCCGCCGGAACATGGAGGACAAAGTAGATCCTTCGGTCGGTTACGTCGTTACGGCCAAGCCCGGCGATAGGGTGACCAAACGGCAGCCGCTCGCCACTATCCACGCGCGCAACGAGGCAGATCTCAAGGTTGGCGTGAAGGCGCTCGAGCAGGCGATCAGGATTGGTGAGGAAATTCCCAACCCTCTGCCTCTCGTTTCACACCGCGTTACCATGCACGGCGTTGAGGTCATAGCATAGCGAGGAGTTTTTTGGGCGCGATCATCCGGTACGCTTCGCGCAGAAGCTCGTCAAGCTCTCCGCCGCCTTGCACCAAACGGCGTGGCGACCGCCACCGTGATGATTGTTGGCATGGGCATACATCGCGAAAATCTTGTTGCGGACGCGGAAGGTGGGCTCACCCCACGCTTCGACCTCGTGCGCTTCCGGGAGAGCGAGACAGAGCTTTCGCAGTTTGGAGAGAGGAATTGCGGGCATCAGTGACTAATGGCGCTTAGATCATCAACTGATCTTGCGACGCCCATCAGGAATTCAGGTATCATTGGAGGTGCGTAACGCCTTGACGCCTCAGGATGACCTCTGGTACTCAGGCCCGGCCTTCGCGAAACGCGCGAGCTGGCGCGAGCTCGCCGACCAGCTCGCGCAGATGCCGGGCGCGACGGCGAACCTCGACCTGAACGATGACATCGCGCAGACATCAATATCGCTGACTCTGATCGACACGCGCTTTCGCATCACGGCGGTCGACGACCAGTTCGTGATCTCGGCCGAGAAGCCGGATCTGCCCGCGGCGTCGTGGGTTCCGCTGATAAACCACGTGGAGCCGGTGCTGGGGAAGCCGACCAACTAGTTGCCTTTCGATTTATCGCGGCCACAACCACCCAAACACCCCGGCCGTCAGAAGAGCGTAGATCAAGCCGTCAACCGTCGCCTTGATTGTCAGGCTCCACGACCGACGGAACCAAATGGACATCTGCCACAGCGCGACGGCGTAGGCAAGGAAAGACGCGACACCCGCGAAACGGAAGACCTGCAGGTACACCGATCCCGGCGCGAGCGCGCGTCCCGCGACGTACGCCGCAAAGACTCCGACCACCACGACGTACAGAAACCAGAGTCCCAGGTTCCTCCCCATTGACCACGGCCCGTTCGGAAGAACGGTGAGGATCATGTTCGGGCCCGCGCGCATCTTTTCCGCGAACTCCGGTGATTTCATTTCGGCGGCGCCGAAGGCGCGCGGGACGAGATAGTCCCCGGGCGGTATCGCTAACCGACGGAGCGCGGTCCTTAGCTCGTCCTCGTTCGGCACTTTGGGATAGTCGTTCCTGTGCCAGAGCGGAGCCATGTGAATCAGGGAGCTGACGACAAAGACGATCACCGACGAAAGCAGGATCGGGAGCCACAGTGTCATGAGCGCAGTCATTTGACCTCCTGGGAAGGTGCGCCTTAATCTACGAAAACCGGATGCAGAGAAGCTCGCAGCCGGCAGCCGTCAGCCTGAAGGCCGGCGGCACTCGGCAGGTAGTCTTCAGTCAAGCCCGCGAAATCGCCCCAAAATCCGTGACCGCGCCACCCGGAAAACAGTCTTCTATATAGAGATAGAGAGAATATCCTTTGAATTTTCCCCGCGCGTACCCCTCGTGCTTACGCTTCAGCCGCCTGGTTCGTCTGTATTGATTGAGGCACCGCGTGCCCTTCTCCTGGCCTATTCCATGAACTGCTCCCATTCGAGGATGAATACCGAATTGCGTCGCCTGATCGTACTACCCGCACTTCTCATCCTCGCCTCCGCGTGCGCCTCGGCCAAGCCCGAGGTGAGGCCAGTTACGGGTCCTAAGCCCGTCCCGACCAGTATCCGCGTCGTCCACGACACGGTTCTGGTAACGGACCCTGTGCTGGAACGGCGCGTGACGATACTCGAGCTGCGGCTGCTGGAGAAGGAAGCACAGGTTGAGGAG
>JANMTG010000108.1:0-11144 GCA_031390205.1 Gemmatimonadota bacterium
AGCTTGTTCTCCTCGGTCTGGACGATGAGATCGGTGCGCTGCCGCTCCGCGTCGGTCATTCTCGAGCGGAGCGAGCTCACCTCGCTGTTGTAAGCCACGCGCTTGTAGACGAGCCAGGCGTCAACCGCGACCATCAGTCCAAGGCCCAGTCCCAGCACGAAGACGAATCCGGGATAGGCGCGCCGAAAATCGCGCCACCTGCCCCGCCGCCGATCTCCCTCTTCGGCGCGGTTCGGGCTGCGCCTTGTCTCGAGGTCCTGCTTAGGCTTGAAGATTTCCATTCTGTCTCGTGACGCCCTCTCGCTGAGGTGAATTACATTACCGATATAATGGCGATCTCACAGCGCGCGCGGCCGGTCGCGCTCATCGTTCTCGATGGTTGGGGCTACCGGCCCGAGAATGACGGCAACGCCATAGCGCTCGCCCGGACGCCCACATGGGATGCCCTCTGGACCCGCGGATCGCGTACCCTGCTGGAAGCATCAGGCCTCCGTGTCGGTCTCCCCGCCGGCCAGATGGGCAACAGCGAGGTCGGACACCTGAACCTCGGCGCGGGGAGAGTGGTTATGCAGGATATAGTACGCATCAATTCGGCCATCGCCGACGGAAGCTTCTATACCAATCCCGCCCTGGTGGCCCCCTGCCGGCAGGTGAACGCCGGTGGTACCCTGCACCTCCTCGGATTGATCGGGGCCGGCGGGGTCCACGCCATCGACACCCACCTCGCCGCTCTGCTCGACCTGGCGCGCAGGGAAAAAGTGGAGCGCGTGGCAATCCATGCTCTCCTCGATGGCCGCGATACGCTTCCAAAGTCGGCTCTCGCCTACGTCGGGGAGCTGCTCGAGTACATCCGGACAACAGGCAGCCCGGCGAAGCTCGCCACCGTTGCGGGCCGGTATTACGGGATGGATCGCGATCGCCGCTGGGATCGGACCGAGCTCGTATACCGGGCTATAGTCGCGGGAGCCGGGACGCTGCTCAGCGATCCGCTCGATGCCATCGCCAAAACCTACGAAGCCGGCATCACCGACGAGTTCATGCTGCCGGTCGTGATAACGGAGTGGGGAGAGCCCGTCGCTCGCATGAATGACGGCGATGCCCTCATCTGCTTCAACTATCGCTCGGACCGGATGCGGCAGATCGTTCGCGCGCTGATCGAGCCCGGGTTCCACGAATTCGACGTCAGCCGCCGCCCCCGAATGGCAGTGACCACGCTCACCGCATACGACCGGAGCTTCAACGTCCCCGTCGCGTTCGACCCGACGTCAATGGAACGGATTCTGGCCGAAGTCCTGTCCACTCGCGGGCTCTGCACGCTCAAGACGGCGGAAACGGAGAAGTACCCTCACGTGACTTACTTCTTCAACGGCGGCGTCGAGCAGCCGTACCCGTGCGAGAGCCGCGTGCTCGTTCCAAGCCCGAAGGTGGCGACCTACGACCTGAAGCCGGAGATGAGCGCGGACGCGGTGACCGACGCACTGGTAAAGGGAATCTCGTCGCTCGAGCACGATTTCATCCTTTGCAACTACGCCAATGCCGACATGGTGGGACACAGTGGATCGATACCGGCCACGGTGGCAGCGGTGGAGACCGTGGACCGCTGCCTGGCGAGAGCGCTCAAGGCAGCGGAGGGCGCGGGCGTCCGCCTCATCGTGACCGCCGACCATGGCAACGCCGAGCTGATGATAGATCCGGCGACGGGGGGACCTCACACTGCGCACACGACGAACCCGGTTCCATTCGTTGTCGTGGATTGGGAGCGCGAAAGGCCGTTGCGCCCGGGCGGCGCTCTCTGTGATGTGGCGCCGACTATATTATCGATGCTCGGCGTGGAACAGCCGCGGGAAATGAGCGGCGTCAATCTCGGAGTAACAAAGTGAAGCATTTGGCTGGCGCGATCGCGCTCGCATTCAGTGTCGCGACGGCCGGGGCACAGGTCGGACACCTTCCGGCGAAAAGTCCCTTCGTTGACCTGGAGTCGGGTCACGAGCTGACTTTTTTCGGCGGAACGTTCAGCGCGGCCCGTGATCCCGTGGGAGTAGCGCCGCGGAGCGGTCCGATGTTCGGCCTGCGCTATGAGAAGACCGTTGGCGGGCCGGCCTCACTCATGGTCCGGTTCGCTCGCGTGAACAGCGAGCGGTTTCCGGTGGATACATCCATGTCGGGCGCTGCCGCGCAGCTTGGGCGCCGGAATGTGTCGTTGAACCTCCTCGACGCCAATGTCGTGGTGAACCTCACCGGCCAGAAAACCTGGCACAGCCTCGTCCCTGTTCTGAACCTCGGAGCCGGGATCGCGTCGTGCGCGTGCAACGTTGAGCTCGATCCTTACAGGTTCGGCACCCCGTTTGCATTTTCACTGGGCGGCGGTGTTCGCTACGTGCCGGGTGGGCGGTTTCAGTTGCGGGTGGACGTCAACGACTATCTGTATCAGCTG
The DNA here is from genome assembly GCA_031390205.1 of Gemmatimonadota bacterium. GTDB lineage: Bacteria > Gemmatimonadota > Gemmatimonadetes > Gemmatimonadales > Gemmatimonadaceae > UBA4720. The sequence goes on from JANMTG010000108.1 coordinate 2,435, forward strand.
AAATACCCGACAGCGTACTTCGTGGCGCCGGCCGCCGGCACCGAGCCTTTCGCGGCGCCCGACCAGGCGAAATCATTCTGGAAGAACAACCTGGGCCTAACGCTCGGCGCTTCGTATCTGTTCTTCCGATAACCTGAATAGTCCCTAGCCTGCCCAGCGCTTCCCTCACCCGCAGCGTTTCGTTTGCCGCGGCGCACCGCTATAGCCGGCCCGAATGGAGCGAGGAGCGGAATGTCGCCACGTTCGGCCCCTGCGCCTGGCCCAATTATCACGGTCACACCTACGTGTGCGAGGTTACCGTGAGCGGACCGATAGACGAGAAGACCGGGTTCGTGGTGGATCTCGGCGCGTTCGACCAGATACTTAAGGCGCAGATCACCGACAGATTCGATCACCGCAACATCAACCTTGATGTTCCGGAGTTCTCCGACGGGAAGCTGGTTCCCTCGGGAGAAAACCTCGCTCGCTTCATCTTTGAGCGCGTGGAGGGTGCGCTTCCCAAGCCGGCGAGGGTGGTCCGCGTCACGGTTGGCGAGGACGAGTCGTTGAGCGCCACCTGGAGCCAGGAATGACGTTGGCGACTGCTTCGGTGGTCCGCGCCGCGAGGCGCGGTATGGCAACCGCTCTCGTGCTCGGTGCGCTGACCGGATGCGTCACGGTGATGAGCACCGTTCGCCCACCCGCGGAGCGCGATGTTCTCCGCCATCAGATCGATTCGCTCACGTCCCAGCCGGAGTTCCGGAACGCCCACTGGGGCGTGCTCGTCGTCAACCCGCGCACTGCTGATACGCTCTATTCCAGGAACGCGGGCAAGCTCTTCATGCCCGCATCCAACATGAAGATCATCACGAGCGCCGTCGCGCTGGCGCTGCTCGGCCCGAGCTACACCTACAAAACGACCTTTGCCGCGACTGGCGAGGTGCGAGACTCGCTGCTGGATGGCGATCTCGTCGTCATCGGACGTGGCGACCCGACCGTGAGCGACCGCATGCGCGGCCTCGCGACTCTGGTGATGGACACCCTCGCGGACTCGCTTCGCGCGCACGGAGTCAGGCAGGTCACGGGCGACCTGGCGCATTCCGGAAATGCATTTCCCGATTCCACGCGCGGATACGGCTGGGGATGGAACGACCTGGGCGAGTACTACGGCGCGGGGATCGATGAGCTGACGTTCAACGAAGGTACGGCGCCGACGACGTTGGGCCCTCTACCCGACACCTTGCGCGACAGTCTGTACTCCGGACCGGCCAAAGATCCCGCCAGGGCGTACCTCGAGGCGTTCCACGATGCGCTGGTGAGAAAGGGCATCGTCGTCGACGGCGGAGTAGCCGACAGCATTGCCCCGATGCCGTTCAAGCTGGACACGCTGTTCGTGTACGTGTCGCCGCCGTTGCGCGACATTCTTCCGGTATTGATGAAGCCGTCGCAGAATCAGGTCGCGGAGCTCGTGCTCAAGACAATCGGGCTCGAGCGCGGCGGGCTCGGAACCGCCGACAGCGCGAAATCCGTCGTCGCGCGGCAGCTCCTGGCATGGGGTGCGGAGGCTGACGGGTTCAAGCTGGCCGACGGCAGCGGACTCTCGCGCCACAACTTGCTCACCCCCGAGACGCTGGTGAACGTCCTCGACGGAATGCAGCGCGACACGGCTTTCGCGGTGTTCTACAACTCGATGCCGGTGGCGGGCGTAGACGGAACGCTGAAAGACCGGATGAAAGGGACTCCCGCGGAAGGCAACGTGCACGCCAAGACAGGCTCGAACGGTGCCGCGCGCTCCCTTTCGGGATATGTCACGACCGCGGATGGCGAACGCCTCATCTTCAGCGTGATGGCGAACAACTGGACCACACCGGGCAACGCGGTGGTGAGCGTGATCGATCAGATCGCGGTGGCGCTCGCCGTATATCGGGCGCGATAGGCGCGCGTGCTTAGCGTTGAAGAAGCGAGTGCCCGCATCCTCGCTGAGATAAGGCCGCTCGAGGCCGAGTTGATTGCGCTTCGCGATGCGCTGGGACGCGTTTGCGCGGAAGACATTACCGCCAGCGTGACGATGCCTCCGTGGAGCAACTCGTCCATGGACGGCTACGCGGTGCAATCCGCCGACATCTCCTCCGTGCTCGGCGGTCAGCCGGTGAAGCTTCGTGTTGTGGCGACGATCGCGGCCGGAGGGTTTGCGCCGCGCGCCCTCAAACGGGGGGAGGCTATGCGCATCATGACCGGTGCTCCGGTTCCGGAGGGTGCGGACTCCGTGGTTCGAAAAGAGGATACGGACGAAGGGAAGGATCGCGTAGAAATCCGCGACGCGCGCGACGTGTGGAAGAACATTCGCTCAGCGGGAGAGGACTATCAGCGAGGGGATTCGCTGGCCAGGCGCGGAACGCCGATCCGCCCCGCGCTGCTAGGCGTTCTCGCCTCGAGCGGCATCGCCAAAGTGCCGGTGTTCCGCGCGCCGCGCGTCGCAATCGTCAGCTCGGGCAACGAGCTCGTCGGCATCGACAAGTTTGGCGAGGTCGAGGCCGGACGGAAAATCGTTTCCACCAACAGCTACACCCTCGCTGCCCTCACGCGCGTCGCCGGCGCGGAGCCGGTGGACCTGGGAATCGCGGGCGACACCCGCCGGTCGCTGCGAAAGAAGCTGGAGGCCGCGGCTGACTGCGACCTCATTCTCACTTCCGCCGGAGTGTCCGTGGGGGACCTCGATCATACCCGAGACGTGTTTGCCGATCTCGGTGGCAAGCAGCGCTTCTGGAAGGTGAAAATGCGACCTGGCGCACCGCTGGCCTTTGGCGTGTTGAACGGGATTCCGTGGCTCGGACTGTCGGGCAACCCCGTCTCGGCGATGGTGAGCTTCGAGTTGTTCGTGCGCCCCGCGCTGCGCAAGATGCAGGGGTACACCTCGCTGTTCAGGCGCGTGGTTTCGGTGACTACCGAAGAGGAGCTCAAGATTTCCGCCAAGCTTACGCACTTTTTGCGCGCGATCGTTACGCGCCACGAAGACGGAGCGTTGACCGCGCGCCTCACCGGAGCGCAAAGCTCCGGCTCTCTGACGTCAATGTCGCGCGCCAACGCGCTGCTGATAGTTCCCGGCGCGCATCAGAAGGTCGAGAAGGGGACCAGACTGAACGCGATGATGCTGGATCAGAGTCTCGACGAGTACCCGGTGTTCAGGCTGTGAGAGAGTCGAGTGCATCCGCTAGCAAGTCGGCGCCGGCACCGCTCGCCGGCGCCGCGCTGGTCGGAGCGTTGGAGCGCCGGTTCAGGACGTCCATCGACGACGCAACGATCGGCAATCGCAAGTTCAGCATTCTCAAGCCGGCCAACGCTGACGACCTGATTCGGGAAGATGATTTCGTCAAGGACGAACGTCTCCCTTACTGGGCCGACGTCTGGCCATCGTCGATCGTCCTCGCGGAAAAGTTGCTCGAGCTGGATGGCAAGGGAAAAACCGCCCTCGAGCTGGGGTGCGGAGTAGGCCTCAGCACCCTCGCCGCCATAACGTCAGGGTTTGATGTGCTGGCGACCGACTATTACGAGGACGCGCTCGACGTCACCCGCGCCAACGTATTCCGCAATCTTGGGCTACAGGCCCGGACGCGGCTCGTGGACTGGCGGCATCTACCCGGTAACCTGGGCCACTTCGATCTCGTCTTCGCTTCCGACGTGCTATACGAGAAAGAGTACGCGGCCTTGCTGCCGGTGATCCTCGACGGGGTGATCGGGCCGCGGGGAATCGCGCTCATCTCGGATCCAGGCCGCGTCGCGGCGCCGATCTTCGTGGAGGGATGCGCGGACAATGGGTTGGTAATACGAAGAAAGGAGACTAAGCCGTTCGAGGCTGGAGAGATCAGGCAGTCTATCGACATCTACGAGGTCGGACGTGGTTAACTGCAACTGACCTCACATCAGCCTGTACTTCGGCCCGCTCCCGCCTTCCCTCGGCGTCCACCGCGGCCCAATAACATCGGTAGCCTTGCAGTCGATGCAATTCGCGGGACTCACAACCAGCCGGTCTCCATCTCGCTCATACACGCCCGCCGGGCACATGTGGGCGTAGAGTTCCGCCACTTCGGGAGCGATGTCGGGGCCGACCAGCAAATGCGAGGGAATGTCATCGCGCGTCGCATTTCCCGACTTGAAGACCGCGTCGAGCTTGCTGAAGGTGAGCTTCCCGTCGGGAGTAACGGGTTTCGCCGGCGCCGGGGCGCGCGGAGCGTGGGCATCGGGCTCCGAATCGATCTTGCCGCCGGGAAACCGGCCTCCGGTCACGGTCATCAGCGACGCCATCAGGCCGCCAACAAAGAATCCGTGTTTCTGAAATGCCAGCCGCATGTTTCGGCGGCGGTAGAGATCCTTGGTGATAAAGCTCGCGTTCACCATCTCATCGTACTGCTTGAGAGACGCCGACGATGTGTCACCCTCCTTAAGGGCCGCAAATGCCGCGCGGGCGGCGAACATCCCGGACTGCATCGCGTAGTGAACCCCCTTGAGAGATGCGACCTCCACGTAGCCGGCTGAATCGCCAACGATCATCACGCCGTCGCCATGCCTGCGCTGGGGCAACGCGTAGTATCCGCCCTCCGGAATGGTCTTGGCTCCCCACTCGATCATCTCCCCGCCATCGAGATACTGCCTGAACAGAGGATGCAGCTTGAGGCGCTGAAGCATCTCGTGTACATCGGTCGTCGTCTGGCGGTAGTCGAGTCCGACGACGAGGCCGAGCGCGACGAGGTTGGGCGTGAGCGGATACATGAAGCTGCCGCCAAAGGCATCCAGGGGAACCGGCCACCCCAGAGTATGGATCACGGTATCAAGAGCCTTCTTCGTTTCCCAAATCTCCTTCACACCCAACGCGAAAATCTGGGGATTCTCCGAGGGGATCTTCTGCCATTCGAGATATGCCTGGGACAGCGCGCCGCGCGTTCCCTCCGCGAGGACAGTTATCTGCGCCGTGATGTCCGTCGGTGGCGCGTAGCCGCTGCCCGGCTCACCCGTACGGGCGAGGCCGGTTGGCGTCGTTCGGACGCCCCTCACCCGCGCGCCATTGGTGATGAGCGACGCCGCCGGAAAGCCGGTGAACACGTTGACTCCCGCCGCTTCCGCTTTTTCTCCCAGCCAGCGCACCACTTCGCACAGTGACGCCACGAAATATCCGTGGTTCTGCATCGTGGGCGGCGTGGGGATCCGAACGGAATGCCTGCCCGTGAGGAGATAGACACGCTCTCCACTCACCGGCGCGCGGAACGGAAAATCGTTGTCTTTCAGGTCGGGAAAGAGCTCCCGCATCGCGATCGGATTGACGATTGCGCCCGAGAGGGAATGCTCTCCCAGCGCGCCCGCCTTGTCCAACACCCCGATCTGCACATCGCCGAGCGTCCCGCCGGCTTCATTGTCGCGCCGCACGAGATTTGCCAGCTCGATTGCACCCGCCAGCCCGGCCGGGCCACCGCCGACGAACAGCACATCCATCGGCACGGCTTCCGAATCGGGCGGATCCGTGACGATGAGCCTTTCGCGCGGGAGCGGAACCTGATGGCGGCTCGGTAATACGAGGCCGGATTGCTTGGAACTCAATGGTGCTTCTTCGCTTCGCGCACCGCCTCCGTGAGCGCGGGAACGACCTCGAAGACATCGCCGACGATCCCGTAGTCGGCGATCTTGAAGATCGGCGCGTCTTTATCCTTGTTGATGGCAACGATCGTCTTCGAGGTGCGCATGCCCGCGAGGTGTTGCACCGCGCCCGAGATTCCTACGGCGATGTAGAGATCGGGACTCACCAGGCGTCCGGTCTGTCCGATCTGATCGCTGTGCGGGCGCCATCCGTCGTCCGTGACCGCGCGCGTCGCGCCGACCGCGGCGTTGCCGAATGCCGACGCGAGATCCTCGACGAGCTTGAAGTTTTCGGCGGCCTTGAGCCCGCGTCCGCCGGCGATGACCACCGGGGCCTCCGCGAGGTCGAGCTTTCCGCCGGTGCCCAGCTTCGTCTCCTTCACCACCACGCGTGTCGATTTGGGATCGACGGCGGGCTGCGCGCTCTCGACGCGCCCGGCCTTCTCGTTTTTCGCTGGTGAAATCACGTTGGGCCGCATTGCCATCACCGCCGGGGTGCCGGAGATGACAAGCGTGGCAATCACCTTCCCGATGTTGATGGGATGTCGGACGACGATTACTTCTCCCTCCACCTCGAACGACAACACATCGGTGACGAGGCTCACTCCCAGACGGGCCGCTACGCGCGGCGCGAGATCGCGGCCCTGGGCGGAGGTGCTGAAGACAGCGGCACGATAGCCCCCAGACTTGATGCGCTCCGCGACGGTGGCTGTCGCGACTTCAGGATTGTAGTTGGCGAGATCGGCGTGCTCGACGACAATCACCACATCCGCGCCGTGCTGTCCGATTTGCTGCGCCTTGCCGGCAACGCCAGGCGGGCCGATGACGAGCGCGTGCACCTCTCCGCCTCCCGACGCGTCGGCCAGCATCCTCGCGGCAGTGATTGCCTCGAGTCCGACTTTGCGCAGCTCGCCCCCGCGTGACTCGACGAATGCAAAAACGTTCGCCATCAGAGAACCTTGGCCTCAGTCTGAAGCAGCTTGACGAGCTCCGGTACGGCCGCCGTGCCTTCGCCCACGATGCGCCCCGCCTTGCGCTCTGGGGGAAGCTCCAGCTTCCGAACCGTGATCTGTGGCGCGGGAAGAGTGGCCGGCCTTACCTCCAGCGGCTTCTTCTTCGCCGCCATGATTCCTCTAAGAGATGGGTAGCGCGCGGTGTTGAGTCCCTCATCCACGGTTAGTACGGCCGGGAGCCGAAACTCCACGATCTCCTGCGCGCCTTCGAGCTCGCGCTTGGCAGTTCCCTTCCCACCCTCGATCGCCAGCGACGAGATCGCCGTCACGCACGGCAGGCCTAGTAGCTCGGCAGTCATCGGGCCGACCACGCCGTTGGACGAATCGGGAGACATCTTTCCGAACAGGATGAGATCGTAGCCGCCTGTCTTGATCTCCTCGGAAAGCGCCTTGGCTATCGCGAAGCCATCGAACGGGACCTTGTCGGCCTTGAGATGAACTCCACGGTCAACACCCATGCTCAATGCCTTGCGAATCGTTTCCTGGGCGGCGTCGGGACCGAGCGAGATTGCCGTGACCTCGCTGCCCGCGTTCTTTTCCTTGAGTTGGAGCGCTGCCTCGACCGCCCATGCATCGAAGTCGTTGATATCGAATTTGAGCCCGGTCTCGTCGAGCGAGGTGCCGTCGGCACCGACCCTGAAACGGACGTCCATGTCGGGAACGCGCTTGATGCACACGGCAATCTTCACCGCGAGGGCTCCATGTGAATTTTGGATAAAGATAGCGGGACTGTCGCGGGCAGTCGAAGGAGCCTACCCCGCGGTGCTTTGTCGGGCGGAGGAATAAAGAAGAACTACGAGGTCTGGAGCGCGACGCCTAGCTTGATGTCCCTGCACCCCGCATCACCGCGGTAGCACTAAGCAGCCCGCCAACAGCGCCTGCAAACCCCGGTCGCGCGCTCAGAATGCGGCCGAACCGGTTGAGGTCATCCGCCGACGTGAGCTCCGCGAGCTTCAGCTCCGCGAGTGTCTCGCGCATCACCCGTGTTGCGGCCTGCTCTCCGAGCACTTTGGTGAGCTTCGCCAGGGCAATCTCGTGCCAACTCGGCGACGTGGCGGATGTGCCCACTCAGGGCTCCTTCCCTGGATCGCGCGACCGTCGGAGCGCTTCGGCGTGGGTCGCCCGGAGATCGAGCATCGTGCGCTCCACCTCACGGCTCTGCGCCAGCACCTCCTCGCGTAACTGGCGTTCTGCCTCATTTTGCCGCGCGATCGCGCGAGTGAAATAAATTGCCAGCAGCGCGCCGAGTAGCACCGCCGCGAGCGACGTGCCTAACGTGAGACCAGTCCACCGGCGCTCGGCGCGGACCGCCCGTGCATGATGCTCCTCCGTGCGCTCCCACTTGTGCCGCGTCAGTGCTACGAATGCTGAATCTGTCCGGTCGCGCGCCGGTTTGATCTCCTGGAGGAACAACTGCGCCTCATTCGCCGCATTGCGGCGGGCGCTCTCCATCGCCGCGATACGCCCGAAGGCCGCCTGATGCTGCGCCTCGTTCGCGACAATCTCCTGGAGCAGGTCCTTTCCTTCCGCCGTCCGTAACTGTGTTCGGAGACTGTCGACGATCGCAAGCAGTACCGCGCGCTCTCGGTGCATCTCCTCGAGAAACGGCGGCTCGTCAGTCAGGAGATACGCGCGGCTTGTCGCGACTTTCTGCTCGAACACGTATCGCAGGCGCTCGATCTGCACGACGCCCTGTAGCTCGCGGCGGGCCTCCGACTCGGCCGCAACCGTGGTGCGCAGCCCATAGATGGCAAGCGTCCCAATGACGAGCACGAGAACCAACAGGATGCCGAATCCTAACGCGGCGGTGCGGGCGGTGCGCATAGTCACCAAAAATAATCAGGGACCAACGCTATGTGGTGGTTTTCGCACCACACCGGCGGCACGCCGCACTTCCAATAACCGCAAAAGAAAGGTCCGGCCGACGCTCGTCGACCGGACCCTTTCGCTCCGCTGAACCTGCACCCAGGCAGTGGAGCATACGATCCCTCCGTCAGCGAACCGTCAGGGTTCGCGGCGTTGCTCGACAGCCTTGAGCTTTTCGAGCTGACCGATCTTCGCGAGATCCTCGAGATCCTCGAGCCGCTTGAGCC
>JANMTG010000123.1:0-3196 GCA_031390205.1 Gemmatimonadota bacterium
TCGAGCTCAGTGCCGCTGAGTTTCATTCGTTCAAGGTAGGGGATCGGTCGGACGTTCTGAGGGTCGAATCTACCTTTTACCGAAGACTACCTGCCGGGGGCGGTCGGCCTTAACAGCGGTGGGCTGCGGGCTTTACCAACCAATAGTGCTTCTGAACGCAGTCAGACCATGACGTGCCGTGGTCTTGCGCGATGAGTCACCGCCCTGTAAATTAATCCTCAATCGGGGGATTCATTTATGCCTGCGACTCTTACTAATCCGGACAACGAGCGAGCCATTGCCGTCACTCCAGTCGAGGCAGCCTGGCTCACCGAGCTTTCGCCCAAAACGATCAACGCGACTATCGATCGTGGTGAGCTGAAGGCCGTCAAGAGCAGGGGCGCTCGGAAAAAGCGTGGCAGGAATCTCGGGCCTGCTGACGTTCTGTATCTAATGCTTCGAAAGGAGCTGGCAGCGGTTTTGTCGGCGAGCGCGAAGCGCGAACTCTATCAGCGCTTGACCGAGGCTCGGCTCGACGTCCTGTCTGACTGGAAATCGCCCAACGGGGGACAGTGCGATGATGAAATCCAGCTCGCAGGGGGAGTTATTCGAATTGAGTTGAAAAGCGCCTGCTCTCGATTGGCAAACCGGTGGCGCGCACTCCGTAACGCCACTCAAATGATCGCTTCAGATCCGACCATTCGCGGAGGCGAGCCTGTGATTCGAGGTACTCGTGTGCCGGTTTACATGATCGCCGACCTCGTGAAACAGGGGGCCGATTTTCCAGAGATACTGGAAGATTATCCGTCCCTCGACGCTCAAATGATTCAAGCCGCACTTGCTTACGTACAGACGAACCCAAAGCGTGGCAGGCCGTCGAAGGCACCGTGGACGAATCTGAAACGGGCCAGCTGATATTCCGAGTTTTGCGTGCTAGATGAAGTTCCTGATTGACGAGTGCTCAGCCCCCAGCGGCCATTCGGAGCTTTTCAATTTTCTGGATGCTTCTAGCCTCAGGTGAGTGCTCGGCCTCGTACACATCGCATGCCAGCTGGAGGTTCATCCAGAAATCGACCGTGGTTCCGAACAGCTTTGAAAGCCTCAGTGCTGTGTCGGGCGTCACCGCACGCTTCTCTCGCACGATCATGTTGACGCGCTGGAAGGGAATGCCCAGGCGATCTGCGAGCTCGACCTGGCTGAGCCCCATCGGCGCCAAAAACTCTTCACGAAGAACCTCGCCCGGATGCACAGGACGGCGGTTGGTGGGAATACGGAGCATGGTCGGTAACCTCGTGCTAGTGGTAGTCAGTAATCTCGACGCGTTCGGCACCCTTGTCTGTCCAGACAAAGCAAATGCGGTATCGATCGTTGATGCGAATACTTTGCTGTCCCGCGCGATCCCGCTTTAGTTTTTCGAGTGCGTTGCCGGGTGTCACCCTTAAATCCGTGAGCACTGCGGCCGCCTCAATCATCGGCGTTAATCAAGCCCACCCTGCGCGCAAGCTTGTTCTCGTGTAACTAAAGTGATAAACTAGTGTAACTATAATAGCACCTCAAGCGTCCTACTAATACGAACATACAAGGAGTTCCGATGCCGGCTCTCACCACCACCGTACGCCAGCAGGGGTCTTCCGCCGTCACCACCGTTCCGCCCGAAATTGTGCGACGGCTCGGGATTGCCGCTGGAACCACTCTCGCCTGGGTCGAAGATGGTTTCGGCGGATTTCGCGTCAGTCCGTTTACCGCGGAAACGGCCAAGGCTGTCGAAATTCACGAAGCGGTGATGAACAAATACGATGCGGTGTTCCGTGCCCTGGCTAAATGAAGCCTTCGGCAAAAATGGAGGAGCCTCGATGGATAACCGAAGAGACCCTTTTCGTCGTCCATGCGCAGCAGGTCGAACGTTATGGCGGCTCACACGGAGTGCTCGATAAGAACGTAGTGCTGGCCGCGCTCCACCGGCCGATCAACCGATGGGCGCACGAAGAATCGGTCGACTTCGCCGACCTCGCGGCGCTCTATCTGCTGGCCTTCGCCGGCACGCAGGGATTCAACGATGGCAACAAGCGCACAGGACTGGCCTGTGCGCTTGTTTTTCTGGGACTGAATTCGGTGAGCTTCGAGGCCAACGTGAAGGATCTGTATGAGCTTACGCTGAGAGTGGCGACTCACAAAATCCGAGACAACGACGTAGCGATCTGGTTTCGTCAGAGGATCAAGTGAAGCCACGCTTCCAGCTCCGTGCTTGCCGAAACGGCGTGGCTCGAGAGTGCCAAAGACCCGCCGACCGAATGGGAGTTGCACAACGTGGACTTCCGGCACTACGACTTCCGCCATCGCGTGCTCGACCCGCTCGTTCAATTCGGATTGCTGGAGGAGCGCGTGTTGCCGACGGAAGAACGCTGGAAGGAGCTGGTCGAATTCCGACTGACGCCCCTCTTCGATCGGTTCCTGCAATTCGAGTTTCACGGGCAACCGGTTCGCCATCGGTCCTGGTGCGGTAGCGACGATAAGAAATCGACACCCCGTTGATATGAAATCGACATTCAGCTGTCGATAGCCCAGTTGCGGAAGAACTGGACGATCCGCCGCATCGTCTCCTACGTGCGGTTCAGCAGGGGAAGGAGTCGATCGCGCACGACCCTGGCGGAGTCGAATGCGCGTTGCGCCTGGTCGAGCGTTGGCATCGGCTCTTCCGGATAGCGAGAGCCGGGATAAAGCGTCTGGAGCATCGCGCACGCCGCGATCACCGCGACATCATCGCGGATGCCCGTTGCCTGGAGTGAGAGGAGCTCGGGCAGCGCATGTGTGCGCGGGGGATGGCTCCCGCGCCTCACGATCAGCGCCTTCAGCAGCTTCTCGGCGCACGCGTGCGCGTGGAAGCAGATCGCTCCGGAAGCGGGATCGGCGGCAGCCATCGACATCTCAGCGATCCGGAAATCCTCCTCGGCGCGTTCGATCCACGCGCGCAGCCCTTCGCGCGACTCCTCGCGTACACGAGCCGGGCCGGCCGAACGCTGCGGGAACGCGCCCGACGAATAAAGGAGCACTCCCTCTCGAGAGATTAGCCAATCAAGAAACCCCGGGTCGGCCTGACGGCGCTGATAGTCAGATACCGACCTGACCAGCACGTCGGCTCCGATCCCGATCGCGTGCAGCGCATCGCACGCGTCGCGCCGGTGGCGCTCCAGGTCACTTCCATCGCGCAGCACGACCA
>JANMTG010000221.1:0-2603 GCA_031390205.1 Gemmatimonadota bacterium
CAGCTCGCGTTTTGGTCCGATCGCACCGGGCGGCCGGAGATCTACGTCGTCCCAGCGACCGGCGGCAATGCGAGACGGTTAACCTCGGAGGGAGGTGTAGGGCCCCGCTGGTCGCGAGACGGAAAGTTCATTGCGTATGTAGGCGCAGATGATGCGTTGCGAGTGATCCCCGCGCAAGGCGGACTGGAAAGAGTTCTCGTGCCTCCAGCCGTGTTCTCTTCGGTTGCAGCCGTGGGCGGCTGGAGCGCCGATAGCAGGAAGATTTACTTTCGCGTGCGTGCTGCGGATGGAAGTCTCCACATTGCTCAAGTCTCTCTCGACGGCAGCAACATTTCGCTCGTGGTGCGCTTCGACGACCGCGAGCGTCGAGGCTACCGCTCGGAATTCTCGACCGATGGAAAGACCATCTATTTCACCATCGGCAAGCACGAAGCCGATATCTGGGTGATGGATCTCAGGAAGAAGTAGGAGTCGAGCGCCGAGCTGACGAATTAGGCTCAGCCACCGGGAGAATCACCCTGAACCGCGTTCCCTTGTTCAGCTCGCTGTTGACGCCGATCTTGCCGCCCATCCGGACGACGATGCCCTGCACGGTCGCCAGGCCGAGTCCCGTTCCTTTGCCGTCGGACTTGGTGGTGAAGAACGGCTCGAATATCCGCGCGAGGAGGGGCTGAGGGATACCCGTCCCGGTGTCGGCCACGGTGAGCTCCACGTAGGACCCCGGCGCCAGGCCTCCCGTCTGATCGTCCTCGTCCTGCGGGAGACGCAGATTGCGGGTGGCGAAGGTGAGCGTCCCCCCTCCGGCATCGCGTCACGGGCATTGACGGCGAGGTTCATCACCACCTGCTCGAGGTGCGTAGGGTCCGCGCGCACAGTGCGGAGATCAGGGGCGAGATCGGTGGCAATCGTCACCGACGCTGAAATTATCGGCGCGAGCATCTTCTGCATCCCGGCCAATACGTCGTTGATCTGAACCGATGCGGTGTGGGGCGTCCGGCGGCGACTGAAGGAAAGAAGCTGGCGAGTCAACGCCGCCGCTTTTCGCGCCGCCGTCTCGACCTCGGTCAGATTTTCATGCAGCTCGCTTCCCGGCACGGCTTCGCTGAGCGCTATCCCGCTGTACGCGGTGATGACTGTCAGCATGTTGTTGAAGTCGTGAGCGATACCGCTCGCCAGCTTTCCGAGGGCGTCCATCTTCTGCGACTGGGCGAGCTGTTCGTCCCGCTCATTGAGCTGGGACCGCGCGAGTTTTTCCGCGGTGAGGTCGTCCTTCATCAGTATCGCGCAAATCAGCACGCCGTCAACGCCGCGCACCGCGGTTACGGTCGTCCGGCCCCAGACGATGTCTCCGGTGATGACAGGGTCACCCCCAACCTCGCGATTAACGCGGCGTGACGGCCCACGCGAGGCCGTCGGGGTTCTTGCCGGCGTCGATGCGCGCAACAACCTCGAACGACTTGAGATCGATGACGGCGACGTAGTCATCAGGCGAGCAGGCGACGTACGCGCGCAAACCGTCGGGCTGGATCTGAATGCCCGCGGCTCCGCGTCCGACTGGAATCCGCTTCACTACGCTGCGATCCGACGCGCGAATGATCGTCAGGTCGGGACCTCGTAGCGTCGAAACGAGGACGAGTTTTCCGTCAGGAGTGAACTTGAGCCGATTGGCGCCGGTTACTTTCGCGTCGAGTGTCTGGGCGACCTTCTTCGAGGCCACATCGATGATCGTGATCGTGCCGTCCTCCCCGTTCGCCGCCCACACTTCCTTCCCGTCGGGGGAGACGTCGAACCCCTCGACACGGCCGCCGGCGGGGACAACTATCGCGTCCCAATCCGGGCGCGGTCCCGGTTTTTTCTCGATGAAGGTCACGCTCGCGGACCCGAGGTTCGTCGTCACCACGCGCGACAGATCGCGGAAGACGTAAATCATGTGCGTCCCGCTCTGACCCGTGCCGATTACCCAGTCGATCTTGTCAGCGCCAGGATCGTAGCTGCCGACGGCCTTTGCGACTTCTGAGGTGAACCAGACTTTGCCACCCGCGAAGTCGAGTCCATGCGGTCCGCGCAACGCGCCCAAGTCAACCGTGCGCAGTGATTTCTGATTGACCAGATCGATGACGGTGAGCGTGTTGTAGGTGCCGCCGCCGTAATTGGAAACGTATGCGAGCTTTCCGTCAGCGGATGAAACAATCTCGTGCGGGTCAGGCCCGGCCGGAACGCGACCCACGATCCTGAGCGTGGCGGGATCGACGATCGAGAGCACCCGATCGCTCTTCGACAGGATCAGCAATCTCTGCGCAGCGGCCGCTGTCGCGCTCTGTTGCGCACTCGCTGTCGCAGTGCCCAGGAAAGCCGCGCCGATCAGAGCGAGACTGAATCTCACAGTTGGCGTTACCATGGCAGTTATTTCCTTGTCTCGACCAGCGCCTGATACACGAGCGTTGGAAATCTCGAGGAGACTTCCACACCATACGGGAACTGCTGGATCATGAACGCAATGACCAGACGCTCCTTCGGATCGACCTTGTACATGCTGCCGTATGCACCACCCCACCCCCACGCTCCCACCGACGCCAATCCGTCCGAGCCCACACGATCGGCCG
>JANMTG010000238.1:0-3770 GCA_031390205.1 Gemmatimonadota bacterium
CGCGAGCCGGCGGCAGCCGAGCGCGAGGCGCTCACCAGTCAGCTTTCTCGTCTGTACGGCAAGCGGGTGGTGCCTCACATCACGCTCAATCCGGCCATCCTTGGCGGAGTTATCGTAAGGGTGGGCGACACGGTCATGGACGGGTCGGTGAGGCGGCGCCTCGCGACCCTTAAAAACCGGATGATCGCTTCGGCTACGCGCTAAGGGCGTACACGCAGGTGCTGGGATATCGATCCCAGCAGAGGTGAGGGGCTGGGCGTAGTTATTGGAAGGCCGCGCGGTGAGCGCGCCCTGATCGCTTCGCTCAATGACTCCCTGTTCCCAATGAACAACACTATATACAGGCCCCTCCGTCCGGTGCTTGCGACGGTAGTGGCTGCTCTTCTCCTGATCGCGGCCCCGCGGCTCTCCGCGCAGGTAGCGCCAGGCCCGCGGCCCGGCTTGCAGCCAGGGCGCACGGCCGGGCCTGACAGCGCACTGCCACTCGCGCTCGACGAAGCCATTCGCCTCGCCCTCCGCAATGCGCCGCAGGCGATTCAGGCGGAGGGGAACGAGAGGGCGAGCCGGGCGGCGAGAGTGTCGGCGATCGGCGCGATTTTTCCCAGCGCCTCGCTGAGCGCGGGACGGGTATACCAGTTCGGCGGTGGCCAGACCCGCATCAACCAGAACGGAGAGCAGGTGGAGGTGGCATCGCGCCCCACCAGCAGCACCGGACTCGGCATGAACATGACGCTGTTCGATGGCGGCCGGCGACTCTACGACCTCCGCACCGCGAAATCGGCGATCGAGGCGGCGGAGGCCAACCGCGTGGCGGTGCGGTACGACGTCGCGCTCCAGGTGAAGCGCCAGTTCTTCGCCGTGCTCGCCGCGCTCGAGAGTCAGGATGCGGCGAGACGGCAGATGGAGCAGGCGGAACAGCAATTCCGCTCGTCGATCGCCAAGGTAAACGCCGGCGTCGCCACGAGATCGGATTCACTGCGCGGCGTAATCCAGGTGGGCAACGCACAGCTCGCCCTCATTACCGCACAGAGCAATCTTTCCTCGGCCAACGCCGCGCTCACGAGACTGGTGGGGTCGGAGCAGCCGGTGACCGCCGACCCCGGGTCGCTGCAGGAGAACATGGCCGCGCTGCCCGACAGCGCGGAGCTGGCGGCACTGGCGAGCAATGGACCCTCGATAGAGGAGGCGAGGGCGAACCTCGACGCGGCGGAGGAATCCCGCAAGGCATCGAAGGCGACGTATCTCCCTTCGCTCAGCGCCAGCTACTCGCGTAGCGGGAGCGGCGTGGATCCGCGGTTCGGACTCGGCAACGACCTGTACTCCTACAACGGGCGGCTCTCGTTCTCGCTGTCATATCCGGTGTTCAACGGATTTCAGCGCGAGGAGCAGGTGGTGCGGGCGAAGGTGGCGGAGACCAACGCGCAGGCTGCGCTTCGCGACGCGCGGCTCGGGGCGCAGCAATCGCTCACGCAGTACATCGGGACGCTGCGTGGTGCCTCGCAGCGCGTGGCGGTGCAGGTGGCGTCGGTTGCCGCTGCGGAGGAGGATGTCCGCGTACAGCAGCAGCGCTACAACATCGGGGCTTCGACTCTGCTCGACCTGTTGACGTCCCAGACCGCGCTCGCCCAGGCGCAGCAGGCGCTCATTCAGGCGCGTTACGACTATAGAATCGCGCGCGCGGAGCTCGAAGCCCTCATCGGCCGGGATCTGCAATGACCGCGAGACTGATTCTCTCCGCCTTGCTGGTGGTGGCGGTGGCCGGGTGCGGGAAGAAAAAAGAAACGGAGCTCGTGATCGAGACCGCGCCCGTCGAGCGGCGCAGCATCGTGTTGAGCGCGCAGGCAAACGGCGTGGTGGAGCCTGTCACCGTCATCGAAGTGAAGTCGAGGGCTTCGGGACAGATCACCAACATGCCCGTCGATGTCGGCTCGGTGGTGAAGCGTGGCGACCTGCTGGTGCAGATCGACGCGCGGGACGTGCAGAGCCGGTTCAATCAGGCGGCCGCCGAGCTTAATTCTTCGACTGTAGCGCGCACGGTCGCGGTTTCGCAGCGCGCCCGATCGCAGGATCTCTATCGCCAGCGAATCATCACCGCGGTGGAGATGGAGGCGGCGACGCTGGGATTCGCGAATGCGGATGCAGCGGTGGTGAGGGCGCGCGCCGCGCTCGACATCGCGCGCCAGCAGCTCCAGGATGCGACCATCACCGCGCCGACCACGGGCACGGTCATCGAGCGTCCCGTGTCTGAAGGAACGGTCATCACGTCGGCGACCTCCTCGGCCAGCGGCGGGACGACGATCCTCAAGATGGCCGATCTCAGCAAGGTGAGAATGCGGGCGATGGTGAACGAAACCGACATCGGCAACGTGCTGCCGGGTCAGGTCGCCAACGTCACCGTCGACGCGTTTCCCAACCGCAGATTTCAGGGAGTGGTGGAGAAGGTCGAGCCGCAGGCGGTGGTTCAGCAGAGCGTGACGATGTTTCCGGTCCTCGTGAGCCTCAGCAACCTCGACGGCGCTCTCAAGCCGGGGATGAACGGCGAGTCGGTGATGGAAGTACTGCGCAAGGACAATGTCCTTGCGATTCCGAGTGAGGCGGTGCGCAGTATGCGCGACGCAGCGACTGTAGCGCCCTCACTTGGCCTGAACGCCGAAACTGTTCGCACCGAGATACAGGCATCGTTCGCCAGTCGTCGCGGGGGACGGAGCGGAGGGAGCGCTGGCGGCGCGGGCGGCGCGGGAGGCGGGGGAGATAGCGCTGCAGCGACCGGTCGCCGTGGACGCCGGGCGATGGGTGACTCGCTTACTGCGGCCTCGAGCGGATTCCAGCGTTCGGGTGCCGGCGGGGTTAGCGCCCTGGGTGCTGGGGGCGGGGGCGGTTTCAGTGGAGTCGCGGGTTCAGGTCGAGGCGGCAATGGAGTGCAGGTCGCGTTCGTTAAAAAGGATGAGAAATACGCGGCGCGACCGATTCGAACCGGCATCAGTGATTTCGAGTACACCGAAGTTGTGAGCGGCCTCGGGCAGGGCGAGCAGGTTGCGCTCCTCGGCGCCGCGGTCCTGCAGGCGCAGCGCGACGCGCAGCAGGCGCGCATCAGAGCGGTCAGGGGCGGCGGATTGCAGCAGACCACGCCGGCGGGTGGAGCCGGTGGAGCGGGTGGTGCCGGCGGTGGTGGCGGCGGACGACCGACCGGCAGATAGGAGGAAGAGGGAAGATGCTTCTTGGTGAGACGATCGGTGTAGCGCTCGGCGCGCTCAGGGCGAACAAGCTTCGATCCTTTCTCACGATGCTCGGCGTCGTCATCGGCGTGGGCGCCGTCATTGCCGTCGTCGCTCTCGGACGTGGCGCGCAGCAATCGGTGAACGCGCGCATCTCCGCGCTCGGCACCACGCTTCTCACCGTGTTTCCGGGACAGGTGGTCCACGCGGGTGTGGCTGCGGAGAGCGATCGCGCCGCTCTCACTATCTCCGATGCGCGAGCTCTCGAGGAGGCGAACAGTCCGCTCATCACCGCCGTCCAGCCCGAGATGTCGCGCAACTTTCAGGTGCAGTATCTCACCCTGAACACGAACACATCCATCTTAGGAACTACGGCAAACTATCTCGAGGTACGAAAGTACAACCTCGCGTCGGGCCGCATGTTCACAGAGCTCGACGACAAGGAGAGCCGCCGTGTCGCGGTGCTCGCCTCCACAGTCGCGGAGAACCTCGGGTCGCAATCGCCGAGCGATCTCGTTGGCGCCAACGTGCGCATCCGCGGAATTCAGTTCGAGA
>JANMTG010000260.1:0-7856 GCA_031390205.1 Gemmatimonadota bacterium
GAGGGTATCCTCTTCGGCATGCGCCCGCAAGCGGGCACCCGCGCTCGCTCGGGCAGAGCCACCGTGCCCACTTCGTGGGCGCCCCCCTCCGACGTACCGGCGATGATGCAGGGAATAGGGGAAAACCGCACAGCCTTGCGACGGAATGAACTCTCCGCGGCGTTAGATTCTCCCTATGCTGCTCGTCACGGAAGCGATCGTGCTCCACGCATTCGATTACCTCGAGAGCTCCCGCATCATCCGCCTGCTCACGAGAGAGACCGGCGTGCAATCGTGCCTGGCGCGCGGTGCCAAACGGTCGCGGGGCCGCTACGGTTCCGCGCTTGATCTATTCGCCGAGGGTTCGGCGCAGCTCTACGTGAAGCCCAATCGCGAGCTCAACAACCTCGGCGGCTTCGAGATATCGCGTACGCGCAACGAGCTGGCCGAAGACATCGGCCGCTTCACGGCGGCGTCGACGATCGCGGAGCTGTTGCTCCGTTTCGCTGGAGAGGAAGCCAGCGCACCCCTGTTCGACACCGCCGTCAGCGTGCTCGATCGGATCGCTGTCTCGCCGCCAGAGCACACGATCGAAGCCGGGTTGGCCGGAGCCTGGCGCATCGTGTCAGTGCTGGGTTTCACGCCCGAGCTCTCGAGCTGCGCTCTCTGTCATGCTCCGGTTCGCGATGCGGAGGACGCGACGTTCTCACACGCTTCCGGCGGCGTGATCTGCGTTGCCTGCAGCCGGCTCGCCCCCGGCGGCAGAAAAATCCCCGCGATCGCGAGAGCTACAGTCCAACGGTGGCTCGATGGGGACGGACCGGCCGGCCTCACCGACGCGGAAGCGCGATCGCACCAGCGCCTCCTCCGCGAATTCCTGGGTCATCACCTCACCGACGACCGGCCTCTTCGCGCGTTCGCCGTTTGGGAGCACGAGCGCTGGAGCGCGGCGTGATAATCGGCACCGCTGGACACATCGATCACGGAAAGACGGCGCTGGTCAAGGCGCTCACTGGAGTCGACACCGATCGCCTGCCCGAGGAAAAGCGACGGGGAATTACCATAGACCTCGGCTTCGCGCCATTGTCGCTCGAGGGAATCGGGACTGTCGGGATGATCGACGTTCCCGGCCACGAGGATTTTGTGCGCAGCATGCTCGTCGGTGCGAGCGGTATCGATGTGGCGTTGCTTGTGATCGCCGCCGACGAAGGCGTGATGCCACAGACCCGCGAGCACTTGCTCATTCTGTCGCTGCTCGAGATCCCGCAGCTTGTCGTCGCGCTCACCAAGGGCGATCTCGTCGAAGGCGATTGGCTCGCCCTCGTCCACTCAGAAGCGCAAGCCCTGTTGGCCGACACGCGCTGGCCCTTGGCGCCAATCGTCCCCTGCTCGGCCAGAACGAAAAGTGGAATCGACGACCTTCGCTCCGCGTTGGCGCAGGCAGCCGCCCGACCGGAGTCGCGACCGGCAGATGATTTGTTCCGCCTGCCGGTGGACCGGGTTTTTACCGTGCGTGGCACTGGAACGGTGGTGACGGGAACGGTTTGGAGCGGCAGCATTGAGCGGGAAGCGGATGTTCGACTGCTTCCCGGCGGAGCCCACGCGAGAGTGAGGAGGATCGAGCAGCATGGGCAGACTGTCGCGAGCGCGGCAGCGGGTGTCAGGGCCGCCCTCGCCCTGGGAGGAATCGACGTCACCCAAGTCGGCCGCGGATCGGTGATCGTCGCCGATCGCTCGTGGCGCGCTACGAGTCTGTTCGAAGCTGTGGTCACCCTCGATGCGCAAGCGCCTGGCGAGCTCAAGCCTCGCACCCGCGTACGACTTCACTCGGGCGCGACGGAAGTCGGGGCCAGGGTGACTGTCCTCAACGGCGCCGTCCTCCGTCCTGGCGCGTGGGCCGTGGCCCGCGTCGCGCCGGATTCTCCGATCCCGCTTCGGGGCGGTGACCGATTTGTGCTGCGGCTGCCGGCCCCGGTCGGAACCATTGGCGGCGGGACCGTGATCGACCCGTATGCTCGCCGTCGCTCCATCAACCCACCGGAGAATGGGCAGCTCGCCGCGCTCTCGGTCAGCGCGGCAAAACGCCTCGAGTGGATTCTCGAGGGCGAAGGCGTGCACGGAGTGCCGATCACGGAAATCCCCATTCGCTCCGGGCTTACGCCGGCTGAAACCCATACGACCGTTCTCGGCCAGGGTGGGCGCGTCGGCGCGAACAACCTTTTCGCCGCGGCCGCTGTCGAAAGTACAATGGCACAAGTTCGGATGATCATCGCGGAGTACGAGATCAGGTCTCCTCTCAGTCCCGGCGTCTCGACCCAGACATTGCGGGGAGGGCTGCGGGCACACGACGAGCTGGCCGGCATCTCCATCCGCGGACTCGAGTCACTCGGCGAAATCGAAACCGACGGTCCGCTCATTCGTAGAAAGGGATGGGAACCGGCGCCAAGCGTCCTCGACATAAAGGAGAGCAACGCTCTGGCGCACGATATTGGCGCTGCCGAGCGCGAGCCGCCGAGCGTCGGAGAGCTGGTCTCGCGCCACGGCAGCTCGGTCCCCGCGTTGCTTCGCTATCTGGAGCGCGAGGGGCGGATCGTCCAGGTGGAGGCCGATCGCTATTATGACCGGAGCACGCTGGCGGAGATGATCGCCATGCTTGGAGAGCTGGTGCCGGGACAGGTCTATCTGCCTGCCCAGCTTAGAGATGTACTCGGCTTATCGAGAAAGTACCTGATACCATTTCTCGAGTTTTGTGACCGGAAAGGCGTGACGGAAAGGCGGGGAGAAGGGAGGGTTTTGCGGGAGAGCTCTGCTGTCGTTCTTGACACTCCTCAGCCCCAGTCCTAAGTTCGGGCACAGGAAGAAACATCTTCACCCCGGCAGGAGTAAGAGTCTAAAGTCCCTCTTTCGTCAGCATTTGGAGACATCATGAAACACCTGTGGCGAGCGCTGTTGATAGTGCTCGTGCTCAGCGCGTTCATGCCAGGTCGTTCGGCGGCTCAGGGCACTTCACCCGAAACCGGCCGAGGACAGGGCGCCGGATTCAGGCTGAAGCAGAATTTCCCGAACCCGGTCAATCAGGACACACGGATTCCGTTTGCAATCGGCGATGAGCAAGGTTGCGCGGATTCCGGACGTCAGCACCGCGTCAGTCTGCGGATTTATAACCTTCTGGCACAGTTGGTAGCGGTGCCGGTACTGCAGGGCGGTGTGGGGAACGCGGGGGGCGGCGAGCCGCTCGAGAACGTGCTGTTGACCTGTAGTGGCGACGACTATATCGCTTACTGGGATGGGAAGTCATCCCAGTCGGGTGAAGCAGTCGCTTCGGGTATTTATTTGTTTCGACTCGAGGTCGATGGAAAGGTGCTGGTCAAGAAGATGATCGTACGGAAATAGTCGATTGACGATAAGAGAGGGCGCGCTCCGGTAGGGACGGGGCGCGCCTTTTTCTTGACTGGCAGGCGCGCGCAGCGTTCTTAAACTGAACACTACAAGCTGCCTGCGCATCGCTGCCCGCTGCCGGCCGCCGGCTCACCACCGAGGAACTAGTGGCATCTCCGCGTCGTCTGCCGGAAGCCGGTAGCTTTCAGCTAACAGCAGGCAGCGTGTAGTGTTCGGTTGCCCTTCAGTTGTACTTGAGAAATCCATTGTTTCTCCCACCTCCGCCAAATGATCAACCCCGATCGCCTGACAGTAAAAGCTTCCGAGGCGCTGACCGAGGCGGTCGACCTTGCCCGTCGCGCCGGGAATCCACTGGTTTACGATCTCCATCTCCTGCTCGCGCTTCTCACGCAGGACGAAGGCATCGTGGTGCCGATCCTTCAGAAGCTCGGAATAAGCGTCGCGCAGTTGCGGGAAACCGTGGGCCGCGAAATGGCGCGCTACCCGAAGCAGTCCAACGCGCAGCCCACGCTCTCGCGCGAGCTGAACCAGGTTTTTGACAGGGCCGAGGCGGACTCACGTGAGCTCGGGGATGATTTCGTCTCGACGGAGCACTTTCTGCTCGCGTTGTCCGAGGTCAAAGGAACGGAAAGCCGCACTCTGCTCAACGGTGTTGGCGCCACTCACGCAGCGCTGCTCGAGGCGCTCCAGTCCGTTCGCGGCTCGCACCGGGTCACCGATCAGACTCCGGAGAACCAGTACCAGGCGCTCCAGCGCTACACGCGCGACCTGACCGAGGCGGCCCGCAAGGGCAAGCTCGATCCGGTCATCGGACGCGACGAAGAGATTCGCCGCGTGATTCAGGTTCTGTCGCGGAGAACCAAGAACAATCCGGTTCTCATCGGAGAGCCTGGTGTGGGTAAGACGGCGATCGCGGAAGGCCTGGCGCAGCGCATCATTAATGGCGACGTGCCGGAAGGTCTCAAGAACAAGCGGCTCGTCGCCCTCGACTTGGGCGCGCTTATCGCCGGCGCCAAATTCCGTGGCGAGTTCGAGGAGCGGCTCAAGGCGGTGCTCAAGGAGATCACCGAGAGCGAAGGGCAGTTCATCATGCTCATCGACGAGATGCACATGCTCGTCGGTGCCGGGAAAGCCGAAGGCTCGATGGATGCCGGCAACATGCTGAAGCCGCTGCTCGCGCGCGGCGAGCTGAGAGTAGTCGGCGCGACCACGCTCGATGAGTACCGGAAGCACGTTGAAAAAGACGCGGCACTCGAGCGGAGATTCCAGCCGGTGTACGTCGGTGAGCCCAGCGTCGAGAGCACAATCGCGATTCTCCGCGGTCTCAAGGAGCGCTACGAATCGCACCACGCTGTTCGCATCACCGACGGCGCGATCGTTGCCGCGGCAACCCTTTCCAACCGCTACATCGGCGACCGCTTCCTTCCCGACAAGGCGATTGACCTCGTAGACGAGGCGGCGTCGCGCCTCCGCATCGAGATCGACTCAATGCCGCAGGAGATCGACGAGGTCGAGCGCCGCATCACGCAGCTCGAGATCGAGCGTCAGGCGCTGCAAAAAGAGAAAGACAAAGCGTCGCGAGAGAGACTCAAGGCTCTCGAGCGCGAGCTGGCCGAGCTGCGCGAGAAATCAGCGGGAATGAAGGCGCAGTGGCAGCAGGAAAAGGAAACACTGGGCGCCGTCGGCAAGATCAAGCAGCAGATCGAGCAGGCGCGCATCGAGACCGAGCGCGTCACCCGCGCCGGCGACCTCCAGAAGGCGGCGGAGATCTCATACGGACAGATTCCGCAGCTCGAGAAGCAGATGCACGAGGCGGAGCAGCAGTTGGCGAGCAAACAGGCCGGTGGAGCGCGGTTCCTCAAGGAAGAAGTGACGGCGGAGGACATCGCCGACATCGTATCCCGGTGGACCGGAATTCCCGTGTCGCGGATGATGGAGGCGGAGCGCGAGCGCCTGACGCGACTGGAAGAAGTTCTCGCGACTCGCGTGATCGGTCAGGAAGAAGCGGTGCGAGCGGTCGCCAACGCCGTGCGGCGTTCGCGCGCGGGATTACAGGACCCCAACCGCCCAATCGGATCTTTCATTTTCCTCGGGCCCACGGGCGTGGGAAAGACAGAGACCGCGCGGGCGCTGGCGGAGTTCCTGTTCGACGACGAGCACGCAATGGTCCGTATCGACATGTCAGAGTACATGGAGAAGCATTCCGTTGCTCGGCTCATCGGAGCGCCGCCGGGTTACATAGGGTTCGAGGAGGGCGGCCAGCTCACTGAGGCAGTGCGCCGCCGCCCGTACTCGGTGATCCTGTTCGACGAAATCGAGAAGGCGCACCCCGATGTGTTCAACATTCTGCTCCAGATTCTGGATGACGGCCGGCTCACCGACTCGCAGGGACGCACGGTGGACTTCCGCAACACGGTCATCATCATGACATCCAACCTCGGGAGCACGTACATCCTCGAGCACACCGGCGACGACCGGGCGGTCATCGAAGCGCAGGTGACGAGCGCGCTCCGGCAGCATTTCCGTCCCGAATTCCTCAACCGCGTAGACGACATCATCATCTTCCGCCCACTCGGCAAGGGGGAGATCGAGCACATCATCGAGCTCCAGTTGGCGCACCTGGAAAAGCTGCTCGCCGACCTGAAGCTGACGCTGGAGCTGACACCAGAGGCGCGCGAGGTGCTGGCGACGGAGGGATACGATCCCGCTTTCGGCGCGCGTCCGCTCAAACGCGCCATTCAGCGACTGCTACAGAATCCGCTGGCGATGGCGGTGCTCGAGGGCCGGTTCGGCGAAGGCGACCATATCGTCGTTGGCGTGGATCAGAAGGGCGAGCTGACTTTCAGGAAATCGGGTGAATCCGCGCTCGCAGCGCGATAGCGAGACGGGCGGGGAAGCGCCCCGGCTCGGGTCGGCGACGCCCGGCGAGGACGAGCGGTACATTCGGAATGCGCTCGACCTCGCGCGAGACGCGGCGGAGCGGAATGAAGTGCCGGTCGGTGCTCTCGTGGTGCGCGACGGGTCGATCGTGGCGGCGGCGACGAACCGCACCGTGCGGGATCAGGATCCGACCGGGCACGCCGAGCTACTTGCGATACGCGAAGCCGCGGCCAGACTGGATCGCTGGCGACTGGACGACTGCACGCTCTACGTGACGCTGGAGCCGTGCGCAATGTGCGCCGGCGCGATCGTTCTATCGCGGATGAAGCGTGTGGTATTCGGGGCGTGGGATGAGAAAGCAGGGATGGCGGGATCCGTCGGCGATCTTTTGCGCCACTCTCGTCTGAACCACAGACCCGAAGTGAGGGGCGGTGTGCTCGCGGAGGAATGTGGGTCGCTGCTGGTTGATTTCTTCGGCGCTCAACGTGGTTGAACATCAGGCGGCCATCGCGTCGACCCACAACGCGTCTCTTTCGCTCAAGCCTACGCCAGTCTGCCCTGGCTGACTTCGAATTTCTCCACGGATGCGATTCGGAACGCCGAGTCGCGCATCGTCTGGCTCCGTATGGACCACCAGTATCGCTGCCCCAGCGATCCGCGTTTCGACATATGGGCAGCCTCGTTGCACCAGTTCCAAAGCTTTTCCGCAGTGGCGTTTTCCCATGCGACCGGAACGGGAGTTAACCGACGTTTTTCCCCATCTTCTTTCTCGAAACACAGCCAACCATCCTCGAAGCCGGGTTTAACCACAGACCAGGTTTCAAGTGGATTGCGGCGATCATCGGTATTAATCCTTCGTTCGGTCCCGACATATGTGGCGGTGGAGGAAGGAGTTGCATCACGGCGATCACGCTTTCGGCGCCCGACATCGGTTGGATTGACGGACCACACTTGCCATTTCTGTCCTGTCGGATCAGTGAACGTCGTGTAACTCATTGGCGCCTCTTTGAGGATAATCCGACACCTTCGACTCTGGCTGCTTTCGGGGGAGCGACGACTCGGCGTGTCGAAAGTAACTAGCCACGTAAGCTCAATGTCAGCATCTCCTCGCTCGGGCTTAAGCAGTCGAGAGGAAGCTGGCCCGAAAGGGGACATTTCTATTTCAATGCTACACACGTGGGAAGCTGACGCTGGAGCTGACACCGGAGGCGCGCGAGGTTCTGGCGACCGAGGGATACGATCCCGCGTTCGGTGCGCGGCCGCTCAGAAGGGCGAGCTTACGGGGACTCCTCGGGATGGGTAGGCACCGTCAGGGGAAGCCATCGTATGACAGGTCTTCGTTTCAGTCAATAGTGTGTCCCTCCCGGCTGAACTGTCACCCTTCTGGTGTGACCGCGCGATCTTGTATCTGCTCAGCCGGTTGAAGAAGCCCAGTCGGGTCAATAAGTTCCGAGGCTCAGGACAGGTGGCCGAGTGGTTGAAGGCACCGGTCTCGAAAACCGGCATACCGGTGAACCCGGTATCGAGAGTTCGAATCTCTCCCTGTCCGTTTCGTTATTCGCGCCATCTGTCCGTCGCGCGAAATGTCCCGATGCGTA
>JANMTG010000284.1:0-9313 GCA_031390205.1 Gemmatimonadota bacterium
GGGTGAGGGGTATCGCATAGATCTCCCTGTCCACCCTGGCGAGGAGCGCGCGCGCGATCGCGAGCGTTAACGGAAGACGCATGCTGACACTGGTGCCTGCGCCGGCCGTCGTCCGCACTTCGAGTGAGCCGCCGAGCGATCTGAGCTTGTTGGCAACGACGTCGAAGCCGACGCCGCGGCCCGAGATGTCGGTGATGCGCTCCGCGGTCGAGAACCCCGGGCGCGAGATCACGCGAATCAGCTCCTCGTTCGATAGCTCGGTCGTCGTGGGGTCGACGAGGCCGAGCTCTTTCGCGCGCGGGAGCACCCGGCCCTGATCGATCCCGCGGCCGTCGTCGGCAACGCGGATTAGCACGGTGGCTCGGTCGCGCGCCGCCGAGAGTGTCACGGTGGCGACGGGCGATTTGCCGGCGGCTTTTCTGTCGACCGGGAGCTCGACACCGTGGTCGAGCGCGTTGCGCAGGAGGTGCAGCACCGGCTCAGCCATCTCGTCGAGCATCGAGCGGTCGAGCTCGATCTCCTTCCCCTCCATGCGGAAATCGACATCCTTGCCGAGCGAGCGGGCGGTGTCGCGCACCAGACGCGGAAACCGGTCGAATACCTGCCCAACCGGCACCATTCGGCTCTTCATGATCTCGTTCTGCAGAGTGGTAATGATCTGCGACGCTTGAAGCGTCGCCTCGACCAGGCTCGCGTCCCCAATCGACTCGGCAATCCGCGTGAGCCGGTCGCGCGCGATTACCAGCTCGCTAACCATGTCCATAAGGCTGTCGAGCCGCCGGGCCTCAATGCGAATGTGTCGCTGGCCCGCCTGCGGTTGGGCAGCCGACGCACTCTTATCCCGGGCAGCCACCGCGAATTCCGCTGTCAATGTCTGCGGACTCTCGGCGCTCGCCATGCGGATCCGCTCGATCACACTGCTCACGTCCAGCTCCTCGCTCGGAGTGGCCGTCGCCAGGCTCACCGCCTGCTCGAGTGAGTCAACGCCGGCGAAAAGCGTGTCGACGATCGGGGGAGTGACGAGAAGACCCCCGCTCCGGAGCTTGTCGAAAAGCGTCTCCATCTCGTGCGAGAGCTCGGTTACCGAGTTGTAGCCCATCGCCGCGCTCATGCCTTTCATGCTGTGCACCGCGCGAAACAATCTGGCGACGGATGCGTCGCTTTCCCCGCGCTCCAGATCGAGGAGGGAATTGTTTATCTCGAGGAGGTGTTCCTGGCTCTCCGTGAGGAAAAGCGCGGCGTACCTGGAGTTATCCACTCAGCCCAGTACCCGCTGCACCGCTTCGAGAACCCTGCTCGGCTGGAACGGCTTCACCACGAAATCGCGCGCGCCGGCGGCCAGAGCCTCCTGCACGAGCGCCTGTTGACCCATCGCGCTGCACATGAGAATCCGCGCCGCCGGGTCCAGCTGCGTTATCTGCTTCACCGCCTCGATTCCGCCCATCTCGGGCATGATGATGTCCATGGTCACGAGGTCGGGCTTGAGCTGCTGATATTTCTCCACCGCCTGCCTGCCGTTTTCCGCCTCACCGACGACAGTGAATCCCGCCTGCGCCAGAATATCCCTGACCATTGTCCGCATGAACACCGCGTCGTCGCACACCAGAACAGTGCTGCTCACCCTGCCTCCTCTTGTCCGAGTACTTCCCGAACCATCGCCGGTACGTCCAGCAACAGCAAACGCTCACCGCCAATCTCGACCACACCACACACTACCACGCCGTTCGGCGCACCTGCAGGAGCATCGCTGAACTGCTCCGGCAGAGCGTCATGGATGTCGCGAACGTCGTCGATACCTACGCCGATCACGCCATTTCCGTAACCGGCGAGAAGAATCAGGCCCCCATTCCTTCGCCACGCTGATTTTCCGAGGCAGGCGCCGGCATCGATAACGGTAACGATGGTGCCGCGGAGGTTTATGAGGCCAGACACGGTCGGGGGCGCACCGGGAAGGCGCGTGACGGCCTGCGAAGGGACGATTTCCCGAACCGCGTTCATGTCAGCGGCAAACGTGCTGCCGCCCACCTCGAAAACCAACAGGCGCCGGCGCGGTACTTCCGCAACGTCTTCGGCAAGGGGCTCCTCGGGGGCCACCGCCTCAGTCATAAAAGCGAAGGGCGGCGAGGGCGTCTAAGCCCTCGGGGAGGGCATGCTCACCGGCGACCGTCGTCAGCGCGCCCGCCAAGTCAGGAGGAAGCGGGGAGCGCAGGTCGAGCGGCTTTCCGGTCACGGGGTGATTGAACGCGAGCCATGCCGCGTGCAGGAAATGTCGCTTGGCAGGCAGGCCAGCCACTCTCCGGCCACCGCCCCCGCCATACACATCGTCGCCCATGACCGGATGGCCGATGGACGCAAGATGAACGCGAATCTGATGAGTGCGTCCCGAATGGAGATGTGCACGAAGAAGGTCCCCCGCGTCGAACCGCGCAAGGCGTAAGAAGTCGGTCCTGGCCGGCCGACCTTTAATGACGATTGCCATGCGCTTCCGGTCTCGCGGATCGCGCGCTAACGGCTTGTCAATCGTTACCTCGTCCGACTGGAGATGTCCCCAGACCATCGTGGCGTAGCGCCGCACCACCCGCCGGGCGGCAATCGCCGAGCTGAGGATCCGGTGCGCGCGCTCCGTTTTGGCAACCACCAGAAGGCCCGAGGTCTCCTTGTCCAGCCGGTGTACGATCCCGGCCCGCTCAGCCCCGCCCGCGGGCAGCGCTCGCCCGCCTCGACCCAGGAGGGCGTTGACGAGGGTTCCGCTCCAGTTGCCGGGTGCCGGGTGGACGACCATGCCGGCCGGCTTGTCAACGACGAGCAGCGACTCGTCCTCGTAGACGATCGTGAGCGGGATGTCCTCGCCCGAGATGTCCCGTTTCTCGATCGCGGGAATATCCACCCGCACCCGCTCGCCTCCCTCCGCCCGGTAGCTCGCCTTTTCCCGGCGGCCATCGACGGTGACGTTCCCGTTTGCGATCAGCGTGGCGGCCTGCGTGCGCGAAAGCTCCGCGCGCTGGGCGATAAACAAATCGAGGCGAACATCGCTGTCCGCCTCTACCAGGAACTCCAGAATGCCGCTCAGCTCTAGCCCTCGGTCGAGGTTTCCGATACCGACGAGGCCCTCACCAGTGCCGTCTCGCGCTCCTCTCCCCACAGCACCCACGCGAGCAGAAAGGCACCGACACTGACTGCCATGTCCGCGATGTTGAAGGTCGGCCAACGCATGTCGCGCAACCCGACGTCGATGAAATCAACCACACCGAGGGGCGATCTTACACGGTCAATCAGATTGCCGACCGCTCCCCCGCAAACCAGGCCCAGGGCGAGGGTGCGAAAGAGATCCCCCTGTCGCGTTGCCTGGTACAGCCGCCCGAGCACGACGAGCGCGCCGATGGTGAGGGCCATGAAGATCCACCGTGAATAGCTGCCCAGATGGAGTCCGAATGCCGCGCCCGGATTGTATACGAGCGTCAGCCTCAGGTGATCGCCGAGCACGTCGTGCGGGATGTGCTGCGGCGAGAGGTTCGCCACCGCCAGCACCTTCGTCACAATGTCGAGCGCGACCACCATGATCAGAACCCCCCAAAAGAGGGGGGGATTAGGCTTGGCGCTTTCCATCTTCTTCGCGCTGCTTGCACTCGATGCAATACCTGGCGTGCGGCAACGCGTCGAGGCGCTCGAACGCGATCTCCTGATCGCAGTTATGGCACTTTCCGAATTGCTCGGGCGAGCGATACAGGCGGCGAAGCGCCTCGTCGATGTGCCACAGAAACCGCCCCTCCTGGCTCGCGAAGAGAAACGCCTTCTCGCGCTCCATCGCGTCGGTTCCCTGATCGGCCATGTGGAACGAATACGCGCTCAGATCGCCATCGGCGCCCTGAGGGGTCGAGCCAAAAGTCTCGTCGTAATGCCCCAGCTCCTTGAGCACACGCCTGCGCTCTTCGAGCAAACGCTTCTCGAAATGCTGCAGGCTTTTCTTGGTCATCGCCTTCGCCTTGGGCGTCGCTTTCGCCTTGGGGGTCGCTTTCGCCTTGGGGGTCGCTTTCTTCTTGCCGGCTGCCGTTGCCATTTCTATCCTGCCCTCTCGATGGCGACTGTTACGCGCTGACCCTCGAGGTCGAACGCGTGCGTCGCGTATTTGCTGTCGATTTGACCGCCGACTCTCACTTCGAGCGCGAGAACTTCGTCGGCGATCCACTTCCTGAACGCGGCGACGGCCTCCTCGACCTCTCGGTCGGCCGCCACTACAAGCCGGATTCGGTCACTCACCGCGAATCCGGATTCCTTCCTGAACCTCTGAATCCGGCTCACCAGCTCGCGGGCCAGACCCTCGAGGCGCAGCTCCCGGGTGACCGTGGGATCGAGCGCCGCGAAATACCCAGCCTCCTCCTTCACCACCAGGTCACCGGAGGCGCGCCGCACGACGGTCAGGTCTTCGGCACTCAGCTCCCGTGACTCGTTCTCGACGGATACGTACAGGGGCTTTCCCGCCTCGAATGCCCGCAGGGCTTCGTTGTTCAGAGCCTGCACCGCCTCGCTCGCCAGAGGCGTCCTCTTGCCGAACTTCTTACCCAGCGAACGGAAATTAGGTCTAGCCTCTAAAGTTACTATGTCGTCGGCGCTGGAGATGAAATCCACCTTCTTTATGTTGAGCTCGGCGGCCAGGAGGGGGGTCAGCTGCTCCAGCATCCGGCCGGCATGCGCCTCCCCGCCCCGGTGCGCCACCCCCGGCAGCGGAACCACGCACACCAGCCGGGCGAGGGGCTGCCGCACCTTTACCCCCGCCTCCTCGCGCGCCGCGCGGGCGAGGGTAGCAAGCGTCCGGATGTGCGACATGGCGCGCTCCAGATCGTCGTCGATCGGCCCGGGCGGCGCTCGGTTGTTTGTGGCGTGGGGCACCCACCCCCCGGTGAGCTCGCGGTACATCCAATCGGTGATGAACGGCGCGAAGGGCGCGAGCAGCCTGCAGGTGACGGCGAGGATCTCGTGAAGCGTCGCGAAAGCGGCCCGGTTGTCATCCTGGTCGGTGTCGTAGAAGCGGTGTCGGCTTTGACGCACGTACCATTTCGAGACGTCCTCGTCGAAAAACGTCATCACCGCCTTGGCCGCCGTCGTCGCTTCGTAGCGCTCGAGGAGCTCGTCCGCTTCTTTTTCGACCGACGCCAGACGGGAGAGAATCCAGCGATCGAGCAGCGGGCGCGCCTCCGGCTTCGGATCGGCGTCGGACGGCCACCAGCCGAAGTTCGCGTACTCGGCAAAGATCCCGGTATAGACGTTCTTGAACGTCAGCAAAAAGCGGCCGGCCGTGTCGCGAATTCCCGCTTCGTCGAACCGGCGCGGCATCCATATCTGGCTCGATGTCGTGAGGAAGAGGCGAACCGCGTCGGCGCCGTGGCGCGGAATCACCGTTCCCGGGTCCACCACATTGCCGCGGCTCTTCGACATCTTCTGCCCTTCGGCGTCCTGAACGAGATCGTTCACGACCACGGCGCGGTACGGCGCGGTGTCGCCGAGCGCCGGAGAGCCACTTTCGTGGGCGAGCAGATTGTTCGGCAGCGCATCACCCAGCCCGCTGGCGATGGCCAGCAACGAATAGAACCAGCCACGGGTCTGATCGATTCCCTCGGCGATGAAGTCAGCCGGATAATGGCGCTCGAACTTGTCCCGGTTCTCGAACGGAAAGTGCCACTGCGCGAACGGCATCGAGCCGGAGTCGAACCACGCGTCCACGACTTCGGGTGTGCGCGACATGGTCCCGCCGCACTGGCACGCCCAATGGTACCGGTCGATGAATGGCTTGTGGGGATCGAAGGTCGCTTCCAGCCTGGCGCCCGAGCGTTCCTCGAGCTCAGCGTAGCTTCCCACCGCCTCGGCGTGCGAGTCGTCGCGGTCGCAGACCCAGATCGGCAGCGGCGTCCCCCAGTACCGATCGCGCGACACCGCCCAGTCGACGTTGTTGGTAAGCCATTCACCGAACCGCCCCGCGCCGATCTCACTCGGATGCCAGTCGACGCGCGCGTTCCGCACCAGCATCGCGTCCTTGAAGTCGGTGGTCCGCACGAACCAGGAAGTGCGGGCGTAATAAAGCAGCGGCGTTTCGCACCGCCAGCAATGCGGGTACGCGTGCTCGAATGACGCGGATTTCCAGAGCGCTCCGCGCCGCCTGAGCTCATCGAGAATGATGGAATCCGCATCCTTGACGAACTTGCCCCCGACAAGTGGCATCTCAGCCGGGAATTCCCCGCGCAAATCAACGGGCTGAAGAAAAGCGAGACCGTTGCGGATTCCCGCGGCGTAGTCATCGGCCCCGAAAGCCGGCGCCATGTGGACCACGCCCGTGCCTTCCTCCGCGGAGACGAAGTCCTCGCCGATGATTACTTCGTGCTTCCCTTCACCAAACTCAACCCAGTCGAGCGGTCGCTGATAACGCATGCCCACCAGCTCGCTGCCGGGAAAGGTCCTGACTGTTTGCCACCTTCCGGAGAAGTCGTCGCCCAGAACAGCCGCGGCGCGCGAGTGCGCCAGGATTATCGTTTCGTCCACGCCGGCTTTCTTCTTCCGCAGCTCCGCATACTCGAGCGTGGGACTCACGGCGAGAGCGACGTTCGACACCAGCGTCCACGGCGTGGTGGTCCAGACGAGTATCCGGCGGCGTGCCGCGGGTGCAGCGTCGAGCGCCAGGTCGAGCGCCACGTACGCACTCGGGTCCTTCACATCCTTGTAACCCTGGGCGACCTCGTGACTGGAGAGCGTCGTCCCGCAACGCGCGCAATACGGCAGCACCTTGTGACCGCGGGTGAGCCGTCCGCGGCGGAAGAGCGTCGCCAGTGCCCACCAGACACTTTCGATGTAATCGTTCGAGTAAGTGACGTAGGGATCACTGTAATCGAGCCAGTAGCCGATGCGCTCGCTCATCTCCTGCCAGTCGTTCTTGTACCGCCAGACGCTCTCGCGGCACATCTCGTTGAAGCGCTCGACACCGATCTTCTCGATCTGCTGCTTGGCGGTGCGTACTCCGAACTCCGTCTCGATGCGCTTCTCTACTTCGATCTCCACCGGCAGCCCGTGTGTATCCCATCCCGCTTTCCGTGTTACGTGGAAGCCGCGCATGGCGCGGTGCCGGCAGAAGAGGTCCTTGACGGTACGCGAGAAGACGTGGTGGATTCCCGGACGTCCGTTGGCGGTTGGCGGACCCTCGAAGAACACGAACTCCGGCTTGCCCTCCGACTGCGCCTGCGTCAGGTCGAAGAGCTTCTCCTCTTTCCAGATGGAGAGAACCTCGTTTTCCAGGTCGTCGGGCGAGCGATCGGTGGGGAGCAGCCGAAATCGCCTGCCCTTCGCGTCTCCCCCTCTCTCTCCCTCTTCCCCTCTCCCCTCCCCCACCGCTGCCGGCACGGGGCGAACCGCGGTCATTCTTCTGCTGGCCCGGACGAGTTGGTGGCTTTCGTAGCCCGTCCGGCGGGCGTCGCGACGGGTGCGGAATCGGAGGCCTCGACTTCCGACAGCTGTCTCGCGATCAAGGTCCGCATCTGCGCGAGGTAGGTGCGCCGCGACCGGTCCAGGTTGTCGAGCTCTTCTTCCATCCGGCGGACATCCGCTTTCGCGCCCTCCATGATGCGCTCGCCCTCGGCCTGCGCCTCGCGGAGAACGAGCTGCGCTTCGCGCTCCGCCTGCTCTCTCACTTCGCCACGCAGCTGCTGTGCCGATACCAGCGCGTCGTTCAACGCCTTGTCGCGCTCCCGGAATGCGCGCAGCTGCTCGTGGAAGCTCCGCGCCTTTGAGTCGAGGTCCTGGTTGATCCTGGTCAGACGCTCCATCTCCTCGGCCACCTGATCCCTGAACTGGTCCACCCGCGCAGGGCTGTAGCCGCGCAGCGCCCGACCGAAGTCGTAGCGCCGTACGTCGAGTGGTGTCAGATGAAACGCTTCGTCAATCATCTATCCCTCGCTCCGAAGAGGGTGGTACCAAGCCGCACTATCGTAGCGCCTTCTTCCACCGCGATCTCATAGTCGTTCGACATTCCCATCGACAGCTCCGTGGCTGGATGTCCCGCTTCGGCGAGCACCCGCCGGGCGTCGCGGGCCTCCGCGAACGTTCGGTGAAGCTCAGATTCCGTGGCCGTAAAGCTAGCCATTGTCATCACCCCGCAGACGCGAATTCCCGCCAGCGCCGAGAGCCGCTCCGCCTCGGGAAGGAGATCCGCCGGGCTGAATCCGCCCTTGGTCTCCTCTCCCGACAGCCTCAGCTCAACCAGCGCATCGACCACCCGCCCTCGCGCGACCCCATGGGCGGAAGCCGCGGTTGCCAGCCGGGCGCTGTCCAGCGAATGCAGCAACACGAAATGATCGAGCGCCTTCACCTTGTTCCGCTGGAGATGCCCGATCAGGTGCCAGCGAACCGGGACATCCACGGCGGTCATCTTTTTCAATGCTTCCTGAACTTTGTTCTCACCGACATCGTGCAGCCCGCATTCGTAAGCCGCTCGCGCCGCTTCGGGACCGTGCGTCTTGGTGACCGCCACGATCGTCACCTCCTGGCCATGCCCTCCGCGCTCGCGAGCATCCTCGATGCGCCGCCTCACCTCGGCCACGCGTTCGACCAAGCCCGGAAAAGCCATAGCTTTGAAATTTAGCGTGGCACGAGGGTTCATTCAATTCTGAAGGGCTCCGGGTAGTGGGTCAGTTTCAACCCAGAACGACACAGATGCGAGGCGACAGAGGCATGGCCGGAACTGCTTTTGTTTTAGGCGGTGCACCTCCGCAAGTGCCCGACGCTAGCCGTCGAGCCCAAACTTGCGCGCCAGGCGCCTCATTGTCGTCGTTTCGCGCGGAGCCTTTACGTGGACCGCGACGGTGGCTACGAAGGCGTCCCCAATCACCTGGACCACCGGCGCGCCCAATGGCGCTGGAACCGAGGCCGGTCCGCGCTTGCTGCGGCGCATCGTGAACTCGCCGAGAAAGGCGTCGCCATCGCACTCGACGTTGATTTCTGGCGGCACGATGATCTCTATGTTGCCAAATATCGTCAGTGCCTCGATCACCGAGACGCCCGGCCCGATCACCGCATCGCGAAGGTCCACCTCCGCAGAGCCGAAGATCGCGAGCACTCGCATGTGCCTCGGAAGCTCCCAGCGTCCCTGCTTCTTGTTCTCGCTGAAGATCGACACGAGGCCGCGTATCGGCGTCCGACCTCATCGAGCATCCGTTCGACGTCGGCTGATAGCCGGTCCTCGACCAAGCGGGCGGGCCGGCCGAACGGCAGAGCTGGTTCGTCCGTCCAGTCACGGAGCGGATAGTCGGCGAGTAGGGTCCCGGCGAGGGTCGCG
>JANMTG010000326.1:0-1797 GCA_031390205.1 Gemmatimonadota bacterium
TCGAGAATCCGCTCTCGCTGGTAATCTGAATTGACGTCGCACACTTAACTACAACATCGAGCAATGGCTTCTTTTGACGTGATCTTCATCGGCGGCGGCCCCGCCGGTTATGTGGGCGCGATCCGCTCCGCGCAGCTCGGCCTGTCCGTCGCGGTGGTCGAGCGCGAAGGACTCGGCGGCACTTGCGTGCTGTGGGGATGTATCCCCGCAAAAGCGCTCCTCGAAGCGGCATCGCTCGCCACCAGGGTCACCCACGCAAGTGAATTCGGGGTGAACGTCGGCGAAGTGAAGCTCGATTACGGCGTCGCGATGAAGCGCTCGCGCGCCGTAAGCACGCAGAACTCGAAGGGTGTCGAGTTCCTGTTCAAGAAGAACAAGATCACCTGGATAAAGGGAACGGCGCGGGTTGCGGGCAAGAACTCGGTCTCGGTGAAAACGGACGGCAAGGAGGAGAAGCACGAAGCGAAAAAAGCGATCGTCATCTCCACCGGCTCGCGCGTAAAGGGACTACCCCAGATCGGCCTAGAGCTCAACAAAACGACGGTTCTCTCCTCCGACGAAGCGCTCGTCCTCGAGAAAGCGCCGAAGACGATGGCCGTCATCGGCGCGGGTGCGGTGGGATGTGAGTTCGCGGACGTGTTCGCGGCATTCGGCACCCAGGTCACGCTGATCGAGGCCCTTCCCGGAATCCTCCCGCTCGAGGATGCTGACTTGAGCGCCGAGCTCGCCAAGAGCTTCAAGAAGCGAAAGATCGAAATTCTCGCCGGCGCCAAGATCAGCGATGTGAAAGTGGGCAAGAGCTCCGTGACCATGAGCGTCGAAACAGGCGGCAAGAAGCAGAGCCTCGAGGTGGAAAAGGTCCTCGTCGCCGCAGGACGCGCGCCGAACACCGAGGATTTGGGCCTCAAAGAAGCGGGCGTTCAGATCACTGACAAGGGCTTCATCAAGATCAACGAGCGGATGGAGACGTCAGCCAAGGGCGTTTACGCGATTGGAGACGTCGCCGGACCACCGATGCTCGCGCACAAGGGCTCTCGCGAAGGCGTGGTGCTGGCCGAGCTACTCGCGGGGCAGAAGCACGTGCACATGGTGAACTACGGAAACATTCCGAGCGCCACCTACTGCCACCCGGAGGTCGCCTCGATCGGAATGACGGAGCAGCAGGTGAAGGAAAAGAAAATCGACTACAAGGTCGGCCGGTTTCTCTTCTCCAACAACGGCCGGGCGCGCACTTCGGGTGAGACGGAAGGATTCGTCAAGATCATCCGCGACGCGAAATACGGCGAGATACTGGGCGCGCACATCATCGGCGCGCACGCCACCGAGCTGATCCACGAGCTGGCGGTCGCCCGCGAGAACGAGTACACCGTGGAAGAAGTAGATCTGGCGATCCATGCGCACCCGACTCTCTCCGAAGCGGTCGCCGAGGCTGCGCTCGACTCGCTCGGGAAGATGATACACGCGTGAAACTGGTGATGCGCCGTGACTGATCGTGAGCTATGGACAGTCCCACTCGGCAGCGTACCCTACGGGGAAGCGCTGGAGCTGCAGCGGAGCATCGCGCGCGAGCGGATCTCCGGTGTAATACCGCAGGACGTTCTGCTGCTGGTCGAGCATCCGCCCGTGGTGACGCTCGGCCGGGCGTCGAAGGAGAAACACCTCGTCGCATCTCCCGCGTTTCTCGAGAGCAAAGGCGTCGAGCTGTTCGAAGTCGAGCGTGGTGGTAACGTGACATTTCACGGGCCTGGCCAGCTCGTCGGATATCCGATCATTGATCTCAAGCGGCACCGGCAGGAT
>JANMTG010000327.1:0-3560 GCA_031390205.1 Gemmatimonadota bacterium
AAGGATCGGATCGCGCTTCATGTTCTCCTCGAGCTCCTCCTTCGTGCGATATGTTCCGCTGACCGCGTCGGACATCGAGTGGCCCATGAAGCGGTAAGTTTTCATCTCCAGCAGCGTCGGCCGCTTTTCCTTGCGCGCACGCTCGGCGGCGCGGCCGATCGCATCGCGCACGGCGAAAACGTCCTGGCCATCAACCGACTCGCCGACCATGCGGTATCCCTTGGCGCGCACCACGACATCCTCGTTCGCGGTCGAGCGCGAGATCGACGTGCCCATTCCGTAGCGGTTGTTCTCGATGACGAAGATCACCGGCAGGTCCCAGAGCGACGCGAGGTTCAGCGCCTCGTGAAACGCGCCGATGTTGACGGCCGCCTCCCCGAAGAAGCAGACGCAGAGCTGATTGCCGCGGCGATACTTGATCGCGAAGCCGACGCCGGCCGCGACAGGCACGTGTGCGCCGACGATGCCGTGCCCGCCGAGGAAGTTCGTCTCCTTGTCGAAGATGTGCATCGAGCCGCCCTTGCCCCCCGAGCAGCCGGTATCACGTCCGAACAGCTCGGCCATGATCGAGCGCGGACTCACACCGCGCGCGAGCGCCTGTCCGTGATCGCGGTAGGCAGTGATGACGTAATCGTCGGACCTGATCATCGACATGGTACCAGTGGAGATTGCTTCCTGGCCGATGTACAGGTGGCAGAAGCCCCCGACCTTGCCGAGCGCGTATGCTTCGGCGCAGCGCTCCTCGAAGCGGCGCTGGAGGAGCATCGATTTGAGCAGCGTGCGCCGCTCCTCGGGGGTCGTCCCGCCCATCGGCGGCGCCTGACTTTCGCTCTGCGCGTCGGGGGGAGGCGGCGCTTTTTCTCTACGCTTCTGCGCGGGGGCGGGGACGGGCTTGGCCTCGGTGCTCATACGCCCGCCGCCTGCACTTGCTCCCACGCGTGGTAGCTGGAGCGCACCAGAGGCCCCGACTCCACGTGCCGGAAACCCATCTCCATTCCGATCTCATAAAGCTTCCTGAATTCCGCCGGCGTGTAATACCGGTCGAGCGCGATGTGGGCATCAGAGGGACGGAGATACTGCCCGACCGTGAGGATGTCCACGTCAACCTCGCGCAAATCGCGCATTACGGCGACGACTTCCTCGATTGTTTCCCCCATCCCGAGAATCATTCCGGTCTTCGTCGGGATGTCGGGGGCGATGGTCTTGGCGTAGCGGAAAATCTGCATGACTCTCGAGTAGCGCCCACCCGGCCTTGCCTTCTTGTAGAGTCGCGGGACGGTCTCGGTGTTGTGATTGTATATCTCCGGCCGCGCATCGAGTACAGTGCGGATGCTGTCCTCGTTCCCCTGGAAATCGGGGACGAGAACTTCCACCGAGCAGCCGGGAATACGATCGTGAATCTGCCGGATCGTCTCGGCGAATATATAGGCGCCGAAGTCAGGCAGGTCGTCGCGATCGACCGACGTTATAACCGCATGTTGAAGCTGCATCTCGGCGATCGCCTGGGCGACGCGCTCGGGCTCCGCAATATCGTACTTGGGCGGGCGGCCGTGGGCGACCGCGCAATAAGCGCAGTTTCTGGTGCAGACATCGCCCAGAATCATGAACGTCGCGGTCCCGTGCTCCCAGCACTCGCCGACGTTCGGACAGCGAGCTTCCTCGCACACCGAGTGCAGGTCGAGCTCACGCATTAACTGCTTGAGCCGTATGTAGTTGGGCCCACCGGGGGCTCTTACCTTGAGCCACGATGGCTTCCGCTCGGGTAGAGGATCGGCGCGGTGGCGACCCAGGATCTGGTAAAGGGGCCCTGTGGGGTGAGAGAGAGTATCGGGCATTTACGGAGTTCGGGGGCGATTACGAGCAGCCTCAATCTATATCAAAACCGGCCTGGCCGAAATTGTGCCAAGTCGTGGCTAACTGTCGCCCCCGTCACGAGATCGGCTACTACGTCACCGGTGAGCGGAGCCAGTAGCACGCCGTTGCGCGAATGTCCGCATGCGTAGATGATGGACGGATGGTCGGGGTCGGGCGCGAGAATGGGCAGCATGTCGGGGGTTACCGGGCGAAGTCCTGCCCAAGCTGTTGGGGCGGTGAACGAGGCGAGCTGTGGACAGATCTCCTCCGATGCGTCTCGCACCTTGCGCACTCCTGCGTCGGTGACGCCCGCGACGAAGCCGGTGTTTTCCATCGTGCTTCCCCCGATGGTGCCGTCGCCGCGTGGGACCACGTACCCGCGCGGGCCGTATACCACGTGCCGGAGGGGGCAGACAGCGTACAGAACGAGCTGTCCTCGCGCCGGGCTCACGGCTCGAGCGTGGCGTGCGCCGTCGATCTTTCCGGTCCACGCCCCGGCGGCGAGGACGACGTGCGCCGCTTCGAGCCGGGTGCCCGATCTCGTCTCCAGAAAACAGGAATCTTTCCGAGGGTCAAGGCCGATCACGGCGTCATCGACTTGGCGGATTCGGTCCGTCGAGGCGACGAGCTGTTCCATCGCTTTGAGAAGAACGGTGTTGTCGACCGCGCCGTCGTCGGGGTTGTACATCGCGCCCAGGCCGTGGGAGAGCGCCGGCTCGAGTTCGCGCAGCTCATTGGCGTTCAACCACCGGCTGGTGGGAAGCGCGGTACGCTTGAGCCCCTTGATACCCTTTTCGCTGAGCGCGAGCTGGAGAATTCCGAGGCGGTTGAGCGGCACCCGTAACCCAGTGCGCTCCGCGATCCAGCTCAGGTAGTCGGGATAACGGTCGCGCGCGGCGATGGCGAAATCGTGGGCGGGTCCGGACGCACGCTCGACGGAGGGCGCGAGCATCCCCGCGGCGGCCGGCGAAGCTTCGCCCGGCCTCCGCTCCCCGAGTAGCGAGACGGTCAACCCGCGCTCGGCGAGGGCCAGCGCCGAGGCGAGGCCAATGAGACCACCGCCGACGACGATCACCTCGGGCCGAGGTCGGCTCAAGCCAGCCCCTGGGAATCCGCGCCCAAATGGGACTGGTGAAACATCCGCGGCCACGCCATCGTAGGGAACTCTGTCACCGTTTTGGAGAACATCATGTTACGCGCCATTTTTATGATCGGCCTTTTCGCCATGCTGGGCCTCTTTGCCGTGGGCATGGTGTTCAAGTTGTTCGGCGGCATCCTGGCTCTGACCTTCTGGGTGGTTGCGGTCGCACTCAAGGTGCTCATCGTGGGAGGCGTGCTCTATCTGGGAGTGCGGCTCGTCGCGCCCGCAACGGCGCAGCGGTTGAGAGATCGGTTCTCCGGAACCAGGCTGACGCGATATTGAGGGTCGGAACTGCCACTTAGAACTGCCAAGCTGCGAGCCGCTGCCAGCCTGGCCGTTCTCAGGTGCCGTTCACTCGCCTTTCTCGATCGCCTCGATAACAGCCCATGTAAGGAGGGGCACCATAATCTCATGGTGGCCAGTGATCTCGTACCCCTTTCCGCTTCCCTGCGTGGGCCTCTGAACGACGTTCACGCGCGGCCGATAGTGCCGCTGCATGTCGAGATCGCACGTCGTGAAGCCGGTTGGCTTTCCCGCATGGAGATTGCGCGCGATCGTCAGCGCC
>JANMTG010000338.1:0-2014 GCA_031390205.1 Gemmatimonadota bacterium
CCCATCTCCGCCCCGTTGAGTCGACAAAGGTCCGGTAACTCATCGTCAGCTCCTCCGTCGCGGGGTTAAAGGTTCTGGTCACTGATTCCGGCCTAATTGCTTTGCAGGGTAGGTGCCATAATGTGCCGAAATCGTTAGCAGATTTGCGCAATTTTCCCTGCGGAAATACAGAGGTCGTGCCTGCTCGCGGCACGATATTGTTTGCGGTACTCGTCTCACAGATGTTGAAGAAGGTATCTTCACACAATAGGTTGCAATCTTCTGGAGAGATGGCCGAGAGGCTGAAGGCACCGGTTTGCTAAACCGGCATACGCGGAAACGCGTATCGAGGGTTCGAATCCCTCTCTCTCCGTTGGCGGGTCCCAGACAATCGCGGGACCCGCCTTTTTCTTTCAGGATTCGCAACCGGTACCTATGCTTCTCATACCTCCCACCCTGGCTTTGTTTGAATCGCTGACATGAGTAAAGCCGCAAAACCCCGCCTCCGGTTCGCCCCATCTCCCACCGGCTACCTGCACGTCGGCGGCGCGCGTACGGCTCTCTACAATTGGCTCTACGCGAAGAAATTCGATGGCGAGTTCCTGCTCCGCATTGAGGACACCGACAAGGCGCGCAGCACCGATGAGAGCACGCGAGCGATCTTCGATGGTCTCGAGTGGCTCGGACTTGGATGGGATGGTGAGGTCGTCTACCAGGGCGCGAATCTCGCTCGCCACCAGGCCGACGCGCGGCGGCTGATGGAGAGCGGTGCGGCGTACCGCTGCTTCTGTACGCCGGCGGAGCTGGATGCGCGGCGTCGCGAAGCGGAATCGCGGAAGGAGGCCTTCAAGTACGACCGCAGATGCGACCGGCTCGATCGGAGCGAGGTAGAACGTCGCGTCGCCGCGGGCGAGCCCGGCGTCGTTCGGTTCCGCGTGCCGGAAGGAACCACCGAATGGGACGATCTCGTGCACGAGCGGATTGCCTTCCCGAACAAGGACATCGAGGATTTTGTGGTCCTTAGATCCGACGGCACTCCCATCTACAACATGGCGGTGGTGTCGGACGATATCGCGATGGGAATAACGATCGTGATGCGCGGCGACGACCATATCTCCAACACACCGAAACAGATTCTGTTATATCGCGCCCTGGGCGCGAGTCTGCCGACCTTCGCCCATCTTCCGATGATCCACGGGCTGGACGGGAAAAAGTTGAGCAAGCGGCATGGCGCGACGGCAGTGGGCGACTACCAGCACCTCGGCCTGCTCCCCGGCGCGATGCTCAATTTCCTCGCGCTCCTCGGCTGGTCTCCGGGAGAAGACCGCGAGGTGATGACGCTCGAGGAGATGGTGGATCTGTTCGCCGTGGAGGGATTGCAGAAAAAAGCTGCGATCTTCGATCCGAAAAAACTCGAGTGGATGAACGGTCAGCATCTCTCGATGACTCCCCTCGTGGAGCTCGAGCCGCGCGTTACACCGCTCATCGTTGCCGCGGGACTGGCGTCGGAAGAAGAGCTGATCAAGCGGCGGGATTGGTATTTCCGCCTGTTGGACCTGCTGAGGATTCGATCGAGAACGCTGGACGACATCGTCCGCCAGGCAGGGCCTTATTTTCTGCCAAGGATCGAGTACGACCCGGCCGCAGTCGCTAAAAACTGGAAGGATCGGGCCCAGGCTTCGGCCTTGCTTCAAGCGACACGCGACGCGCTGGCGGCCGCTCCCGAATGGGAAGCGGACGCGCTGGAAGGCAGTCTACGGGCGGTGGCGGATGCCCAGGGCGTTGCCGCCGGCAAGGTGTTCCAGCCACTCCGGGTGGCCCTGACTGGCCTCAGCGTTAGCCCGGGGATCTTCGAGATGCTCATCCAAATGGGCCGGGAACTCAGCCTCGACAGAGTCGACGCCGCGCTGCGAACATTGGCGGGAACAGCCTGAGCCATGTCAAAAACTGTTGACCAAGTAAGCTTTCTGACCCAAATTACTACTATATGGCCGGTCGCCGAGGGCATCCCCCAACGGCGCCGGCCTTCCCCCTA
>JANMTG010000346.1:0-5613 GCA_031390205.1 Gemmatimonadota bacterium
AACCGCGTTAGACAATCGAATCAACCGCGCGCTCTCTGGCGTTTGGATCAATGCGCGCGGTCAGTCTGAGGAGGGGCCTGCTAAGCGGCAACGCTCGCTCGGGCGGAGCCGGGTACTGCGCTCGCGCCAGCTACGCAGGCCCCTCCTCCGACTTCCCTTTGTCACTAACTACGACGCCGAGGGATCGCGCGTTGGTTCCCTGCACTTCGCGGGCTTGGTTTCAGAGCAGTTGGCACCGCGCACCAGCCACATCGCGCGCGAGTACAGCGTTCGCGCGCCATTTACTGTGCGCAGTTCAAGATCACTGTGGGGCGCGACAAGCCAGAACCGCGCAACAGAAAGCTACTTGGCGCGATCCATGTACTCGCCGGTGTTCGGATTCACGCGCACCTTCTCGCCGGTGTTCACGAACTCCGGCACGTTCACCGAGACGCCATTCTCCAGCTTCGCCGGCTTGGTCGACGCGGTCTTCGTCGCCGTTTTCATCACTGGCGCCGTGTCCACCACCGCCAGTATCAGCGAGTTCGGAAGCTGAATGCCGATCACCTTACCGTTGTAGTACTCGGCCTGGATCTTCATCCCCGACTGCATCCACTGCGCGTTGTCGCCCAGCACCTCTTCCTCGATCTCGAGCTGGTCGTAGTTCTCGGTGTTCATGAAGTGGTACGTGTTGCCGCCCTGATACATGAACTCCAGGTCGTGCGTCTCCATCGACGCCTTCTCGATGGTGTCCGCGGCGCGGAAACGGTGCTCGAAGCTGTTGCCTGTGCGAAGATTTCTCATC
The DNA here is from genome assembly GCA_031390205.1 of Gemmatimonadota bacterium. Classification (GTDB taxonomy): domain Bacteria; phylum Gemmatimonadota; class Gemmatimonadetes; order Gemmatimonadales; family Gemmatimonadaceae; genus UBA4720. Next base: position 785 of record JANMTG010000346.1, read on the forward strand.
TTCGCCTGCACCATCGCCCGCAGGTTTCCCGGCGTGTGATGGCGGAACTCTACTACCCGGCAGGGATCGCCCTGAAACACGAGGACCATTCCGCGCCGGATCTGGGTGGCAGGCATTGCCATGTGCGATTATTCCAGCAAAAAGAGGTCGAAACGCAGCGTAAACGTAAACAGCCTCGAAGCTTACCCGCTTGCGGGAACCCGGTCAAGCTGGGAGATGACGGGCTCGAGCGCACGCCAGATGTTGTCCGCCACGATCCGCTCGCCGGCAAGGTTCGGGTGGATCCCATCAGGCTGATTGAAGCGCGGAATTCCCGCCACTCCGTCCAGAAGAAACGGTATCAGGGTGAGATTCTCGCTCCTGGCGACATCGGTGTAGATGGATCGAAAGCTCCGCGTGTAAGCAATTCCGAAATTGGGCGGGGCCTCCATCTGGACGAGGACGATCCTGGCGCCAGGCTGCTTTCGCTTCATCGACGCGATCAGGCTCTCCAGATTTGACCTTGCCGCATCGGGAGAGAGACCCCTGAGCGCGTCGTTCGCGCCAACCTCCACCACTATCACATCAGCCGGCGTTCTCAGCACCCAGTCGATGCGTCGGACCGCGCCGGCAATGGTCTCTCCCGACAGCCCCGCGTTCACGACCCTGATGGAGAATCCGGCCGAGTCCGCCTTCCTCTCGACCAGCGCTGGAAAGGCCTGCTCGGGCTCCAACCCCGCTCCCGCCGTCAGGCTCGTTCCGAAGAAAAGCACCACCGGCTTCCGTACTGCTCCGGGTGCCCGTGCCGCGGTGTCGGCGGCGCCTTTCACGACCGTCATGTTATCCTTCGCCTCACTCGTCATCGAGTCAGATTTGATATTTCGGTCAGACCCGCAGCCCGCGAGCATGCACAACGCGAGGACGCGGGCGCGCGACACATCGCCGAGCAAGCTCATTGAAGCACCTCGCGCTCAGGCGCTACCCACACAACGTCTCTCTCTTCGTTCATGCTCATTGCCCGTGAAGTAACCAAGGAATATCGGAGCGGCGATCAGACCATCGCCGTCCTGCGCGACGTGACGTTCACGATTCCGCAGGGCGCCTTTGTCGCAATCGTCGGACCTTCCGGGAGCGGCAAGACTACCCTGCTCGGATTACTCGCCGGACTTGATACACCCACGCGTGGCACCGTGGTCCTCGACGACTCTGATCTTGGCAAGCTAAACGAGAACGAGCGCGCGCGTCTGCGCGGAGAGAAGGTCGGGTTCGTCTTCCAGACCTTTCAGCTCATCCCGACTCTTACGGCGCTGGAGAACGTCCAGGTCCCACTCGAGCTGAGAGGCACGCCCGGCGCGACGGAGCGCGCCCGCGATCTCATCGGCCGGGTCGGACTCGCGGCGAGAGGGCACCACTTCCCTACCCAGCTCTCCGGCGGCGAGCAGCAGCGCGTGGCAATCGCGCGCGCTTTCGCCAACTCGCCCAAGATTCTCTTCGCCGACGAGCCGACGGGCAATCTCGACGCCGCCACCGGCGGGCGTATCTTCGAGCTGCTCCAGGCGCTCAACAGCGACGGAGGCTCGACGATCGTGCTGGTCACCCACGACGCCTCTCTCGCATCGCGCGCGTCACGAACCATCAGGCTGCTGGATGGCGCGATCGTGGAAGACACAGGCGTTGCCCGCAAAGAAGGATCAGCCGCGTGATCGGTCCCTCGCGCAGTATCTGGAGCCTCGCCTGGCGGGAGAGCCGCACCGCCCGCCGACGGCTCCTGCTCTACATGTCGTCGATCTCACTCGGCGTCGCCGCGCTGGTGGCCATCGACTCGTTCTCGACGAACATCATCCAGTCGGTGAAGGAGCAGTCGCGCGCACTGATGGGCGGGGACGTCGCCTTCAACTCATCGAGGCCATTCTCACCCGCGATAGATTCGCTGCTCGACTCACTGTCGCGCGACGGGATCTCTTTCGCGAGAGTTACAACTTTTCCCTCGATGGCGGTTGTTCCGCGAACGGCGGGTACGCGCTTCGCCCAGGTCCGCGGAGTCACCGACAACTATCCGTTTTACGGGAACATCGTGACGGAGCCCGCGGGATTGTGGCAGAAGCTGCAACAAGGCGCGAACGCGATCGTGGACCCATCGCTGCTCACGACGCTCAATGCGCGGGTCGGTGATACTCTCAGGCTCGGCTTCGGGACGTTCACGATCATCGCCACCATCAAGGACGCGCCCGGTGCCGCCGGGATCGCTGAGGTTTTCGGCCCGCGCATCTATATTCCCGCGCGGTACGTCGCGGAAACACAACTGCTCGTATTTGGCAGCACCGCCGACCGGAGCGTCGTCGCCAAACTTCCCTCGCGCACCGACCCCGACAAGTTCGTCGGGCCGCTGCGCCAGCGGTTCCGTGACGCGCAGGTGAGGGTGCGCACGGTGACCCAGACCGAGATGGCGACCGCCGACGCCATCGAAAATCTCTCCAACTTCATCGGCATCGTTGGGCTCGTCGCCCTCTTGCTGGGCGGAATCGGCGTCGCAAGCGGCGTTCGCGCATTTGTGGCGAGGAAGATTGACACGGTAGCCGTGCTGCGCTGTCTGGGCGCGTCGAGCGGGCAGGTGATGGCGATCTACGTCACTCAGGCCGCGGCGATGGGACTCGCGGGCGCGGCCGCTGGAGCGGCGCTTGGCGTGGCCGTGCAGTTTTTTCTGCCGAGCGTGCTGACAGGCTTCCTCCCCGTGGACGTCGAGGTGACGCTGGTGCCGGAAGCGGTGCTGACCGGCCTCGCCATCGGCGGGTGGATCGCGCTCATCTTCGCGCTCCGGCCGTTACTCGCTCTCAGAAACGTGTCGCCCCTTCAGACTCTCCGCCGTGACACCGACGCGGATGTTCTCCGTATGCGGTGGACTGATTCACCCCGACTCATCGTGGACCTGGCGATGGTGTCGAGCGTCGTCGCGATCGCGTTGTTGCGGGCGCGCACGCCGGAGCAGGCACTCTGGATGAGCGTCGCGACTGGAGCGGCCATTTTCGCGCTCACTGTGAGCGCGGCCTTGCTGTCGTGGGGCGCGCGCCGCGGGCTGAGGAGTGGCTGGCCGTACGTGGTGCGTCAGGGGGTCGCAAACCTTTATCGGCCGGGAAATCAGACGCGCGCGGTGACGCTCGCGCTCGGGTTCGGTGCCTTCCTCGTCAGCACGCTCTATCTGGTACAGAAGAACGTGCTCAGGCAATTCTCGGTCGCGTCGGCGGCGTCCGTGGGCAACGTGGTGTTCTTCGACGTGCAGCAGGACCAGGTGGCGGGAGTCGACTCCATCGTGCGGGGCGGACGACATGGAGTAATTCAGGTGGCGCCGGTGGTCACCATGCGGATCGCCGCCATCAACGGGAAGAGTGTCGGGGACATGCGTCCGGTTGCGCGCGGCGAGGCGGGACGAGCGCGGTGGGCTCTGCGCCGCGAATTCAGGTCGACCTTCCGTGACAAGCCAGCCGCGAGCGAGACGGTGACGAGTGGAAAATGGTTCGGCGCGGCTGCGATCCGCACCCCCGCCGACACCGGAGAGATCTCCATGGAAGAGGGCATCGCCAAAGAGCTGAACGTCAAGCTCGGCGACAACATCACCTGGAACGTGCAGGGCGTGGAAATTCCTACGCGCATCACGAGCCTGAGGGAGGTTACGTGGACGCGCTTCGAGCCGAACTTCTTCGTGGTCTTCGCTCCATCGGTTCTCGAGGCGGCGCCAAAGCAGTTCGTCCTCCTCGCCGACGTGCGCGATCCGTCGGCAGTGGTGCTCCTCCAGCGATCGGTGGTGAACCGATTCCCGAACGTCTCGAGTCTCGACCTCACCTCGATCAGGCGGACGGTCGATCGCATCGTCGGCAGGGCATCGCTCGCGATCCGCTTCATGGCGCTCTTCAGCTTCGCCGTTGCAATCCCGGTCCTGTTCAGCGCGGTGTCCGCTACGCGGCGTGCGCGGGTGCGTGAAGGAGTGCTTCTCAAGACCCTTGGCGCCACGCGCGGGCAGATCGCGCGCATTCTGTTGGCCGAGTACTCGTTGCTGGGCGTGCTGGGAGGACTGACGGGAATGCTGCTGTCGATCGCCGGAGGGTGGGCGGTGGTGCGTTACATCTTCAAGGCGCCGTTCACTCCGGCGCTCGGGCCGGTGACGGCGATCGCGGCGGTGATCGTCGGTCTCACGCTTCTCATCGGACTGCTGGCGGGCCGCGATGTATTCAAGGAGACGCCGATAGCGGCGCTCCGGGACGCCTGAACCCGACGGCTACTTTATTCGCAGCACGTAGACGTGGGCGCCGGGAAAGCTCACCACAGCCCCCGCTGCGTCGAGCACCTTCACGTTTTTTGGGCCCGCATTCGCGGCCACTGACAGGCTGTAGTAGGTGCCAGACCCGGTGCGATTGGTGCCTGGCAGCGATGTGGTTCCGGCGCCGCTGACGCCTTCGAGCTTGAGCGGGTACACTCCGCTCGACACCGGTGGCATCACGCTACGCATGTTGTACGATCGGTACTGAGTTCTCGCGTTCAGCACCGGGGTACCGGAGAGATCGTCGGCGTAGTTGGCCACGAGCCAGCCCGCCAGCACCGTATCGAGCGGAGCGCCGGTGGCCCGGTTGAAGTTGGTGAGGCCGGTGTCTGGGCCCGCTACTCCGCGGACAACTTCTCCAACGCGGATCCGCGCGCGTTTACGCGTCGCCTCGCAGCGGGGCCTGATACCGGCCTCACCAACTTCAACAAGGTCACCGGCGCTCCGCGCGACACCCGGCTGGCGGGTTGGCTCGTCGCCCACAACGCCGACGATCTTACCGGACTCCCAGTGCTGAGCGCCCGAAATAAATATCGAT
>JANMTG010000011.1:0-2550 GCA_031390205.1 Gemmatimonadota bacterium
GCGGGCTCACCGCCGAACAGCGGTCGGCCGGATGGAAGTCGCTGTTCAACGGCACGACGACGGCCGGGTGGCGCGGCTACAAAACGTCGACGGTACCAGCGGGCTGGCGCGTGGTCGGTGGCACGCTCACCAAGGACGGCCTGATCGCCGACGGCGACCTCCTCACCGCGGAGCAATACGGCGATTTTCAGCTCGCCTTCGAGTGGAAGTTGAGTGCCGGCGGCAACGCCGGTGTTTTCTACCGTGGCACCGAGGAGTACGACCACATCTACTGGACCGCGCCCGAGTACCAGTTGCTCGATGATGCGTTGAACGCTGATGGAAGGAACCGGCTCACATCAACGGGCGCGGCTTACGCGCTTTATCCCGCACCCGCCGGGGTGCTCAAGCCCGCGGGCGAGTGGAACTCGTCCATGATCGTGGCGCAAGGCAATCGGGTTCAGCACTGGCTCAATGGCCAGAAGCTGCTGGAGTACGAGATCGCCAGCCCCGACTGGGAAGCGAAAGTCAAAGCCAGCAAGTTCATTGAGTATCCGAAGTACGGGCGCGCGGCCAGGGGCTACATCGGATTTCAGGGCGATCACGAAGGAACACTCACTCTGCGAAACGTCAGGGTGAAGGAGCTCAAATGACCGGAGTGCGTTCGCGGCTGTCGGTGATGATGTTCCTCCAGTATTTCATCTGGGGCGTCTGGTTCGTCACCATGGGCACCTACCTCGGCCAGACGCTGAGGTTCACCGATCAGCAGATCGGGCTGGCCTACGGCGCGACCGCAATCGCGGCGCTCGTCTCCCCCTTCTTCATGGGGATCGTCGCCGACCGTTTCTTTTCCAGCGAAAAGCTTCTTGCACTGCTTCATTTTGCGGGCGGCATCATCATCTGGCTCGTGTCGATGCAGACGACCTTCACCCGGTTTTATCCGCTGCTGATCCTGTATGCCCTCTGCTACATGCCGACCTTGTCGCTCACCAACTCGATCTCGTTTCATCACGTCCGTGATTCGGCGCGTGACTTTCCGCTCATTCGTGTGCTCGGAACGATCGGCTGGATCGTGGCGGGGATACTCGTCGGCAAGGTTTTCCACGCCGACGCGCTCGCTCTCCCGATGCGGCTGGCCGCCGGAGCGTCGATAGTGATGGCGCTCTTCTCGCTCGCGCTTCCGCATACGCCGCCCAAGGCAGCGGGCGGCAGCTTCAGCGCCCGCGACGCACTTGGGCTCGATGCGCTGCAGCTCCTGCGGAATCGCGACTTCCTGATTTTCGTAGCCGGATCGTTTCTGCTCTCCATCCCGCTCCAGTTCTACTACACCTTCGCCAATCCCTTCCTGAATGAGATAGGCGCGCCCGACCCCGCGTTCATCCAGACGTTTGGGCAGATGTCGGAGATTGTCTTCATGCTGCTCCTGCCCGTGTTGCTTCGGCGCTTCGGGATCAAGGTCATCATGCTGGTGGGCATGCTCGCATGGGCGCTCCGGTACCTCGCCTTCGGGATGGGCGACGCGTCGGCAGGAATGTGGCTCATTTATCTCGGCATTCTCCTGCACGGGGTCTGCTACGATTTCTTTTTCGTCAGCGGCCAGATATACACAGACCAGCGCGCGGGCGAAAAAATCAGAGCCGCGGCGCAGGGCATGATCAATTTCGTCACCAACGGGCTGGGCTATTTCATTGGCGCGTTCGCGTCAGGGGCCGTCGTCAACCGGTTCGCTTTCGACAATCCGTCGTGCAGCGATGCCGCCGCCGCGGCGCGTGAATGTGTCAAGGTTACCCACGACTGGCATTCGATCTGGCTGGTCCCCGCGGCGGGAGCATTGCTGGTGTTCATTCTGTTCGCGCTGCTGTTCAGGCCGGCGCCGGCCGTTGCCGCTGGCGAGCCGCTTGGCTCCAATGCACCTCACTGACGGAGGCGCTATGCCCATCACGCTGATCAGGCGCGCGTGTCTCTTTGCGCTTGTCACGGTCTCGCTGAGCGCGTGCGCCGAGGACGGACCCGACAAGCGCGCCAATCTTACCCAGCGCGAAAAGGACAGCATCCTCGCCCGATCCCTGATTCCCGGAGCCAAAGCCGTGAAAACGTCGATGACGAACGCCGATTCCGCGTCCGCGCGTCAGGCCCGTCTCGATTCCGCGGAACGCGAGCCGTGATGTAAGGCGGCTATTTCCCGGCCGGCGACCGGCCGTTCGATTTCGCCGGACTCTCGGCGCTCACCTCGAGGGCGTCGACGAAGCTCACATCCTTGTTGCGTTGCTTGAGCATGTTCACGATGCCGACCTTGTCGGTCGCCTTCAGATAGGCCTCCCGCGGCTCGACGAGATTGCCGTCTACCAGCTCGATCAAGGCGTCGTTCATCGTGACCATCCCTAAGCGCCGCGAGGTCTGTAAGACCGACGGAAGCTGAAAGGTCTTTCCCTCGCGAATGAGGTTGGAGACCGATGGGGTCGAGAGCATCACTTCGCGCGCGGCAACGCGGCCGCCTCCGATCTTCCTGCATAGAACCTGCGAGATGACGCCCTTGAGCGAGTCGGAGAGCATCACCCGGATTTGCGCCTG
>JANMTG010000024.1:0-7645 GCA_031390205.1 Gemmatimonadota bacterium
CAGTCGCCAACCAAGGCATAGCCGTCCTCGCAGAACAAGGCTTGACCATGCAGTTTAGAAGGAGTGTTACCCATGTACTTGGACAACTCTGTTACCTATGTACCCGGACTGTACCGACGCGCCACCTAACAAGCGTTTGCAGGTGACGGCGCCACTGTCGGAAGGCGGCCGGCTTGCTGGTGCCGTCGATCGTCCCGCACTACATTGTATTACATGAAGAAAGGTAGCGTCACTATTCGTCTCGACCCCAAATTGCAACGCGAGCTGGACCGGGTAAGTCGGCAACTTGGGCGCAGCCGCAGCGATCTCGTTCGCGACGCTCTGCGCCGGCAACTCGCGCTGGTGCGCTTTGAGCAGTCCCGCCGGGCGCTCCTCCCGCTGGCCGAAGCGCGTGGCATTCTTACTGATGAGGATGTCTTCGATCGTGTATCGTGAAGGCCTTTCTCGACACCAACGTGTTGATCAGTGCCTTCACGGCGCGCGGTCTCAGCGCGGAATTGTTCCGCTACTTGCTTGCGGAGCATGAGGTTCTCACCGGCGAAGTGAATCTGCTCGAGCTGCGACGCGTTCTCCGCGATCGGTTCGGGGCTGCTCCGGGCCAGATCGCGGCGGTAGAGGCCCAGTTGCGCGATCAGACAATTGTCCCGAAGCCCACCGCGCGGCCAGCGGTTCCGATCCGCGATTCGGACGATGTCTGGGTCCTGGCCTCCGCACTCGCTTGTGAGGCGGACATACTCGTGACGGGCGACAAGGATTTGCTCTCCGTCGCCAAGAGTGTCTCGCTACCGATTCTGACGCCGCGCGAAGCTTGGGACCGACTGCGCGGGCATCCGGGCGTCACGACATGAGGGCCGCTGCACCCTTTTGCCGCACGCCCTGACTGTGAGCGAAGCCGACAGCTGGCAGCTAACAAAACCGTGAACTCACACTTCAGTGGTCGTCCGTCCATCATTTGAGCTGCGCCGGCATCCACCCCCGCACCGAATTCACCAAAAAGAAAGAGCCCGCGCGCTCCAGTTCGTCCACGTGAATCGTCCGCTCGCTCAGCTCGCCCCTCGCGATCAGCTCTTCGCGAAACGTTCCCGCGAGTAGTCCGGCCTCTCTCGGCGGGGTCCAATGTCTTCCTTCGGAGGAAAACACGATATTCGCAATCGTGGATTCAGTGACCTCGCCTCGCGAATTCCGGAAAATCACATCGTCGCAGGGCTGACATTCGGCCAGCGCGTCGTCGTAGCGCTCGCGGGCACTGGTCTTGTGAAACAGCAGCGCGTCCGTCTCGTCGATAGGGTTGCGCGCGACCTTCACACGAAGCGTGGTGTCGGGCTTCGCCTCGAGAGGTTTTGCCTCGACCACCGCCTCGCCTGCGCGGTCCGCGAGCAACCTTACCTTCCATTCACCCGACGGGTGAGACTTTCGCGCGCTGTCCAGTGACTCGCGCACGTTCTCTTCACTGAACCGAAATCCGAAGTACCGCGCCGAATCTCCCAGGCGTTTCAGGTGCCGCTCGAGCAGAGTGTACTCGCCCTCGACCAGCGCCAGAGTCTCGAGCAGCGAGAACTCCGGCCAGTGCTCGGTGAGAAACGACGCCTTGAGCAGCGATTCCTCGTACTCCCCCTCGACGGTGGACTCCCACGTGATGCCGCCGCCTACGCCCAGCGTCGCGCCGCCGGTGCGCGCCTCGACGGACAGTGTACGAATTGCGACGTTGAAGACGATGTCGCCGTTCGGATACAGAAGGCCGATTGCGCCGGTGTAAATACCGCGCGGATACGGCTCCAGCTCGCGAATTATCTCCATACTGCGGATCTTTGGCGCCCCCGTGACTGAGCCGCAGGGAAAGAGTGCGCTCAGAACGCTCACCAGATCGGCGTCGGCTCGTTGAGTCGCGCGTACAGTCGACGTCATCTGCAACACCCGATTGAACCGCTCTACCGCGAACAGCTCCGGCACCTCGACCGATCCGACCTCGGCGATCCGCCCCAGATCGTTCCGTAGCAGATCCACGATCATCACGTTCTCGGCGCGGTCCTTCTCCGAGCCCGCGAGCTGCGCGGCGCGCTCGTCGTCCTCCGCAATCCAGCGTCCGCGGCGCGCCGTGCCCTTCATCGGCTTTGTGGTGAGTAGCCGCCCGTCACGCCGGAAGAAAAGCTCGGGTGAGAAAGAAAGGATGCGGTGGGTTCCGATATCGAGATAGGCGGAATACGCCGCGCCCTGAGACATTGCCACGGCGTGGAAGCAGCTGAATGCATCGCCGCTCACGCTTCCGCGAAGCGGGTAGGTGTAATTCACCTGATAGGTGTCGCCCGCGGCAATGTAGTCCTTGATCGACCCGATTGCGCGCAGGTACTCGCGGGCCGGGAGCGCGGGCTCGAACCGGGAGACGCGGAACTTGCCAGTCCGATTGGAAGCGGCGGAATCTCTGAGCGCAGGGGACGTAGAATACCCCTGCATTCCATCAGCCGACGTCACAGCGTCGAAGATTCCGCACCACACCAGCGGGAAATCAGGATCGCGGTGCGTGTCGAGCGCGCGATCGAACGCCGGCGCCGCGTCGTAGCTGATCGCGAGCGCTACCCACGATCCGCCCCTCGCCGCGGATTCCGCCTCGCGCAACAAGGGGATTACCCCGTCGAGATGATGCGCGACGGCAATCCGGCGCGGATTGTCGAGCGAAACGTTCCAGCCGCTGCGGTCCTCCTCTCTCCCAGTGCTGAAAGACTGGAAGTGCGCCGTTGGAGGAAGGGTCACGACATTAGTGCAGCGGCTTTATCTCAACCCCGCGCTTCGCCAGCTCGCTGATGTACTTCTCCGCGGGGATGGCCTCGTCGGGCGTGAAGACGCCGGCCTTGCCGATCTCGCCTCGCGCCTGCATCTGGCCGGTAATGGAAAGTGAATAGCCGGTCGAGCGCTCCATCGCGCTGATGTCGTGCTTCTCATCATAGAAATCGACCAGCTCCCAGCCTACCTTTTTCGGCTTGCCACCCTTTGTCCCCTCGGCGTACACGCGCAGCGCGACAAGATCCTTCGCATCGGGCTTCGTGAGCCGCGGTCCGATCGCCGCGACGACGAGATCGCGCGGGATGACCTTCATTCCCTTCACATCGACGGGATTGAGCTCAAGGAGTCCCAACTCTCGTATCGCTTCCATGATCCGGGCGTGCCCGGGATAGCGGAGCGTCTTGTACTCCATCGTGGGAATCTTGCCCTCGTAGCGAAATGCCATCGTCGACAATCCGCCCGCGGTGTGGAATCCCTCGAGCTCTCCGATGGTCCCCTCGAAATTCACCGCCTCGATCTCCGATAGCGCTTTCATCTGCGTCCGCTTTCCATCGCGCAGCACCCACGAGAGCGTCGTGTAATAATCGAGCACGCCCTCGAGCGAGTAGACGATCTGGTAATTGAGCGGCGGCTCGGGGCGCTGCGGCAGACCGCCGACAAAAATTCGCACGGTCTGCACCTTGTCGAGCTGTTTGATCGCGTGCTCCGCCAGGATGTTCACCATGCCCGGCGCCAGTCCACAGTCGGGGATGATTGTAATTCCTTTCTTTTTTGCCTCGAGGTCCAACCCCTTCTGCTTGAACACGATCTCGGTGTTTCCGCCGAGGTCGGAGAAATGCACGCCGGCTTCGACCGCTCTCTGCGCCAGCTCGAAGTTGAAGTAGTACGGGATTGCGCTCATTGCGGCGTCGCACTGGCGCATCAGCGCGAGGACGGCTTCGGTGTCGCGCACGTCGAGCGGCGTGAAGATGAGTCGCTTGCCCGAGTGTGGGCGGAGGAATTCCGCCAGGTGCTCCGTGTGCAGATCAGCCAGGCGGACTTCGGTTACGTCGGGATTCTGGAGCAGGTCATAAGCGCACGCGGAGCCCTGAAGGCCCGCACCAAGTACTAACATCCGCATTACAATGGCTCTCCGAAATTCTTGAGCTGGACTCGCTCTTGCAATTTATGCCGGCAATACCGTTGCCGTTACCCCGCTGACGATCGAGAAAAGGAATGGCAGATCACACTGATGGAAACGGCTGGCGCGAGCACCTGCTCGACACACCCGCGCAAATCAGAACGCTTCTCGAGAACACGCGCCGGATAGCGGTGCTGGGCATCAAGGCAAAGCCGGAGCAGCCCGCGTACTACGTCCCCGAGTATGCGCAGCGGGCGGGATACGAGATCATTCCGGTGCCCGTCTATCACAAGGACCTTACCGAGATGCTCGGTGAGAAGGTCTATCGCGCGGTCGCCGACGTTCCCGGTGAAGTGGATCTGGTGAACGTGTTCCGCAGGCCGGTGGACATTCCACCGCACGTCGACGACATCATCGCCAAGCGCCCGAAGGCGGTGTGGTTTCAGCTCGGAATCAGGAACGACGAAGCGGCCGAGAAGCTGGCGCGTGCCGGAATCGATGTCGTGCAGGACCACTGCCTGATGGTGGAGTTGCGCAAGATCGGTAAGTAGGCCAATGAGGCGGACGTCCTACGCGCGCCGTCGCGACGACCGATGGGGGTCCGGCCTTGATCGTGCACGCCTGGGCCATGATTCTGTGCCGGTTGAACCCCAGGACTCTAGCCGTACACACGAATGGTCGAACACGCGATAAAGTCTGATGGCAACCCCGGCCCTCGTACCGGACAGATCCGCGGGAGGACCACGGCCGCGACCTGCAACCTGCGCGTCGGAGGCATGGACTGCGCGAGCTGTGCTGCCGCCATCGAGGGCGCGCTGGAGCGGCTCGAGGGCGTAGAGAACGTCCACGTGGACGTCGTTGGCGGCCGCGTGCGGGTCGGCTACGTCGTCGGCAAAGTGGCGCGTGGCGATCTGGCGAGCGCCATCCGGCGGGTGGGGTATCGCGTCGACGACGAAGACGACGGCGCGGCCACACCGATCTCGTTCTGGGAGCGGCGGGGCCGGGTCGTCCTGACCGTCGCCGCAGGTGTCGCCCTCGGGCTCGCGCTGCTGCTGGACCGACTCGACACGCCCCCCTCTCTCGCCCTCTTCCTCCTCGCCCTGTCGAGCGTCGCCGGCGGGTGGTACGTCGTCCCGCGGGGACTCCGCGCAGCGAGGCACCGCGCGCTGGACATGAACTTCCTCATGTCGGTCGCCGCCGCCGGCGCGTGGATCATCGGCGAGCAGGGCGAGGCGGCGGCGACACTCTTCCTCTTCTCCATCGCCGAGCTTCTCGAGGCCTACTCGATGGACCGCGCACGAAACGCCATCAAGGCGCTCATGGAGATCACGCCCGCCGAGGCCACGGTCCTCCGCAGCGGCCGCGAGCTGCGCGTCCCCGTCGCAGAGATCACGGTGGGTGAAACCGTGGTCATCCGACCGGGCGAGAAGATCCCCGTTGACGGCGAGGTAAGCGACGGCCGCTCGAGCGTGAACCAGGCGCCGATTACCGGGGAGTCGATGCCGGTGGATAAAGAGCCAGGCGCGGAAGTGTTCGCGGGCACCCTCAATGGGCAGGGCGCACTCCATGTTCGATCGACCAAGCCGGCGAGCGACACGACGCTTGCGCGCATCATCCACGCGGTCGAGGAGGCGCAGGCCTCGCGGGCGCCGAGCCAGACGTTCGTTGACCGTTTCGCCCGGATCTACACGCCGGCGGTCGTGGTCGTGGCGGTCCTAATCGCGGTGGTGCCGCCGCTCGCGGGATTTGGCGCCTGGGGTATGTGGGTCTACCGCGCGCTCGCGATGCTCGTCGTCGCGTGTCCCTGCGCGCTCGTCATCTCGACGCCCGTGTCGATCGTGAGCGGCCTCGCCGCCGCCGCGCGCGGCGGGGTGCTGATCAAGGGCGGCGCGCACCTCGAGCACGCGGGCACGGTCACGACGGTGGCGTTCGACAAGACCGGCACCCTCACCGAGGGGCGGCCGGCGGTGACCGACATCGTTGCGCTCGACGGACGGGCGGAGCCCGAGATGCTCCGCCTCGCGCTCGGCGTCGAGCGGCATTCCGAGCACCCGCTCGCCCGGGCGGTCCTGGAGTACGGGGCACGTCGCGGCGTCGCGCCGCCGGACTCGGCGGACTTCGAGGCCCTGGTCGGCCGCGGGGCCCGCGCGAGGGTGGGCGGCGAGATCGTCTACCTCGGCAACGAGCGCCTGGCCGAGGAGCTCAAGGTCAAGACCCCCGAAGTCGAGCGCGCCCTCGAACGCTTTGAGCGCGAGGGCAAGACCGCCGTGCTGGTCGCGACGGAACGTGAGCCGCTCGGCGTCATCGCGATCGCCGACCAGATACGGTCCGAGGCGCGTGCCGCGCTCGAAGCCCTGCATGCCGTCGGCGTGAGGCGCACGATCATGCTCACCGGAGACAACGAGGGCACCGCACGCGCCGTGGCTGAGCGGCTCGGCGTCGACGAGTTCCGCGCTGAGCTCCTGCCGGACGACAAGGTGCGTATCGTGCGCGAGATGGAGGCGACGGGCGAGCGGGTGGCTTTCGTCGGTGATGGCGTGAACGACGCGCCGGCCCTGGCCGCCGCGACGGTGGGAATCGCAATGGGCGCGGCGGGGACCGACGTGGCGCTTGAGACCGCAGACATCGCTCTCATGGGCGATGACTTGTCGAAGCTGTCCTTCGCGATCCGGCTCTCGCGCAGGACGCTCGGGATCATCAAGCAGAACATCGCCGTGTCGATCGCTATCAAGGGCGTCTTCCTGGTCCTGGCCGTCGCAGGGTGGGCGACAATCTGGATGGCCGTGGCAGCCGATATGGGAGCGAGCCTACTCGTCGTGGCGAACGGGCTCCGCGCGGCACGGACGCGCGCCTAACGGAGCGCCTCTCCCCCACGGCATCGAATTTCGGAAAGAACTATTTGTGAGGACAAATCATGAAGCATGATCATCCCGGGCATAGTCACGGTTCAGGATCCTATACCCGAGCGTTTGCCGTCGGTATCACGCTCAACCTTGGATTCGTTGTAATCGAAGCCCTATTCGGTTTGCGTGCTCACTCATTGGCGCTGCTCGCCGATGCTGGCCATAATTTCAGCGATGTCCTGGCCCTTCTCTTGGCGTGGGCGGCAGCTGCTCTAGCGAAGAGAATACCTACTCAGCGGCGCACCTATGGTCTACGCCGCTTTTCGATCCTTGCAGCGCTTGGTAATGCATTACTGCTCCTGATCGCGATCGGCGCGATCGCGTGGGAGGCCGTCAGCAGACTTAGGAACCCCGAGCCGGTCGCGTCCGGCGTAGTGATGGCGGTGGCCGCGGTAGGCATCGTGATCAACTCGGTCACCGCTCTCATGTTCTTCTCAGGAAGAAAGGGAGATGTCAATATCCGCGGAGCTTATCTTCACATGGCAGCGGATGCTGCTGTCAGCGCTGCAGTTGTGATGGCCGGATTTACCATCGGCGTGACCGGCTGGCTCTGGCTCGATCCTGCAATGAGCTTGGTTGTGGTCGCTGTAATAGCGGTGGGTACCTGGGGTCTGCTGAGAGAATCAGTGGATCTGGCGTTGGATGCAGTGCCACGAAACGTTGTTGCCGCGACAATCGAGGCCTATCTCCGGAACCTTGCCGGGGTCCGCGAGGTGCATGACCTTCATATATGGGGATTGAGCACAACTGAGGCAGCATTAACCGCGCACTTGATAAAACCCGATTTGGCTGACGATGATGTATTTCTCAAGGAGGTTTCCCGAGAGCTTCACGAGAGATTCGG
>JANMTG010000286.1:0-1639 GCA_031390205.1 Gemmatimonadota bacterium
GGCGGCATTCGGACTGAGGGAGACAAGCATGGGGATCAATATTCGCCGCGGAAGCGGCAACGTGTTCAAAGACCTGGGGTTTGCGCCCGACGCGGCCGCGAACCTCCAGCTCCGGTCGGACTTGATGATTCAGCTTCGGAAGCGGCTGACCGCGCTCGGGGCAACGCAGCGGGAGACGGCGCAGCTGCTTGACGTATCACAGCCCCGCGTCAGTGACCTCGTCCGCGGAAGGATCGATCGATTCAGCGTCGATATGCTCATCAAGTTCCTGGGTAAGGTCGGGGCCGAAGTGCGCCTCACGGTGCGCACCAAGTCGGTGGCGGCATAGCCAGCCGATGCGTTTGACGCAAGTTCTCCCGCATTACTTGACGCGCTCGATTACGAAGAGGACCGGGCGGTGATCCGACGCGTCAGTCTCGAGGACGCGTCCGCTCACGCACTTCCAGTATACCGGCAGGAGAAGATAGTCGATCCTCTTGACTGGCCGGTCGGCGGGATAGCTGAGGCCGGATCCCTGCCCGCATTCCGCCCACGCATCGCGGAGCGGACTCGCGCGCAACATCTCGATGACCATGCTTCCGGGCTCCGCGTTCAGGTCACCACCCACGAGTGTCGCTCTGTCGCGCTTGCCGATCGAGCGAGTCGCAAGCTGGATTAGTGTCGCCATCTCCTGCTTGCGGTAGAAGTCTTCGCGGGATGCATCGATGTGGGTGTTGAGAACGGTGAGCGGCCCACTCGGTAGTTGAACTACAGCCTGCAACGCCCCGCGCGGTTCACGCGATCCGCCGGAACGCTCCTGCGGCGGATTCACCGGAAGACTGAAGATCGCGTCGGAGCTTATCGGCCACCGTGACAGAATGGCGATCCCATAGTCGCCACCCTGGTAGTCAAGTGTCTTTCCGAACGCTGCATGAAAGCCGGTGAGAGAGGATAGCACTCGCGGCTGGTCAACTTTTCCCGAGCGCGCGGTCCCACGATCGACCTCCTGAAGCAGCACGATGTCGGCCCTGGTCGCCCGGATTATCCCCGCCACCCTGACGAAGTTATCGATTCCCTTTGCGTCCTTCCCCGCATGGATATTGTAGACGAGCACCCGAAGCTGATCTCTCGTTCCCGATGAACGGAATGCGCCGCACGCCGCGAGCGTGAGAGCGCATAGGATGGGAGCGGCGCGCCTGAAAGTGAATTTCAGCGGCTAAACCCGTCTCATTCGTAACACTTCATTGACCGCCTGGATGTCGGCCTCGATTTCGGCGCTCTCCGATCCGTCCGTTCCACGGGGAAGGTTCGGAGCGAACACTCCTCTCGCTACCGCCAATGCATCTCGCTCACCCGCAATCGCGAGAAGATCGCCGGCGTAGATGACTTCGCGGCCGAGTGGGTTGGGAATTTGCTCGTCGCCGCGACGGATCGCCAACACAGTCGCTCCCGTGGTGCCGCGCAGATTGAGCGACGCCAGGCTGCGACCGGCAGCGAGGCTTTCCGGCGCGACGCGAATCGCTACCGGCTCCCCCAGCCCGGGAACCATTGTGTTCGCGAGCTTCAGCCGGCTGGTGTCGGCGTCGGACGAACCGTCTGTTGACGCCATCTGCTGCGCGAGAGCGGATGCGATTATCTGCGCGCCGGCTCGGGCGTGCCC
>JANMTG010000036.1:0-3024 GCA_031390205.1 Gemmatimonadota bacterium
TTTCACTCCGAATCTTCCAGCCTTTCAAGCCTGATCAAAGCGGGTTTCACCAGTGCCTTTGCCCTGGCGATTCTTGCCGCTTGCTCCGATAAGATCTCCGCTCCGACCGGGGCCGATCGCCCCGCTGACGCCGGTATCGTCGTCGTGGAGACCCAGGTTTCCGATTCGGAAAAGAACCCGGCAATTGGGCCCTCGGGATCGATGCTGAAGGCGCCTGGATCGGCCGCCATGCTGGTGAGCCCCTCGGCCGCTTCGAGCTTCGCGATGGGCGTAGGCTATTCGGTTTTGGCGGTCCCCTTTGCGCCGGAAGCCGCTCCGACCGCGAATGCAGGGCCGAACTGCGACGACTGCGTGATGTTCAACGTCCCGCTCGGATTCAGCTTCATCTACTATGGCACGACGTACACCAAGCTCAACATCTCGTCGAATGGGTTCCTCGGCTTCGGCGCGACGATGGGGCACGGCTGCTGCAGAGGCGGCGCGATTCCTTCGAACGACGTCACCAACAACATCATTGCGCTCGCCTGGTCAGACTGGATGCCGAATCGCGTCGTGGGCGGAATCCGCTACGAGACGCGTGGCTCGGCTCCTAATCGCCGGTTCGTCCTTCAGTTCAACAACGTTCCTGAGTATGGCGCCATTGGACGTCTGACCGTCCAGCTGGTGCTGGCGGAGGAGTCGAACGAGATCACGATCTACGCTCCTTCCATGTCGGTTTCGCGCAGCGACCATATCGTCACTCAGGGTACGGAGAACTCCGTGGGTACTATCGCGGCGTTCGTCCCGGGCCGCGTGCGCAACTTCTTCAATCTCTCGAGCGATGCGGTCAGGTTCACGCCTACCCCGAACCAGCGCCCGGTCCTTACCATGCCGGCGAACATCTCGCTTGTTCTCGACATTGGGGCATGCGCCGCGGTAGTTAACGCCGGTAGCGCGATAGTCACCGATGACACCGATGGGTTCAGCCTGGTGCCGGTGAGAAGCGACGCGCTCGATCTCGAGGCGCCATACCCGAGCGGCGTGACGACGATTGCATGGACCGTAACGGACGCGGGCGGCCTCCAGGCCACCGCGAACCAGACGGTCTCCGTCAACGACGAGGAAAATCCTTCAGTAACGGCGCCGGCCAGCATTTCGGCCGACAACGATCCGGGCATGGGCTCGGCGGCACTAGCCGCCGGCCGCGCTGTAGCGGCGGACAACTGCCCGAATGTCGCGGTTGCTGGTGCGCGCAGCGATGGTGCTGTGTTCTCAGCGGCCTACCCGGTTGGCATGACCACGATCACCTGGACCGCTTCCGACGAGTCGGGTAACAGCGCTCTTGCCACTCAGACGGTCATGGTGCGCGACGTTGAGGCGCCCAGCATCAGCGTGGCAAACATAGAACTTGACGCGACGATGAGGAACGGCGCCGTCGTGAGCTTCGTAACCCCCGCCAGCGACAACGTGGGCGTCACTGGCGTCTCCTGCACCCGTCAGTCGGGCAGCATTTTCCCCGTGGGCTCTACGTCGGTGACTTGCACCGCGGTCGACGCGGCCGGCAACCGGGCAGCGGGAACCTTCGTTGTGACGGTGCACGGTGCCGCCGAGCAGATCATTGCTCTGATCGGGTTCGTGGAAGGGCTCGAGCTCCACAACGGTACCGCCAATCCGATGCTGAACCAGCTGCGCCACGCGCTCGACGATGTAGAGAACGAGAGCGGGGCATCGTGCAAGAAGATGAACGATTTCCTCAGAATGGTCACCAGCAGGAAGGGCTCGGAGATCTTCGGAGATGACTCCGCCAAGATGCTCGCCGACGCCAGACGGATTCTGAGCGTGCTCGGCTGCCAGTAACGGCTGCCGTGGTACGAGGGCCAGATCAGATTCAGATGTGACGAAGGGCGCATTCGTGAGAATGCGCCCTTCGTTTTGTGACCATGCCAACTTCAGTCCTGATTGGTCGATCGCTCTGACAGCCACTGACAGACTGACAAACTCAAGACTGTCCACTCACAACTTGCATTGCCTATAACCCGCTTCGTACTCAGCGCTTCGCCCGTCGGACCGCTCGTGGACGAAACCGCCCGGCATGTCTCCTGCACACTTCGGAGGCATGGCACACCCAAAGAAGCTGGATGAGCTCTACGACCTCATCGAAGGAATCGAGACGGCGATGTTCACCACCCGCCGTCCCAACGGTCAGCTCGTCTCCCGCCCGATGGCGACGCAGGGTCGCATCCAGGACGCCGACCTCTGGTTCGTCACCGACGTCGAGACCCACAAGCTCGACGATCTCGCGCTCGACCCCCAAGTGAACTGCGCGTATTACAACAACAAGTCAAAAGAGTGGGTGTCGGTGACAGGCGTCGCGCGGGTCTCGAAGAACAAGTCCAAGATCAGGCAGCTATACAAGGAAGACTGGAAGGCGTGGTTCGGCGACGAGGGCGGAGACCGTGACGGCGGGCCGAGCGATCCGCGGATAGCGCTCATTCTGGTGGACGCCGATTCAGCCACCTACATGAAGGTGAACAAGGCAAGGCCGATGGTGCTCTTCGAGGCACTGCGGAGCCGCGTTACGGGCCATCGCCCTACGACGGGCGAAGTACGCGAAGTCACTGGCGCGGAGCTGATGGACTGAGCGCCTCGATCGCGTCGTAGATCGTTCCCACCACCAGCGGATTCTTCCAGTACTCGGTGTGCGCGATCAAGAGTGTCGTGGCGTCCTGATCGCGCACGTTGTGAACCCGCTGCGGCAGAGTGGTGTCCGGAAAATCGTGCAGCTCCCTTGGCAGGTCGTATAGATCGAGCGGACCGCTGATGATGTCCCACGGCGACCAGATGTTGATCCACCGCCTGGGCCTGCGCGTGTAGTCCTGAATCAGCGGCTGAACCGACCCCGCAAGCGCCTCCCGCGCTTCGCTGGTGCCGCGCGCCTGCACGGCGAACACGAACGCCGTCTTGTCGAGCGGGCTCCCGAACGTGAGAAAGAGGGGCGTTCGGTTGACGACATCGAGCGGCTTGTCCGCCGGCTTGTCGTCGGCT
>JANMTG010000041.1:0-1877 GCA_031390205.1 Gemmatimonadota bacterium
CGACGTCGGGCGGACATCGAGGGCCGCGTCGAGCCTCGTGCTGCGACCGGGAGCGGCCTCACGAAAGATCGGCACCTCGCCTCTCGTCATGCTGGCAGTGCCCTTGAAGAAACGATAGGTCGGCGTTGTCACGCGAAACGATCCGCCGAATTGATCGCGTTCGGGGCCCGGTACGATGAAAGCCGCGGTGTCGGTAACTGATCCAATCGTCCGTTCGACCTCGATACCGGAATAGAGCGAGGGGTCGAAAGCGAAGAAGCCGCGCGTGATCGCGCCGCTCACTTGCCATCCGCCGCGGAGCGTCGCGCTCGGCGTTATCGACTCGCTCGCCTCAACCAAGGCGTGCCCGGAGCCAGAATTATCCCATATGCGATTCAGGCCGAAGAACGCGCCGTAGGTCTGGACCAGAGCTCCCTGCTCTCCATAAAAACTGAGCCGGTTGAACGCCCTTGCATTGATGTAACCCGTGCGATTCACGAAACCAGCGGCGGCATTGAAATCCGGATCGACCGCCGCGAGGGTATAGTGAAAGCCCCAGGCGCGGCCGGTGCGATCCCAGTCCGCCTGCAGGAGCGATCCCGCCAGCCGATTCCGTGCGCTGTCAGTCCATGACTGGGCCGCCTGGAAGGCGGCGAAATAGAGCTTCGAATGGTAGACGCGGAGATCAGCAGCAGCGAGTCGCGAATGGTCAGCACCATCTTCGCGGGTGGTCAGCACCGTGCCGAATGTGAGGTTGCGCGCGAAGTCGCGCCGCAATCGCGCGACTCCGAAGAGAGGGGCGTGAGCTCCACTCCATGAGTAATCGCCGTCTTCGCTCACAACCATCGCGGCCACATTGGCTCCGGCGAGCTTGCCGGTGAGCTTGAGACCCGCTGTTGGCGCTACGATGCGCCTCGTGTAAATCAACTGGTTCGGTGTGTCAAACAGCTCGAGCCCGTCGAGAAAGAACGGGCGCTTCTCCGGATAGAAGAGCGCGAACCGCTCGTTGAGCAGCACCTGCCCCACATCGGCTTCGACCTGCGAAAAGTCGGGATTGATGGTCCCATTCAGGTTGAGATTCTGACGGATTCCCCATCGAATGTCTCCTCCCAGCTCACTCCGCCGCTCATAATCGCGGCCGTTGCCGATTGTCGGCGCGCGGTCCATGCGGGCTGTCGCAGTGGGCGTTGCCTCGAGGACGAGTCCGCGCTTCATGTCGTGCAGTCCATCTAGCGTGCCGGATTGCGCGAGAAAGTTTGCATTCGCGCGGACCGCGGGAGCCCAGGTATCCTGAAATCCCGAGTGCTGAACCCGGCGGAGAATGTGGATTCCCCAGCTCTGCACTCGCTCGTCCTGGTATCGCAGACTCTTGAACGGTATGCGTATCTCGACCTCGTAACCGCCTTCTACGAGATGTCCTCGCGATTCGCGCGTCCATCGTAAACGAGCGTTGAGTCCTGGAGCGAGATCGCCGCGAGCACGAGGTGCAGCAACATGGCAGTGGAACTTATCTTGTCCGCTGCCCTCGCACGAGCTTACTCGAGTTTACGATCTCCGCCACATCGATGCGGCGGAGCCACGCAGATCGAGGCCAGAGGTTCTCCTCTACACGGACGGCTGGATCAAGGACTCCGACCTGAACACCGCGTTCGGCAACACCGTCGGACCGCTTCCTTTCCACCGGATGAAGGAATATCCATACGCGCCGGGCGATTCATATCCGACCGACGCGGAGCACCAGCGGTATTTACGCGCGTACAACACACGCATTTCGCAACGGCGCTGACGCGCCCCTCAGCGGAACCGCGATCGCGCAACCGACAGGAGGCTATCCAGCCGGCGGTAGCGGTGGAACATCTCCACAGCCGGGCTCGCGGCTCGCGGGGCAGTGGCTATGG
>JANMTG010000078.1:0-2615 GCA_031390205.1 Gemmatimonadota bacterium
GCGAGCGACCAAGGAGACCAGCTCCGGAGCGCGGAGCGCGAAGGAGCGGGGGCGCCCACGAAGTGGGCACGGTGGCTCCGCCCGAGCGAGCGCGGGTGCCCGCTTGCGGGCGCATGCCGAAGAGGATACCCTCGCCTCCCCCCTACAGTGATATCAGTAGAAGCTGTCGCCGTTGCAGTAAGATCCGCCGAATAGCACAGCGATCTAAAAAATGATCGGCCCCCAACCGAACAGCTTCCACGGATCCGCCCTGAGCGACACGGGCTCTGTCCCCTCCACGAAATACTCGGTGTAGCGGCGATCGGCCGGCGTGAGCTCGTCCGCCATCTGTCCGCTATCGCGATCGAGCTCGCCCATGATCACGCCGATCGGCGGCTTCCACTGCGCCGCGACGTGTGAGGCGACGAGCTGCGGGTTCTCGGCATAGTATCGGGCCAGCATCCTGCCGAAGATTGGAGCGGCAAGCGATCCTCCGCCCGCCCAGGCTGCTATCGACACCGGCTTGTCGAAGCCAAGCCAGACACCCGCGACCAGATCGGGAGTGAGGCCGATGAACCACACGTCGGTGTTGTCGTTGGTCGTCCCGGTCTTTCCGGCGACGGGAATTGACGCGGGGAGATAGCGTCTGATCGTGGATGCGCTTCCGCGCTCCACCACGTCGCGCATCATGTCGCGCACCACAAACGTCACGCGCGGATCGAGCGCGGGGGCGAGGGCGAGCACTTCGCGAGAAAGAACGACCTTCCCGTTCCCGTCCTCAATTCGGTAGATGAACCTCGGCTCGACCGGCGTGCCGAGATTGGCAAACGTGGTGTACGCCGCCACGAGATCGAGCGGCTGCACCGCCGAAGCGCCGATCGCACTCGACGGATACGGCGCAATCCTGGAGGTGATCCCCATTCTGCGCGCGAGAGCCGAAATCGAATCCATGCCGAGCAGCAGTCCGAGCTGCACGGCGATCCCGTTTCGCGATCTGGCCAGCGCCTCCCTCAGGGTGATCTGACCACTGAAGTCCCCATCTGAATTTGCCGGGCTATACACCGTTCCATTGGGGAGCAGGATGGCGAGCGCGGTGTCGGCGAACATTGCATTCGGCGCGAGGCTGTCGGCGATCGCCGCGGCATACACGATCGGCTTGAACGACGAGCCCGGCTGCCGCCTGCCATCCACGGCCCGATCAAACGGTGAGTCGCTGTAGTCGCGGCCTCCCACCAGTGCCCGCACATCGCCCGACGTCGGGTCCATCGCGACCACCATCCCCTGGAGATACTCACCCTTCTGACCGGAGCCAGCGCGGTACTTCGGGTGGTTGTATCCCGACTGGTTTTCCAGTGCCGCCGTCTCAACGATCAGCGCGTCAACGGCGGCGTTCTGGAGGACCGGATCGAGAGTAGTATGGATGCGATACCCGCCGCGCATCACCGGAATGCCGGCTCGTATCGCCTGGATGCGCACCACGTTCACGAACCAGGGCGAATAGGCCGACATCCCGCTGTTTGCCGCGGTGGCCAGCCTGCTTGCCTGCGCGCTCGCGGCTTGCTCGCGCGTGATATGTCCCTGATCCGCCATGAGCGACAGCACGATGTTACGCCGCTGCCGCACGCGATCCGGATATTTGAGCGGATCGTATAGCGCCGGCCCCTTCGGCATCGCGGCCAACGCCGCGGCTTCGGCGAGCGACACTTTCGACGCGCTCTTGCCGAAGTAGTGGCGGGCGGCGCTCTCGATCCCGTGCCAGCCGCGTCCAAATGGGATCTGGTTCAGATAGGCTTCCAGTATCTGATCCTTTGTGTAGCGCTTTTCCATCTCGCGGGCAGCGGACTGCTCCCTGACCTTTCGTCCGATGCTTCTGTCGGTCCGGTCGATGATGGTCGGATGCATGTTTCCGATGAGCTGCTGGGTGATCGTGCTCGCTCCGCGACGCTCTCCGAAGATGTTGTCCTTGAGAGCGCCGGCGATTCCCACGACGTCAACGCCGTCGTGTTGATAGAAGCGGTGATCCTCAATCGCGATGAACGCCAGCGGCAGGTATTTCGGGAGCGATCGGATCGCGACGTTGGTTCGTATCTCGTTCCCGATTTCCCCGATCAGCGATCCATCGCGCGCCAGGACAACGGACGCCTGTGGCATGGCGATGATCTTCCACGGCTCGGCCGCGGCTCCACCCTGCGCGACAGCGAGCGCGGGTGAGAGCAGCAGCGCGGATAGCAGTGACACTACGGGCGCGCGCAACGATGCCGGCCCGTAAGTCGCTAGTTGCCCGCGCTCGCGGGTAATGGCAACTTCAGATTGATGGATCGGTCTATTCATCTCGCCGTAGTTCAGTTCAAGCCGCGAAAGGGCGACTATTCATCCAACCTCGCCCGTCTCGGCGGCGTTTTCTCGCAATTAGCGGCCCTCGATCCGCACCCCGATGTCGCGGTTTTCGCCGAGACAGCGCTCACGGGCTACTTCGTGGAAGGCGGCGTTCGCGACGTAGCGATGACCGCCGGCGCGCTCGCCCGTGACCTGAACGCGCAGTATGCCACGGCTGTTGATACACCGCGGCCGCTCGATGTGTGCATTGGGTTTTACGAGGTGTGGAACAACGCCTTCTATAATAGCGCGCTCTATGT
>JANMTG010000098.1:0-13818 GCA_031390205.1 Gemmatimonadota bacterium
TCCTCGAAATCCGTGAAGACGTCAGGGATTCCCAGCCTCTCGGCGATAGCGCTGGCCTTGGGGCCGTCGTTGTCGCAGAGTGCCACCAGCTGCGCACCCTTGATCTTGGCGAGCACGGGAAGGTGCGCGAGCTGGGCGATCGCGCCGGCACCGACAAGGCCGATCCGGCAATTGGCTTTCGTCACCAGACTAGTCTCCGCTCAACCGGCGATCCGTCCAACCATGGTCCCCGGATAATACGTCTCCAGGATCGTCCGGAAATTCTGCCCCGCGCGCGCGCGACCGATCGCGCCCCATTGGCACATGCCGATGCCGTGGCCATAGCCGCGCCCGGTCACGGTGAGGCTCGTCACTTCGCCGTTGTCGGTCGTAGTAACGTGCCTGAAGTATGTGCTGTTGAGAATCGCACCCTGCGAATTCCGCAGGACGAAGCGGGTGTCGTCGCCGCGCAGCGTGTAGGTGCCGCTCTCAGTCGCTACCCTGAGCGCAGACACGCGATCGGAAGCAGTTCTGCCCTGCTCGCTAACGCCGGTGATGCGGCCCAGTCCGGTTTTCGGAGCGCCGGTGTAGGTCGAGAGGTACTTCTCCATTACCGCTCGCAGCGCGTCCCGGTCCCAGATCTGAGTCCAGCTGAAGCGTGGTGACGGATCGCAGTAAAACCTGTTGGTGCCGGGGATTCTGTCGCTGACAGGCCGGAGATACGGCTCGTCGGGCTTGTCGTACCATACTTCCGAGACGCCGGCCGTACTGCCGCCGCAAGTCGACGAATAGTGGGCGTTGATCGGACGGCCGGCATACGCGATCACGACGTCGCGCGTGGTGAGAATCGCCGAGTCGGTCTGGGGCTTTTCCGCATCTACGCCGCCATACACCTGGTCCTGCACCGTCGCGTACATGTCGAACGCGCGGGTGTTGGAGAGGCGCGTATACGAGTACGTGCGCGCGGCAATCGCCTGCACCTGAACCGCGGCAAACTCCGCTGCCGTTCGAGTTCCAATCTCCAGCGGTACAACGCCGCGCAGGTAGGAATCCATTGACACAACATTGACGACGAGAAAACCTGAGTCGGTCTTGCTTATGACCAGGTCACCGCGATATCGCTTGCCGTTCCATTTGACGAACGGTTCGCCGCTCGTGGGGCGTACTACGCCAGTTCCGCTAAGACTTCCCTCGGGCGCGGCGGTGGCGAGCGCAATGCGAACAAGTTGATCAGCCCCGCGCTTGTACTTTCCCGGGGTCGTCACGGGGGCGTCGGGACTGCCCCGTGGCGGGCTGATCGAGACGCAGGCCCCGAAGCCCAGGAGAACGATCAACGAAAGGCGTCTACGCAATCGCTTGCTCCATCGCGGCCTTCAGGCGTTCGAGCGCCGTGGCGATATCCTGATCGCCGTGCGCCGCCGACATGAAAGCCGCTTCGAAAGGTGATGGTGCCAGATACACACCGCGCTCGAGCGCGGCGTGAAAGAACCTCCGGAACAGATCGACATCGGATGCCTTTGCTTCGGCAAAATTGCGCACCGGCTCCGCCGCAAAGAAAAAACCCCACATCGATCCGGCGCTCCCACCGGAAAATGGAACTCCAAGGTCACCGGCTATCCTTCGCAATCCTTCGACCATCACGGCGGTGCGCTTCTCGATCCGGGCATGCAGGGCAGGCGTCAGCGCGGTGAGCGTTGCCAGCCCGGCGGCCATGGCGAGGGGATTGCCGGAGAGAGTTCCGGCCTGGTACACCGGCCCCGAAGGCGCCACGAGCTCCATGATATCCCGCCGGCCCCCGTAAGCCGCCGCGGGGAGACCGCCACCGATCACCTTGCCCAGGGTCGTGAGGTCCGCGGTAACTCCGAATCGCTCGCGAGCGCCCCCCGGGGCAATCCGAAAGCCTGTCATCACTTCGTCGAATATGAGAAGTGCCCCGGACTCGTCGGCAAGCGCCCTCAGCCCTTCCAGAAAACCCGGCACCGGAGGGATGAAGCCCGAGTTCCCGACGACGGGCTCGACAATGATGGCGGCCAGCGGTTTGGGGCTCGCTTTGATGACATCACGCGCGGCATCCAGGTCGTTGAACGGCGCAGTGAGGGTGAGTGCCGCCAGCTCGCGAGGGACGCCCGGCGAATCGGGGAGGCCGAGAGTGGCGACCCCCGATCCGGCGCGCACGAGAAACGAATCGGCGTGCCCGTGATAGCAACCATCGAACTTGAGTATCGCGTCGCGGCCGGTGAACGCTCGTGCCAGCCGCACCGCGCTCATCGTCGCCTCGGTTCCGCTCGAGACGAATCGCATCATCTCCACGTGCGGCATGCGTTCCCGAATTGCTTCGGCGAACTCGACCTCGAGCAGCGTCGGCATCCCGAAGCTGGTGCCCGACTGCATTACCTCCGCGAGCGCTTCGAGCACGATTGGTGAAGCGTGTCCGAGCACGAGCGGGCCCCACGATAGGACGAAATCGATGTATTCCTTGCCGTCGGCATCCCAGATGCGGGCGCCTGCCGCGCGCGCCGCGACAACCGGCTCTCCACCCACGCCCTTGAAAGCGCGTACGGGCGAGTTCACTCCCCCCGGGAAAATTTCGCGGGCGCGCTCCATCACTTCAGCCGAGCGCAATTGGACGACGGGCGCGGCCATCTACCGCCCGTAGCTTCCCATGGTGACCTGACTCATCGGCAGCTCGCGCCGCACCGGGCGCCGCTCTGGTGCGCCTGCCGGGAACGCGACACGAATGAGCGAGGCCCGGAAATCGTAATCGTCCACGACTTCCTGGACCGCGACTTCGGCCAGAGTGCCGGGCGGAAGCGCCTCGTCGAGGTATGTGACGCCGTCGATGTCATCGGCCTGCCAGGGGAGGCGTGCCTGTGATGTTCCCATTTCATTATCACTGCGGTCCACCAGAGCCAGAGCCGTCTTGCCGATTCTCGTCTCGTATCGCTCGGCTGTAATCCCCCGCTGCAGCTCGGCGAGCCGTTCCAGCCGCTCGCGTTTTAGCGTCTCGTGCACGTCATCGGGATACTGCGTGGCGCGCGTGCCTTCCTGCGGCGAGTAGGTGAAGGCGCCCACCCGCTCGAACTGCATCTCTTCCAGAAACTGGAGCAGCTCCTCGAACTGCTCGCTGGTCTCTCGGGGAAAGCCGACGATGCACGTCGTGCGAAGAGCCACATCGGGCACCGCCGCGCGAAAGCGCGCTACGCGCTCCCGGATCGTGCGCTGCCGCTCCGGCCGTCTCATACGGGCGAGAACCACATCGGAGCCGTGCTGGATAGGCATGTCCACGTATGGCAGCACCCTCTGCTCACGCGCCACGACCTCGAGCAGACGGTCGCTGATGCCGGTGGAGTACAGATACAGCATCCGTATCCACGGGACGGAGGTCTCGCTCACTAGGGCTTCCAACAGCTCCGGGAGCTTGTTGCCGTCTCTCCGGTCCCGGCCGTAGTGCGCGAGATCCTGCGCCACGAGATTGATCTCCCGCGCGCCCTGCAGCTCGAGGAGCTGCGCTTCGCGCACGATCTCATCGAGCGAGAAGGAGCGGTGCTTTCCGCGCATGAGCGGGATCGCGCAGAAGGCACAGCCGTGGTCGCACCCTTCGCTGATCTTGAGGTAGCGGACGTGCGGCAGGTCACCCGTGTAGAGGCGGACGCCGGGGTGCAGGGGCTCGCTAGACTCGCCAATGAGTCCGCGCGCCGTGAGCTCGGGCACGAGGCGTTGCATCTCTGAAGAGCCGAGAAAGAGGTCGACCTCCGGCAGTGCCGACTCGAGCTCCGTCTTGTGGCGCTCGATCATGCAACCTACCGCCACTACCGCCTGGCACTGTCCGTCGGTCTTGAAGCGTGCAGCTTCGACCATCGCGTCGATGGATTCCTTTTTCGCGGCGTCGATGAAGCCGCAGGTGTTGACGATGATCAGCTCCGCATCGCCCAGGTCCGCGGTGTACTCGGCGGAATAATCCGAAAGTTGCGCCAGGTAGCGTTCGGTATCGACGGTGTTCTTGTCGCAGCCAAGCGTTATGACGCCAACCTTCATCGGTAGTTGCCGAATTTGAGCTCGACGCCGAAGTCCTTGCCGCGGAGGAGCGTCATGGCTTCCTGGAGGTCGTCCTTTGACGGCGACGTCACGCGGACCTGCTCGCCCTGTATGGCGGCCTGAACCTTTTTGAGCTTCGCGTCCTTGATCGCGGCCGCGACTTTCTTCGCCGTCTCGCCGTCGAGCGACATCTTGAGCGCGATGTCGCGGCGGACTGTGTCGCCGCCGGCCGGCTCGATCTCGCCTGGATCGAGATTCTTCACCGACACGCCGCGCTTGATGAGCTTGCCCTGAAGGACGTCCCACACCGCCTCGATCTTGTAGTCGTTCTCGGCGGTGAGCGTGATTTTCCCTTCAGCGCGCTTGAGCTCGATGGTGGCGGGTGAGCCCTTGAAATCGTAGCGCTGGGAGATCTCTTTCTGGGACTGATTGACGGCGTTGTCGACCTCCTGGAGGTCGACCCCCGTCGTTACGTCGAACGAGCTTTGTTGAGCCATGCAGCAAATCTAAGGCGCATTGGGGAATTCCGGGGTTCCGGTGATGCAAACTGAACACTACCGGCGTCCGGCTACCAGCTGAAAGCGGTCGGCTACCTGCCTACGACAGTGATATCCGAACTTGCTCGTGGGAGCGAGCGGGAGGCAAGCTCACGCGGATGAGCGCGGGACATGGGCGTTGCGCGTCAACTCCTCGCAGTTGTGACCCGATCGCTCTAACCGACAGATCCCTCGGCGTGACTAGCCGAGGAACGACTCGAGCGAGCGTCTCCGCGAATTGTGCCGCAGCTTGAGCAACGCCTTCTCCTTGATCTGTCGCACCCGCTCACGCGTGATCTGGAGCAGAGTGCCGATGTCCTCGAGCGTCATGGGATCGGCGCCGTCGAGTCCGAAGTACAGACGCAGAATCTTCGACTCGCGCTCCTTGAGCGACGACAACGACTCCTCGATTGCCTCCGACAGCGCCTTCTCGAAGGTGATCTCGTCCGGAGTCGGGTTCATGTTGTCGGGGAGATAATCGAGGAGACGGTTGTCCTCGCCCGGAGACATCGGCGCATCGAGCGACAGATGTACCTGCGAGATCATCATCGTCTTGGCGACCTCGTCCTCGCTGATGTCCATCCCAGCGGCGATCTCAAGGTTCGTCGGCTGGCGACCGAGCTCCTGGAGGAGGCTGCTCGCCCTCTTGCCGATCCGGTGCAGAGTCCCGGCTCGGTTGAGTGGAACGCGCACGATCCGGGACTGCTCGGCCAGCGCCTGGAGAATCGACTGGCGTATCCACCACACCGCGTAGGAGATGAACTTGATGCCCTTCGTCTCGTCGAACTTGCGCCCGGCGCGAATGAGGCCGAGGTTGCCCTCGTTGATCAGGTCGGAAAGGGACACGCCCTGATTCTGGTATTTCTTCGCTACGGAGACGACGAAGCGGAGATTGGAGCGCACGAGCGTGTCCAGCGCTTCCTGATCGTTCTGGCGGATTAGCTTCGCGAGCTCGACTTCCTTCTCGCGATTGATGAGGGGAAAGACGCTGATGTCGCGCAGATACTGGTCGAGCGATCCTTCGTCGACGGTCGACTTCCGATTCGTCGAACCCTTCATAGCGATAGCATCATCCTCTCCGAAATCTCGGGAGCGTTCTAGTGAACGATCTCCCCGAAGCGCTTCCACCGCACTCTGGTGAGCCAATCGAGCCGGCGGCCATTATCGGGCGCGTAGCTATAATAGACCACCAGCGGCTGGCCACGCACAAGTGAGTCCGCGACGAAACCCCAATACCTCGAATCCGACGAGTTGTCGCGGTTATCACCGAGGACGAAGTACCCATGTGCAGGGACGACCAGCGGCCCCCAGTTGTTTCGCGAAGGATGATAGTTTTCGATCTGAGCCCTGCCGACCAGATAGGCCTTCTGCCAGCGAAAATCTCCATCTGACTGGTCGGGCGCGCCCGCGCTGCGCTGGAGGTATTCCTCCCTCACCGGCTTGCCGTTCCGAACGAGTGTTGCGTCATGCATCTCGAGAGTGTCGCCCGGTAGCCCGACGATGCGCTTCACGTAATTGAGGCGCGGATCGACCGGGTAAGTGAACACCACGACGTCTCCGTGCCGCGGCGAGTGGATCGCCGGGAGCTTGCGGCCCACGCCCGGAATCCCGGCCCCGTAGACGAGCTTGTTGATCAGCAGGAAATCGCCCTCGAACAAAGTGTGTTCCATGCTGCCGCTCGCGATCTTGAACGCCTCGACGCCGAAGGCCCGAATAACTACGAAAAGCGCGAGGGACACCACCATGATCTTGGCCCAGTGGGCCAGAAACGCGAGCTTGCCGCTGCGGCGTTTGTTGGCAAGCTCCAGGGCGTGCGCGATTTTCTTGTCAGTGATGTTCATTGCCATTCTATTACCGCGTTCATCAATCCGGCGTTCCCAGGTAATTGTCTATCTGCGCGCGCTGCAGGGTGCCTGAGAAGTCGGCGTATCCGACCTTGGTCTCCGAATAAAAATCGTAAACCTCCCAACCCCCCTCCCGGTGCCCATTCCCCGTCTGCTTCACACCTCCGAACGGGAGGTGGGCCTCCGCCCCGATGGTCGGGGCGTTCACGTAGGTGATTCCGTTGTCCAGCTCGTTCAACGCCCTGAAGGCCGTGTTAACATCGCTCGTGTAGATCGACGAAGACAGCCCGTACTTGACGTCATTGTTCACTGCAAAAGCCTCGTCCACGTCGGCAACTCTGATCACCGAGAGAACGGGTCCGAAGATTTCTTCCTGCTCGAGACGTGATCCCGGCTTCACGCCCGTAAAGATCGTTGGCTCGAAGAAATTTCCCTTCCCCAGCTTGCCCGGCCTCTCGCCGCCACAAACCAGCTCGGCGCCTTCGGATCGCCCGATGTCGACATAAGTCTCGACTTTCCGGAGCGAGTCTTCGTTGATGAGCGGGCCCACATCGGTTCCCTTCTTCCGGCCATCGCCGAGCTTGAGGCCTTTGGCTCGCTTCTCCAGCATGCCCACAAACCTGTCGTGGATCTTCTTCTGCAGAATAAGACGACTGGTAGCGGTACAACGTTGCCCCGTCGTGCCGAACGCTCCCCACAACGCTCCCTCGAGCGCGAGATCGAGATCCGCATCGTCGAGGACGATCTGCGCGTTCTTTCCTCCCATCTCCAGCGAGAGCCGCTTGTGCATCCGGCCACAGGTTTCGCCCACGATTCGCCCGGTGGCCGTCGAGCCTGTGAAGGAAATGAGGGGGATATCCGGATGCTCGACGATCGCGGCCCCAACCTGCTCTCCGCGGCCGTGCACCAGCTGGATGACTTCGCTCGGGAGTCCGGCTTCGAGCAGTATTTCCACCAGCAGTGTCCCGGTGTGTGGCACATCCTCCGCGGGCTTGAAAATCACGGCGTTCCCGCAGACCAGCGCGGGAAACATCTTCCACGTTGGGATGGCCATCGGGAAGTTGAACGGGCAAATGAGGCCGGCTATCCCGACGGGCCTTCGGTAGCTCATCGCCCATTTGTTGCGCAGCTCGCTGGGAACCGTTCTGCCGAAAAGCCTCCTGCCCTCGCTCGCCGCGTAGTAGGCGGTGTCGATTCCTTCCTGCACGTCGCCGCGCGTCTCGGTGAGGGGCTTCCCCATCTCTCGCGTCATGGCGTCGGAAATCTCCTCCTTCCGTCTGCTCATGATGTCGCCGACGACGCGGAGCACATCGCCCCTCAAGGGTGCGGGGGTCCCGCGCCACAGCGCAAACCCGCGCCGGGCACTCTCGACGGCGCGATCCACGTCAGCTCGCTCGGAAAGGGGGAATTTGCCGATCACATCGGAGCGATCCGCCGGATTCCGGTTCTCGAAGTACTCGCCGGACTCCGGCGCCACCCATTTTCCACCGATGTAATTACTGAATTTTTTCATAATTCCCTAGTTCTTCACTGATTACCGGAGAATGGTGTGTATCGAGCCGCAAGGCTTACTGAAGACTACCTGCCTGGTGCTGCCGGCCTTCACGGCTATGGGCTGCGGGCTTGTCTGGGAACGCTGTTCTCTTGCACAACGCGCTCCCATTCTTCTTCGAGGCGTCCCTCGACGGGACTAGCAACTCCCCGCATCCTCTTCGTTTGTGTAAAGCCCGCGGCCCACTGCTGTGAAGGCTGACCGCCCCCAGCAGGTAGTCTTCTGTAAGAGGTCGGTTCGGCCTCATGCCGGTTCATCCCGACAATTGACAGAGGTTTCGCTACGTCCCGTGAAGCATTTCTTCTAATCGGTGCGCGCGGCTCTCGTCTCACATGTGCTCGCGCGACAGCGAGTAACGCTCGATCTTCTTGTAGAGATTGGACCTCGGCATTTCCACCGAGCGAGCGGTCTCCGAGACGTTCCAGTCGAACTCCCGCAGCTTGTTGAGCAGGAACGCCCGCTCGGCCGCGTCCTTGAACTCTTCGAAGGTGCGGCATTGCGTGAGCGATGCGAGCCCGGCGTCGTCGAGGGCGCGCTGGCCGGCGAGGCGGTCGATATCTCGCGCCGAGATCTCCGCGTCGGAAGCGAGGATCAGCAATCGTTCCACCGTGTTGCGCAGCTCACGCACGTTGCCCGGCCAGTCGAGCGCGGTGAGATTCTCCAGGGCATCCGCGGTGAAGGTGCGGGGAGGAATACCCTCGCGCGCCGAGAGCGTAGCGGCGAAATATTGGGCGAGCATCGGGATGTCCTCTCTCCGCTCCCTGATCGACGGGACGTGTATCGGCACCACGTTCAAACGGTAATAGAGGTCCTCTCGGAATTTCCCGCCGGCAATCTCGTTCTCCAGAGTCTTGTTCGTGGCGGCGATCACGCGCACGTCCACGGAGATCGCCTTCGATCCGCCAATTCTCGTGATGACGTTGTCCTGTAGGACGCGAAGGACCTTGGCCTGCGCGGCGAGACTCATGTCTCCGATCTCGTCGAGAAAGAGCGTGCCCTTGTTAGCCTGCTCGAACTTGCCCGCCCTGTCGGCGATCGCGCCGGTGAACGAGCCCTTCATATGGCCGAACAGCTCGCTCTCGATCAGCTCACCGGGGATCGCCGCGCAGTTGACTTCGACGAACGGCTTGCTCGCCCGGGACGACATACGGTGGAGCGCGCGCGCGACCAGCTCCTTCCCTGTGCCGTTCTCGCCGGTGATGAGCACACGCGCCTGCGTCGTAGCCACCTTCTCGATCTTCTCCATCAGCGCGCGCATCACGGGCGTTTTGCCGACGATCTCGTAAGGCGCTTCGACCGACTGCTTGAGGCGCGCGTTCTCTTCCTGAAGATCGAGGTGCGAAAGCGCGTTGCGCAGCATCACCAGAATGCGATCCGTGTCGAGCGGCTTCTCCAGGATCTCATACGCGCCGAGCTGGGTTGCTTCCACCGCGGTGCGGATGGTGGCATGGCCGCTGATCATCACGATGGTGGCGGCCGGGTCGAGCGCACGGAGGCGCTTCAACGCCTCCATCCCGTCCATTCCGGCCATCTTCACATCGAGGAAGACGAGATGGGGCCGCCACTTCTGGTACTCCGCTATTCCATCCGCGGCGTTGGCGATCGCGCGAACCTCGTAGCCCTCGTACTCGAGGAGCTGTCCGAGAGCCGCGCGAATTCCCTGCTCGTCGTCGACGACGAGAATCCGTCGGCTCACCCGGTGGTCTTGTAGAGGGTGATCTTTCCGTCGGCTATTCGCACGTCTGAAATGTATTCCGGCATCACCATCGGCAGGCCGTTACCCGAGACTCCGACGGTGCGATTCCCCGTCTTTATTCGGGTCACGATGCGGGGAATGAGCGCCGATGGAAGGTTCAGGCGGCCGATCTTCACCTCCTGGATCAGAAACTCGCCCCGGCCTGCGCCCAGCATATTGATGGTGCCGCCCAGGATGACACTGTCGCGGTCGCCCAGCAACGCGCCCAGTGCGCCGAGCGCACCGGAGCCACCGAGTTCCTTGAGATCGACCTCCGAGCGAACGTAGAGACGGCTTCCGATCACCGCGGCATCGGCGTTACGCAGTGACGGAGGCAGTTGCTTCGCAACCATGAGGAAGATGTAGGACGCTGCCTCGGACGCGGTGAGATTCGTGAATACCGGTCCGGAAGGCTGGCTCAGTGACTGCACGGCAGCGCGCCCTCGCTCGGCGTCAGCGGTCGTAAGGGGCTGCCAGAGCTTTCCCGCCGGCGCTGCCGCGGTTGTCGGGTCCTTCGCCGGCCCGATCTCGACTCGGGCGTACCAGTACCACACCCCGACGAGCAGAAGAAGGATGACAAGAAAGCAACCGATTTTTCGCATGTGGTCCGTTGGTTTGTGGGCCGGTACGGTTGAGGGCCGACAGGGAGAATACCCCGGCCCGCGAGGAGAGGCAAACGGACCGGCAAGTCCGAGCAAGGGGACGGCCTTTCGTTGTGTCGCTAAACCGCGCTCCGCTTCGCTCCGTTTGATCGCGCGACAGGGCGATAGCGGAGGGCCTCCCCGATGTGCGACGCGCCGAGCTCCGCAACGTCTTCGAGGTCGGCGATGGTCCGCGCAACTTTGAGGACTCGATGATACCCTCGCGCCGACAGCGACAGGCGGTCCGCGGCAGTGTGGAGCAATGCCCTCGCTTCGGCGCTCACGGGTGTCTGCGAATCCATCCAGCGGCCGCTGGCGAAAGCATTGCACGAGACACCTCGCGCCTTGGCGAATCGTCGCCGCTGGCGCGCGCGCGCCCGCTCCACACGAGCGCGAATCGTGGCGGAATGATCCCCAGTCGGACGTCCGCTCAGCTCGCGCAACGCCACCGCACCAACCGCTACGTGCATGTCGATGCGATCCACGAGAGGACCCGAGAGGCGCGCGGTGTAGCGGTCGATGTCGCCGGGAGCGCAGTTGCAGGCGCCGTTAGCCTCGCCAGTCATCCCGCACGGGCAGGGGTTCGATGCCCCGATCAGGGTGAAGCTTGCCGGATAGGACACTGCCTGCGCCGCTCGCGCGATCACGACCCTTGCATCCTCCATCGGCTGGCGCAGTGCGTCGAGAACGTGGCGGGGAAACTCCAGCATCTCGTCGAGAAAGAGTACGCCGTGGTGAGCCAGGCTCACCTCGCCCGGCCGCGGAAGCGTTCCACCGCCGATGAGTCCCGCGCTCGAAATAGTGTGGTGCGGGGCGCGAAACGGGCGGACCCCACTGGCTACAATCGTGTGGTCCAGCACTCCGGCGACGGAATGGATCGCGACGACTTCCAATGCTTCCTCCTCGGTGAGCGCGGGGAGTATGGTGGGCATGCGGCGCGCGAGCATCGTCTTTCCGGCACCGGGCGGGCCAACCAGAAGGACGTTGTGCCCGCCCGCTGCCGCAACTTCGAGCGCGCGCTTGGCTGCTTGTTGGCCCACGACATCGGTGAAATCGGCGGCATCGGTGGTCACTCCCGTGAAGCTCGCGCCGCCAGTCGCTTTATCGAGACTTCCTTCACGCAGTTGTCTGACCAGTTCCGTGAGACCCTCCGGCGCTGACAGCGCGAGAGCGCTCACGCGCGACGCTTCAGCGACGTTGCCCTTCGGCAGCACGAGTGCCGTCACTTTTTCGCGCAGTGCGTGGCGAGCGACCGAAAGTGCTCCTCGCATGGTGCGAAGGCGCCCGTCGAGCCCCAACTCCCCAACGAACATGCGGTTGACGAGAGCCGTGGCTTCGAGCTGGCCCGTCGCGACGAGAATCCCGAGTGCGATGGGCAGATCGAACGCCGTTCCCTCCTTGCGAACGTCTGCCGGCGCGAGGTTCACTGTGATCCGACGCGGGGGAACGTCGAACCCGGAGTTGAGAAGCGCGGCTCCCACCCGTTCGCGGCTTTCCTTGACCGCTCCCGCCGCGAGTCCGACGATTGTCCATTGCGGCAGCCCCGGCGCCGCGTCGACTTCCACGATCACGTCGTAAGCGTCGATGCCCACCAATGCGGCAGATCGAACCGATGCGAGCATGAGTGATGGTAACGTGCGCCGTGGGCTCACCTACAGCCTTCCGCAACGCGAAGCATCCCCCTCCCGCACATCCCCAAAACAAAAAGGGCGCCGGTGCTACGGCCTTCTGATCATGCCGTCGCCACCGATCGTCACGATACGGAAGTTATCGCGACGGTTCTGCCGCCAACAGGCTTCGTTGTGCTCGGTGCAAGCCGGGCGCTCCTCGCCATAGCTCACGATGTCGAAGCGATCTGCCGAGATACCGCGCTCCACGAGGTACCGCTTGGCCGAAGTCGCACGGCGCTGGCCCAAGGCCAGGTTGTACTCGTCGGAGCCACGCTCGTCAGCGTTACCCTCGATACGAATCCGCATGCCAGGGTTCGCCCGGAGGTACGGAATCTTGCGATCGAGTGTTGCAGCCGCGTCCGGTCTGATCGTCGACTGGTCGAAGCCGAAGTAGATCGGGCCAGTGATCGCCGTAGTATCAACCATCCGCGGGACCACCGGAGCAAGGCAGTTCGGATCCGTCGCCAGAATGTTCGAGTTGTACTGGCAAACCGGCGGCGGTGGCGGTGGCGGTGGTGGTGGTGGCGGCGGCAGCGGAGCCACGCAGTTCGGGCTCGAAGCAGGAATGCTCTCGAGACCGGCGTACGTGCACATCGCCTCCGGACGGGCACCACCGAGCAGGAAGTCCAATCCGGCACGACCGTGCAGGTTCAAGTTCGCATCCGGCTCGTGATTCGGCATATAGTCGACCACACCGTCGATGCGAATCGCCGTACGATTCGCGACGCCGAGGCGGAGACCGACGAGGCCGCTCGCGCCGAAGTTGTGGGTGGAGGCCTCAGGGCTAACAATGGCGCCCTTGAACTTGTAGTTCGTGCGGACCGCGCCACCACCGATGATGAACTGGCTCTGCCGGCCCATCATGTTGCCGAGCGGAAAGTTGTAGTTCAGGCGAAGCGCGAACGCCGAAGCGTTGACTTCAGTCGGCCGCGTACCAGGGCAGCAAAACGGGCCGCTGATGTCCCTGTCCTGCGGCGAATAGTAGCCATCGCCTTCGAGTTGCCAGTGCGGATCCGAGAGAAACACCCCGACCCGTCCACCGTAGCCGAATCCGTCTTTGGGGACCGCATTCGCGCGGCCCGCGTTTTCGTCAAACCAGGTCCACTGGCCAAAGCCGCCTACTAACAACGTACCGCGCGACTGAGCTGCCGCCGTTCCGCCGAGGAGCAAGGCCGCCACCGAACAGACAGTCAAACTTCTTCCCAACATGATTGTCTCCTCTCAAAGGTGGAGCTTCTTTCCAGCGGGTACCACAGTCGCGTGTAGCGTCGCGAGAAGGATGTGCGCCCGGTGAGCACGTTTGCACTCTCCAGGCGTCCTCCTCACAACCGCCAAACCTAGCAAATCTTTTCGGTGGCACCATGAGCCGGCCAGTTGACGGCGGTTGGTACGGCGGTTAGCGGAGCGGCTCCAACTAACCATCTTGGTAAAACCCTCCCCCTCCCGATAACCAAAACAAAAAGGCGGAGTGCCCTTGCGGGACACTCCGCCTTCAGTCTCAGGCCGGACCCCTTTCGAGATCCGGTCAGAGAAGGTGCTTAGGTGCTACGGTTACCCAGTCGCGCCGGTGCTATGGCGCGGGAAGAGTGATGACGTTATTGGTGCCCAGCGTCACTGCGCCGTTCCGCGCCAGGGCGCGTCCGACCAGCGTAGCGTTGTCCACCATCGTGATGCTCGTCAGGGCGAGGATGTTGCCCTTCCATTGTGACGCCGTGCCGAGCGTGGCCGAAGTGCCAACCTGCCAGTACACGTTCTGGGCCTGCGCACCATTGATCAGGACGATATTTCCGGCCGTGACGAGCGAGGTGCCGGCCTGGAAGACAAAG